>JBOEGA010000051.1:0-8695 GCA_050633205.1 Methyloligellaceae bacterium | reverse complement strand
GTTTCTATTAAAGTCGCAGCATCGCGTAAACCCAGATTAAGTCCCTGTGCACCAATCGGCGGAATCACATGAGCTGCCTCTCCGATCAGTGCAATACGGTTCTGTGCAAAGGTTTTAGCCGTTAGCCCCGACAGCGGAAACTGCGCTCTTTTACCGATAGAGGAAATCTCTCCGAGAAGCCCGTGCATACGTTTTTCCAGCTCTAAGGCAAGCTGCTCATCATCAAGAGCATTTAAGCGCTGGATCTCATTTGGTTTTTCCACCAAAACGAGACTGGAGTTATTTCCAGCAAGCGGAACCGTTGTGCAGGGGCCATTTTCCCCATGAAACTCATTGGAAATCTCTTCGTGAGGTAATGAATGGGCAAAATTAAAGACCAGTGCGGTCTGGGGATATCTCCAGGATACAGTCTTAATCTTTGCAGTATCGCGGGATATTGACTTCCTGCCATCTGCTCCGACAACAAGTTTTCCTGCATAACTGCTACCTTCTGCGGTTTTCGCAACAATCTTGCGGTCAGTATAGCTTAAACCCGTAACAGCACTGGTTTCCACATACGCTTCAGGATTAGTTTTGAGCAAAGCCTGATAAAGCTTTTCAATCAGAATGGCATTCGGAATATTGTAACCAAACGCCTCCAGCCCCAGTTCGCTGGCGTTAAAAACGGTCTCAGGAGCGCGTATAAGCCGTTTTGTGTTATCCAGTATGCGGATGGTTCTCAGTTTGGTGGAGTGCTCTATACACCCCTCCCAGACGCCCAGGTTCTTTAAAAATTCAATAGCTCCCTGAAATAGAGCAATGGTCCGGGTATCCGGATTCTCTGCAGCAGGCAGGATCTCAGGCCCAAAGCAGGTGATTCCCACCTTTAAACGACTCAATCCAAGAGCTGTTGCAAGCCCTGCAGGCCCAGATCCGATGACTAAAATATCGTTTTTTTTCGTCTCACTCATCATTTTCTCTCAGAAATTCGTGCCATTTGAGATGGAATATTGATCCTGGAAGGGGATGCTAGCCGTTTTTTCAACAGCCTGCATAGGTAAAAAATGTCCAACTAAGGAATAATTCTCCCGACTATTCGTTATCATATTATTTGTCCAAAATGTAACTGAAATATGAATTCGTCACGCATATATGGCTAGTTTTGATCACTTTTCAGCCGTTATTTATCGCAAAAAGGTAATGTATATCAGTGTTTTTGGGGAGCGTGAACTTCCATGTCGTAAAAACGTCACATTTGTCAGGGGCGATTTGCATGAGGTATCATGGTAAAAAGTACTGGATTTACTGACTTCTATTTCATTTCGTTGAGTCATGTTGTGCTGAAAAAATCACAGGCTATGACAACTCCAGTACAATTCAGTCCATTTCTGTTTACTTATTCATCAGGCCCGATTAGTGATAATAGCGTAAGTTGTTGAGGCGATGAGTTAAGAAACAACCTTAACGGGGTTAACGCCCATATCAGGCTCCAACAACAGCAAATAGCAGTTGCTTAAATAAACAACTTAAAAAGTACTGCTACAGGGTTATTAAATTAGGCTTTATTTTGAATAGAGTGGAGTGAGAAGTTATGATTGGGGGACTTATGAAAACTACAAGTCGTCTTGCAGTAGTTGCTGCAGCTGGATTGTTCATGAGCGGTACTGCTCATGCTGGTGGTGCTATCGGCGGAAATTGCTGTGCGGACCTAGAAGAGCGTGTTGCTGAGCTTGAAGCAACTACAGCACGTAAAGGAAATCGTCGTGTTTCTTTGACTGTTTACGGTCAAGTAAGTAAAGCACTTCTTTTCTCAGATGAGATTGATACATCTGGCGACGGCACTGCTATCATCGATAATGAAAACTCAGCATCACGCTTTGGTTTTAAAGGTAAAGCAAGAATTTCTTCAGACCTTTATGCTGGTTATAAAGTAGAATTCGAAATTGAAGGATTCTCTGATGCAGAGGAAGGGCCTGATACTCTTACTCTTCGTCATAATGATGTTTACATCGGTTCAAAAACTCTTGGTAAACTATCTATCGGTCAAGGCTCAACAGCTTCAGACGGAATTGCTGAGATTGACCTTTCAGGTACTGCTCTTGCAAACGGTACAAGCAACCTTTCTGGTTATGCTACTTCTGGTCACGCTTTTGATCAGCTTGATGGTGATAGCCGTAAAGAGCGTGTTCGTTACGACTCTCCAACTTTGGCTGGTTTCAAAGTATCTGCTTCTTGGCAGGACAATGAAGACTATGACGTAGCTCTTCGCTTTGGTTCAACTTTTGGTGATTTCACTATCGCTGCAGGTGTTGCTTACCTTAACGAAGAAGACTCAGAAGGTACTGAGACTGTTTCAGGTTCAGTTTCAGCATTGCACATCCCAACTGGCTTGAATGTTACATTCGCTGCTGGTGATCAGGATGCTGATGATGTTGATGATGAGAAGAGCTTTTACTACGTAAAAGGTGGTATCAAGCGTAAAGTATTCGCTGCTGGTACAACTGCATTCTCTGTTGACTACCAAGTTGAAGAAGATGCTCAAGGCGACGAAGCTGACAAAATTGGCTTCCAGCTAGTTCAGACAATTGATGCAGCTGCTATGGACCTATTTGTAGCTGGTTGGTCAACTGAAGCTGATGCTGCCTTTAATGGTGGTGGTGATGAAGATGCTATCGTTATCGGTACTCGCATCCAGTTCTAATACTTGTTAATTCAAGTTGACGAAATTGGGAGCTGTTCTTTTGGACAGCTCCTTTTTTGTATCTATGTTCTATCATTTCAGATGCTGTATCAATCTTATCACAGCATTTTGTCAATTTTCTCCAATATATCTTCTAGTATATAATTAATAAAATTCTTTAATATTGTGTATTTTATGCGATAAATTGTGTTATTCAGTTTTTATTTTATGATTTTTTTTGAATTTGCATCTGTAATTCTCCCTATGATAATAATATAGCGTGATTAGTACATAGTTGTACTTGCGGTAAATAAGTATTTCTCGATTTAATATTTAATATCATGAGGGAGATGTTTTTTTACTTAAGATCTATTCTGGATTGCGGCGATCAGTCTGACTTTAAGATGAGTCTGGGAGGATGTCTGTCTGGAAAACTTTGATGGTTGCCCGGAGTATTTGGGTAACGCGTGCGGTAATCATAGTGGAGAAGTAAAAATATGTTTGAGACAAATAGAGTACTCAGTCGTCTCGCGTTAGTGACGTTTACGAGTATCGCAATAGGTGGGGCTTCTTATAGCAGTGCAAATGCAGGAGGTAGTATCGGGGGTGATTGTTGTGCCGATCTGGAAGAGCGTGTCTCTGAGCTGGAACTCACAACAGCGCGGAAAGGTAACAGGAAAGTCAGTCTGACAATTTCGGGTCAGATAAACAAGGCAGTAATGTATTGGGATGATGGTAATACAGATGATGCTTATGTGGTTGATAACTCGACATCAAACAGCCGGATTAATTTTAGTGGTTCAGCGAGAGTTACGAGAGGCATAACTGCCGGATATGTTCTGGAGTTTGATTATGACTCAGCGGAATCCAATGCAGTTACTGCGGCCGATGATGATGGAGGCGGAACTGATAGTGCGCTCGATTTGCGTCTTGCTGCATGGTATATCCGGTCAGAGCATCTGGGGCGAATTACGGTTGGTCAGTTCTCTCCGGCTACTGATAACCTTATTCTTGTGAATCTCGGTGGAAGTAGTGCTGCAGCCACGGCTGATACGAGGCAATGGAATGGAGCATTTACAGCTGTTGGCGGTGGTGGAGCCACCTGGGCTGATATGCAACAGGGTATAGCAAGTATGGATACGGATCGTGGTGATATTGTTCGCTACGACAGCCCGATGTTTCTTGGTTTTATTGTTTCGGCCTCCTGGGGTGAAGATGATGTCTGGGATGCGTCACTTAAATGGAACGGTAATCTTGCTGATTTCAGAGTTGCATTTGGCGTAGGTTATATTGAGGATAATGACGATAATACAGCGAACTGGTCTGCTATTATGGGATCAGGTTCAGTAGTTCACGTGCCAACAGGGTTGTTCCTGACAGGCGCATATTACGAGCGTGATGTTGATGGAGTGGCAACTGACAGTTCGATGTATTACCTGCAAGCAGGTGTAAAACGGCGGGTTTTCAATGCCGGCTCTACTACTCTATATGTTGAGTACAGTAACAACGAAGACTTTGCGGTTGAAACTGGTGGGGCAGCCACATCATCTGAAGTTGATGTATGGGGTGGCGGTATCGTTCAGAATATAGATGCTGCTGCGATGGAGTTATATGCCTCCTTCCGAGGATATGAAGGTCAGATTGATGGCGTGAATACCGAGGATTTTAGTGCAGTTATGACAGGTGCGCGTATTAAATTCTAAGATATTCCACGTAATATTTCAGGAAGCAGTTCTAATATGCAATTGCTTCCTGAAGTCAGAGTTTTGAGTTCTGAGTATCGTGTGCAAGCTGGTGTTGGGCATTGCAAAAAGCGAGCTCATGTTTTTTTGTTTTTAATTATTCTTCAGAAAATACGGGTAACTATCTAGTATATATGTAGCGTAAGCGTCTCATGAGTAACATAACTGGGTGAATACTGTCGTATGTTTAATAACATTTCAGTATTAATTCTATTATATTAATGTCAGGCATAATGTGCCGGCAACTGAGGGCGGGCTTATGCGGGGCAGCAATTATATTATATTTGGAATCATAGCGCTAATGCTGAACTGTGCTGCAGCCTGGGCATTTAAGGAAGAGACTTCCAATTCGGTCTTGCCTGATGATAGTCGTAAGCAGGGTGCTTCAAAAAACAGTAGTGAGCTGGGTGCTGGAATAAAGCTTAAGCCAGCAACTACGGAGATGACGCGTAGTAAAGATCAGAAGGTGGGTATACAAATTCCAGGTAGCGGTTTTCTGGGAAATTTTCCAACATTTAATTTTGGTCTTGAACTTCTTTATGGGGCGAATCAGGATGTACACAGAGAGGAGCAGTACTCCGATGACGGCTTTATCATGAAGGGCGCTGTCAAAAAGAAATTTTAATATCCCACAATCGGTTATCTCCCTGTTATTTATTGATAGAAGCTATAAACATTTGCGCAGTGATGGTTTAATGTCATTGTGATCATGATAGTAAGGTCATAGAATAATCAGGCTTAGAAAAATTAAAACAAAAAACAAAGATAACCCAAATGAGACCCGATATGCTTCGCCAATTCCAGATTTCAGGCCTTGGTGCAATTCTCTTGTTAGTGAGTTCAATGTTAGTCCAGATATCCTCTGTAAAAGCGGAAGATGTCCAGCTTGAATATAATGGTATTGAGCTGAAAGGATTTATGGAAGTTGCACCAGGTCAGTCCATAATAAACGATGGTATCGTTATCATCATTCACCAGACATTGTCACATGCTAAATCACCTCTGATTTCTGACCTCCAGCAAGGATTGAAGCAGCAGGGAATTAATAGTCTGGCGATCAACTTAAGTCTTGGACTGGATTTGCGGGAAGGTGATTTTCAATGTGCTATTGAGCATAATCACAGACATAAAGATGGTGCTGAGGAAATTGGGGCATGGGTTGAATGGCTAGCCGTGCAGGGAGCCAATAAAATTTCATTTTTCGGCCTGGGAAGAGGTGGAAACCAGGCTGCTTTGTATGTCTATGAGCAGATCAAGCTGCAC
The DNA here is from genome assembly GCA_050633205.1 of Methyloligellaceae bacterium. GTDB lineage: Bacteria > Pseudomonadota > Alphaproteobacteria > Rhizobiales > CBDHHC01 > CBDHHC01. The sequence goes on along the minus strand of JBOEGA010000051.1, from coordinate 3,031 downwards.
AAAGAAGAAGAAGAGGCAAAGAAAAAGGAGCTGGCACGCAAGAAGAAACGGCGCAGAAGAAAAAAACGTGAAAGCCCCAAGATATATCTCGGTTTAATTTCAAAGCTAATAATGGTGATGCCTTTGGATCTGTCTCCTGAGCAGGCTTATAAAGAATTCTCTGTAAAATTTAATGATGACCTTGGCAAATATTTAGTCAATGCCCAGAAATTTGTTGAAAAACAAAGAGAACAGGAACTTCTTGAAGGTGTCCCGTTTTTGTCCTGTAATCCGGCAAGAGTAACTGTTGCAGCCTTTATTGATTACTACCTGCCAAAGCCTGAGCATTCACTGTTCTCATATATTTCAGATTTTTCTTTCCCGGTTTTAGCTGTTGTAGGTAGTGAAGATCCTCAATACAGAAAATATGAAGGGATTGTATCATCTCAATTAGAGAAGGGTATTGGGCAGTTGGGTGTAGCGAAGCTCAGTGGTATTAACCGTAATCTGGAGCAGATACCCTCAGAAATTCTTATCCAGCAAGTATCGGGTTTCCTTAAACGCTAAAATTCCATCGGTATTATGGTTAATTTTATAGTAGCTGGCATTCCAATTGCATTAATTTTGCAACGGTCTGCAGGTCAATAAAACAAGCTTGTTGAAAAGCTTGTAGAAATGTTTTTGTGATTAATTCATGACGTTTTATGGTGCTACCAGACTGTGAAACTGAATAGAAAGTTTTGAATTCAACGCATCAGCGTTGTGCAATACAGGATATTAATATGAGATTCTTGCAGTATCTTACTGTTGCGGTTCTTATGGTGTTTGCTGGTAGCAATGTGCAGGCAGAACAGCTAAAAGGGCCCAAATTAAGAAGTGCGGTAACAGGTAAAACCATATATCTGTCAGTTGCGACAGGTGTTGAATTACCTATTAAATATCGTAGTGGTGGTTTTATGTCTGGCCGCCTGAAGGGTCTGGCTTCCATTATCCCTACAAGTATGCCTAAAAAAGACAAAGGTCGCTGGTGGATTGCAAAAAACAGTTTGTGCCAAACCTGGAATAAGTGGCTTAAAAGTAAGTCCTATTGCTATAAATTAAGCCAGGTCAAAGGGCAGGTGTTCTGGAAGAGAAATGACGGAGCGAGTGGAACAGCCCGTATCGTATCTCACTAGAGTAACTCTTAAATAAAATATGGAATAGTCTATTCAGTAAGAGAGGCCAGATACTGGTCTCTCTTTTTTATTGGGCAGACAGCGTACCCATAAGGCCAGATTTATTCAAATGCTGCTGTTTTTGCAGATGCTGGCAAATCTCTTAGCCGACTGGACATAGTGTCCTCATCTGAAGGCTGTTCATTTTCCTCTTCTTCGAGAAGTAAATACAGATTCTGTCCGACCCAGTCTGAAGATTTATAGCCTTTATCCTGCTGTTCAGTTTCGGTTTTACTTTCATCTTCGGTAGCGCTTTTGATTTCTGTGTCAAGTTCAGCTTCTAAAGCATTTTCAGTACTTAGACTCTCCTGAGCTTCGCTCTCATAATCAGATTGCTCCTGAGGCTGTGCAGTGCTTTCGCTTTCTACAGCATCCGGTTCGGTGCTGATGCTTCTGCTTTGCAGTTCCTCCTGTATTCTGGAAAAGTGTTCTACGAAGGAAGCCTGTTCCTGGCTGATTGTTATATGGTCATCATGGTCCTCGTCCAGAAGGGAGAGGGGAGGGGGAGTTTCTTCAGATATTTCAGATAGTTCCATGGAAATACCCCCGGTATCTGCTGCATCGATGGAATTATCTGAAGTGTTGTCCTGATCAAATGCGGGGGTTGCCTGCTGTTCAAAGCCCTGCACCTCATCTACATTAAGTGTTTCCCTGTCGGCATCTTCTGTAGCTTCAACAGTTACGTCTTTAATGGCATCCAGCTCCTGAGCCAGAGCATTAATGATACTGTCCGCGCTTTCAACTTCTTCCTCTATCAGAGGTGTATCATCATCAGATCCTGCTGGTTGTTCTGTGGTTTCAGTGATGTCATCTGCCAGAGACCCGATTGTAATATCTTCAGAGGTATCTGTCAGTTCTGCTGAAATTTCTTTTTCTTCATGATTTTCAGCAAGTATATGATCTTCTTCTTCTACTGTTTCTGTCAGAGCTGCGTTTTCTTCAATTCCTTCAAATTCATTGTTCTGAAGAGATATGTCTGAGGGATCGTCATTTTCTATTATTTCTGATGATAGTGCTTCAGTTTGCTCATCATGTATAGAAGTGGGCTGAATATCCTCATCAGCCATGGACAGGTCTTCAGTATTAGTGTCAGACATACTATCGTCAGATGCTGTCAATTCAGGAGAATCTGCAATATCCTCAAAGGCATTAGTTGTTGAAAAATAGTCATTTTTTTCCGGAATAACTTCTTCGGAAACAGGTATATCTACCGGTTCAGATGAGATCTCCAGTGAAGTATCAGGTTGTTCGGACAAGGGGCTTTCATCATGGGCTTCCGCAACATGGTCTGATGCGGTTAGTTCTTCATCTGCCTCTTCTGCAATAGTCTCTGCAGCAAGAATTAGCTCCTCTGCTACTTCGACAGCCTGAATTGTAAGGGCCTCAACTTCATGAGCTGTCTGGGCTATAAATTTGGCAGTTATATCAATTTCTGCCTGATTCTCATTTTTACCAATAGGTTTCAGGTTGTTGTCTTCCAGAGCCTCTTCCATAACGCCATCAATATCATCCTGCTTTAATGCATTCTCATCAAGCTGGGGACCATTAAGCAGATGTGCGTCAGGCCGACTGTCAGAAATGGATTGGCTGTCATTTTCTTTAGCTGAAGTGAATTCTTCCTGATCCAACCCCCAGATGCTGACCATGGCATTAATACGGGCTTCCAGATAACGAAGTATATGGACAACTTTCTGGGTTCTCTGGCCTGTAATGTCCTGAAATGAGCAGGCTGTATAAATGTCGGTGACGTCCGTATCAATGCGGGCGCAGGGAGCTTCAAAGCTGCCATCTTCACGTATGGTCCAGGCTGTTTCCTGAATATCTTCAGCAGCCTGCAG
>JBOEGA010000050.1:0-72355 GCA_050633205.1 Methyloligellaceae bacterium | reverse complement strand
TTTTTAGACTGCTCATGAAGCAGCTTGAAACCAATATCCTGTTTATCTGATGCAAGGCTGTCATAGAACTGGTTCGCCAGCTCGATTTCATTTTTAAAATTATTCTCTGCTGACGGTAAAAAGGCGCTGGCGATAGAAGGGTACTGCTTTTTAAAAGTTTCCAGTTTCTGCTTTGTTTTTTCAATAAATGAACTTGCTATATCTGCAGTCTGGGCAGAGACCGCTGTGCATAAAACAATAGCTATAGCCAGCAAAATCGTTTTAACGTTTTGCATCATTTTTATTTCTCTCATTGGTGGTTAAGTGCCTGTCATGCCCCGAAAAGGGGGAGATTACTCCCCCAGAGCCATTCCTTCACGACGTGGATCCACACCACTATACAAAATTCCACCAGACTTCAAGATAACATGAAGGCCGCTGGTCATCGGTACGAGTCTGACTTTATGACCAAATGACTGTAAAAACAGCCTTGTCATAGAGTTTCCCGGGCTTTCCATTTCAAATGGTCCATTGCGTGATCCGAAATTCGCCAGCTCAACTGCAGCCTGCTGATCCATTCCCCAGTCAACCATGGCAATAATAGTCTTCAGCACATAAAGAATTATTCTGCTGCCTCCCGGAGATCCGACAATAAGAACAACCTCTCCTTCATTATTAAAAACAATAGTAGGAGACATCGAAGAGCGTGGCCGTTTACCAGCCTCTATACGGTTGGCAATGACAACGCCTTTAGCATCAGTTGGCTTAAAAGAAAAATCCGTAAGTTGATTATTCAGGAGGAAACCACCAACCATAACACCCGTACCAAAACCTGTTTCAATAGAACTTGTCATCGAAACAGCATTACCTTCAGCGTCAATGATTGACAGATGGCTTGTTCCAGGTCTTTCAACCGTTGCATCCCGTCCGTAAAGGCCTTTCTTGACCTCCGGCTGTCCGGGGCTGGCCTTGGCCATCGTCTTGGTACGATTGATAAGCTTTCTTCGTTTTTCAAGATATTTTTTATCAAGCAATGCAGAAGGTAGCGGTACGAAATCGGTATCAGCCATATATTGGCCTCTGTCCGCATATGCAAGCTTTTCGGCTTCAGCAATTAAATGAAGAACCTGATGGCTGCTGGCACCTGCTTTTAAATTATAAGGCTCAATAAGTTTCAGTACCATTCCGATAGTGTGTGCGCCCGATGATGGAGGCCCCATCCCACAAACCTTGTGCTTGCGGTATTTCACACATACCGGTTCTCTTTCCTTGACCACATAGGAGGAAAGATCTTTTTCTGACATGCCATTTTTGCCTTTGCTGAAATCCTTTACCGTCTCAACAAGAGATTTGGCAATTGTCCCTTCATAAAATGCTTTGGCTCCGTTTTCAGCGGTAAGTTTCAGAGAGGCCGCAAACTCAGGATTTTTCAGAATATATCCTTCAGGTCTTGCTTTTCCTGCCTCATCATAGAAATAGGTCCGGGCTTTGGGGCCGAAACGCTCAGGCTTTGCCTTGCTCAGTAACTTATTCAAACGGGGAGAAACGGCAAATCCTTTTTCGGAAAGCTCAATCGCGGGTTCAAACAGCTTCTTCCATTCCAGTTTGCCATGCTTTTTATGTGTATGTTCCATAAGCCTGACAATACCGGGAACACCTATCCCCAGCCCTTTGCCAATTGCTTCGGCAAACCCAAGTGGCTTTCCACTCTCATCAAGAAAATGGCTGCTCTTTACAGAAGCAGGAGCTGTTTCCCGACCATCATATGTCTGAAGCTTCTTGTCTTTTTGGCTCCAGTGAACAAGAAATGCACCACCACCAATGCCGGATGATTGTGGTTCTGTCAGATTTAGCACCAGTTGCGCTGCAATCATGGCGTCAACGGCACTGCCGCCGGCCTTGAGGATCTCATTACCTGCTTTTGTGGCATGAGGATTGGCAGTAACAATCATATATTTTTCAGCTCGGACGAGCTTGGCTTTGGATTTACCCGTATCTTTCTCGGGGGCAGCCTGTTGTTCTTTGGTCTCGGCCTCTTTTGCCGGGGTGTTTGGCTTGTCCTGAGCGGATACAACTGAAGAAAAAGCGGTAAAAATAAAAACGGTTAGGATAGTTTTTAGATACAAAAATTTGTACATGATAATTATTTCGCTGGTTTTGTTCTCAGACCTGTTATTCTCCGCACGATCTTAAATCGCCCGATTACAATAAATCAACGTGAATATCATGTTGTCTCAATAAAAGATAAGAAAATCTTCCCGATAATTGCTTGAATTTGCAGGAACGTTAACGTGAAGAAGAGGTATTTATAACTATCTGTAAGACTTTTGAATGAAGTGTCGAGGGGAGTTGTTTTGCCAAAGGGGGATGAAAAGATGGGCGCTGCCATAAAGTTATACAGCGCCCCTTTATGTCTATTTTTGTTTCATTGGAATTGTCGATCTTGCAATCCTGATCGTCTGCCCCTCAGGGATCTGATCCAGTTCTCCAAGGCGTTCATTAAGGTCAATAATCGCTCCTGGAGTGGTTTTACATCTGAATGCGATTGTATAGATTGTCTCGCCTTTACGGGCAATCGTATGTGAGCCACAGATATTCTGAACAACAGGCATTGCGATTTGCGGGATTTTTATTTTCTGCCCCTTCTTGATAAAGCGGACATTCTTGATCTCCGGATTAACATTGAGCAGTCCATCGACAGTAGTACCGCATATTTCTGCGATATCATCCAGCGTTGAGAAATGGGTTCCCTTGCCGCTCAGACGCACAGATTCACCACAGGAGCGTCTTGCCAGCGGAGTAGGGTAGGCCGGAATGCTGATCTTGTCTCCCGCACGAATAGGAACATTAAACTGGCGCTTCGGATTTTCATTGACAAGTGCCCCGAGAGAAACCTGACAGCGCTGGGCTATCTTTCTGTAGGTATCACCTTCTTCAGCCACGACATTCAGCCCGCAGCGGCTTCCTGCAGACGGCAGAGGGTAATTGGGAACAATGATTTTCTCACCAATTTTTATTTCTTTGATATTTTTAATCGAAGGGTTGGTCTCCAGTAGCGCATCCACTGTCGTACCGCAGCGGGAAGCAATATTTCCAAGAGAGTCACCAGGCGCATAATACACAGTTGTACCACACATTTTATGTGCTTCTTCTTCAGGAGTAGCCTTTACTTCTGTGGTTTTCTGATCTTCAAAACCGACTGACTTAAGAGTAAGACGCTGCACTGCCAGGGCAATGTTAACTCCGGTCTGCGCCTGCACACTGACAGGTTGCAAGGCAATTGTATCATCCGAGCCGCCAACCAGAAGCTTTAGCCCAAGACCCGCACCAACAGAAGCTTTCGCAGAAACACCTGTATATTTCCCGTTAAATGCACCTTCAGGTAGATTACGGTTACCAGCCAGAACAACCCATACAAAAACCGTTTTGCCTGTTATCCCGAAGTCAATCCCGTATTCTTTAATAGCGCCCTCATATAACTCTCTCGGGCTGGAGCCAAGTGGGTTATAGGTGCATTTCAACTTACGGCTGGACCCAAATATAAACCCTGAACTTCCCTCAACCCGGCAAGTCATGGTACCTATTTCAATGCGGTTTGCCTGTGCTGAAAAAGTGGATATCATTCCAAAACTCAGCGCAAGGACAAGCATTGTAAGAAACTTAAATCTTAACATAATCTTCTCCCGAAGTAATCCGACGTATATTACTGATTCTTAGAAAAAACATAGCACTAACCTGTGTTATCATCTGTGCAGTCTAAAACGAAGATGACACCTTTCCACATAATTCGTACATGAATTTGCGTTATGCAAAAAAATAAACTGTCAGCTTTCCATAGTCTCCGGACGGCCTATGGGATATAGTCAGTGCGAGTGTTGATCTGCTCGACCTTTAATACAACAATATGCCCTGTTAAAATACATGTCAGGGCTTTCTGATTATGAGTTTAAATAGCGACAATGATACTTCGATTACTGATCATAGCTTTTCTGTTATGGATCATATATATGCTCATCCTGCGCACTGGAAATAGGCTGCTGGGCGATTTTCGCAGACCTGAACCACGTGTCAGACCTGCAGATATTTCTGGCTCAGACCCGTTCAGCAACCTCTCAGCGCAGGAAGCCGCTGTTGCAATGATGGTAGCCATTGCTCATGGTGTAAGAGGGTTGAGCAGGCCGGTTCAGGAAGCCATTTTCTCTATCATGGATCAGACTTTTGATAGCCGTGGAGAGCAGGCCCAGAATGAATTTGAAGCCGCCATCAGACTGCAGGCTAAGGCAGATGATCCTGCGCACCTTGTGAACTGCCTGAGCCCGGTAATTAATAAGAACTGCACGACCTCAGAGAAAAAACAGCTCTATTCAATGTTATATCTCGTAGCGACCGCAGATAAGGATGAGCCGGACACCGAACAAACTGAAATACTTGAGCTTTTAGCCGAATATCTCGATATTGGCCGCCAGTTTATCAATACCCCTCAGGCGTAGGAATAAGCTGGTATGCTGCCGCTGTTCATAGCGCGGCATTAAAAGCACACTGTATAAAACATGTAACTAATCCCTTCGAAGCATTGGCATAGTTTGCAACTATAGAATAAAACTATCCTGATACAGTAAATTCTGCGAAGGAGCATCGCTTATGCCAATAAGAAAAAATATCCTTATTACCGGGGCCAGTTCAGGCCTGGGTCGTGGCATGGCTGTGGAATTCGCAAAAATGGGCCGTGACCTCGCATTATGCGCCCGCAGAATTGAACAACTGGAAGAAGTCAGAAAAGAGCTGCTGGAGCTCAACTCCGACATAAAAGTCTATATCAGACAGCTTGATGTAAATAACCATGATCAGGTTTTTGAGGTTTTTAAGGCCTTCAGACAGGACATGGGAACGATTGACAGAATTGTTGTTAATGCCGGAATGGGAAAAGGCGCTTCAGTCGGCACAGGTTACTTCTGGGCCAACAAGGAAACTGCACAAACCAACTTTATCTCGGCACTGGCACAGGCAGAGGCTGCAATGGAGATATTCCGTGAGCAGAATAACGGTCACCTTGTAACCATATCCTCAATCAGTGCAGTCCGTGGCTTCCAGCGCGCAATGACTTCCTATGCGGCAACCAAAGCCGCTCTGACATCCCTGACCGAAGGTATCCGCATTGACGTTCGCAACACACCTATAAAAGTAACCTGTATACACCCCGGCTTCATTCGAACCGCAATTAATGAAAAAGTTAAAAGCGCTCCATTCATTGTTGATACCGAAACAGGTTGCAAGGCAATGGTCAAGGCAATGGAAGCGGAGAAAGCAAACTCATACGTTCCCAAATGGCCATGGGCTTATCTGCAGATACTGATGCGAATAGCCCCTCAGAGCACCATCGCAAAAATGAGCTGACCTGTGACTGGTTACTTTATTTGGGAAGAGTAAACTGAACGACCGTTCCCTGATCTGGCACTGAAGATATAGAGACTTCTCCATTATGAATCTCGATAATCTTTTTTGTAAAAGCAAGCCCGGCCCCGGTTCCCGGGTAGGTATCACTTGTATTCAGACGGCGAAACATCTGGAACACGTCTGTGTGGTGACCTTCCGGAATTCCGATTCCATTATCTTCTATTTTGAATAGAAAATCCTTTTCACGTTCTTCACATGATATCCGGCATTCTTTAGGAGTGCTGGTATTAAATTTAAGTGCATTATCAATGATATTGTAAAACACACTTGCTAACTTGTCCTGGTCGCCGGTAATTTTGGGCAGTGTCTCCAGGTGAATAACTGGTTTGCTGTCTACATAATTCAGTTTCACTGTTTCTGAAATATGCTGCACCATTGGCTGGCAGTCAAAAGTTAATATAGGACCCGCCTTGGTACTGATCCTTGAAAATGTTAACAGTGCACTTTGCATATTCTCAAGATCATTAAGAGCCTTGTGCAGGAAGTTCATGTAAACCAATTCATCACTGGTCGCAGTATCTTTTCGTTCCTTCATAAGCAATTCACTGAACTGCTTGACATGGCGCAAAGGTGCATTTAGGTCGTGCGAAACAATATACGCAAAACTCTCATACTCTTTTCTTAAATCTTCTATATTTGTTGTCATATATATTACCTTTGAGGCAGCACAACAAGGTTAAACCAGAAATTTTCAATTGCAGATACAATATTTTGAAAGCTGTTTAGATTTATTGGTTTCACGATATAGCTGTTAGCATGTAAATCATATGATTTAAGGACATCCTGTTCCGTAGATGAACTGCTCAGTATTACGATTGGAATACGGCGAAGTTCCTCATCATCACGAATTTCTGAAAGCACTGCGCGGCCGTCTTTCTTTGGCAGGTTAATATCCAGAAGAATAAGATCTGGTCGTGGGATGTCGGCATATTCACCTTCATTTCGAAGCATGGCAAGAGCAATTTCTCCATCCATCGCCACATGAAAATTATTTGCTATTTTTGCCGTTTCAAATGCTTTCTTTGTCAGGAAAACATCCCCGTCATTATCCTCAACTAACAGGATTTCAACTGCTCTGGCCTGCACTTCCGTCATGCTGCTTCCTTTCCTGGTTCACTTTTCAGTATGTTAAAGTAAAAGGTGCTTCCGGAACCAAACTCTGATTCAATCCAGATTTTTCCACCAATACTTTCTACAATTTTCTTACATATAGCCAGTCCGATCCCGGTGCCGGCATACTCATCTTTATTATGTAGGCGCTTGAACAACACAAACACCTGATCTAAATATTCCGGCTTTATCCCAATACCATTATCAGAGACAGAGAACGTCCAGCATTCCTGTTTGTCCTCTACTCCAACATGTATTCTGGGGGAAACTCCCTCACGCTTATATTTAATTGCGTTTCCTATTATATTCTGGAGTAACCGGGAAATCCTGATTGGGTTACTGTAAACTTCCGGCATAGGGTCGAAAGTCACTTCTGCCTTTGTTTCCTCAATAACTTCTGCGAGTGCTTCCAGAACTGTTTTAACAAGATGATTGCACTCAATATTTTCAAACTTTGGAACAGACTGGTCAGCGCGGGAATAATCAAGAAGGTCTCTTACAAGGTCCTGCATTCTTTGTGAGGCATTCGCTATAAAGCCCATATATTTCTGAGCTTTATCATCAAGCTTTTCGTGATATTCTTCCTGAATAAGATTGGTAAATGATGATACCATTCTCAATGGTTCCTGGAGATCATGAGATGCGATATAGGCAAAGCGCTCAAGCTCAAGGTTCGATCTTGTCAGTTCTTCTTCAGCATGTTTGCGCTCGGTTATATCCCTGACAATGCCGCTGTATAAAACCTGTCCGTCCAGATTTATTTCACTGATAGACAGTTCAATCGGAAACTCGGTTCCATCCTTTCGCAAAGCCGTGACTTCGCGACTGATGCCGATGATTTTTTTCTGACCCGTATTTTCGTAATCTTTGAGATATTGATCATGTTGCTCTCTGTCCGGAGAGGGCATAAGAATTTTTATATTGCGGCCTGTGACTTCTTTGGCTGTATAGCCAAAAATCTTCTCGGAAGCAGGGTTAAAGCCTTCAATAATGCCTCTGGATGTAACTGTAATCAATCCATCGACTGTATTTTCAAGCACAGCCCTGTGCTTGGCTTCGCTGGCAGATAGTTTTTGGTCTTTTTGTCGAAGCTCTGTAATGTCATACGCATGACCCAGAATATATCTTTTATTATCAGCATTCGTAAATCGTACTTTTTTTGTAAGCAGCGTCCTTACTGCTCCATCCGGAAAAGTTAGTGTTTCTTCAACTTCAGAATACCCTTCTTCAAGAGCCTGTATATCATTTTTGAGGAACTCTTCTGCATCTTTGGGATCATAGGATTCCAGTGTTGTATATCCTATCACCCGGTCCCTCTGCTCAGGCGGATATACATTAATAAATTCTTCATTGGCCTGAATAATTTTAAACTCGTCATCTTTAACAAAAACCATTCCCGGAACAGTCTTCATGATCAGGTCCTGGAATTGATGGTATTCATTCAGTGCTTTTTCCGCTTCTCGTCTTTCAGAGATATCCTTGAAGACAACAACTGCCCCGCTGATATTATCTTTCTCATCAAGGATAGGAGAGCTGGTATATTCTACTGGAATAGCTGTTCCATTCTTGTGCCAGAAAACTTCCTTGTCTTCTGTTCTGGTATTGCCATCTTTAAAGGCAGCATAAATATTGCAATCTTCTCTGGGGTAGGGGGTCCCGTCCGGATAATGATGATGTATCAGTTTATGTTGAGATACATTCAGCATTTCCTCAAGGGTGTAACCAACCATTTTCAACGCAGTCTTGTTGGTAAAAGTTGTATTACCATCCAGATCCAGTCCGTAAATACCTTCGCCTGCATTGTCCAGGATCAGGCTGAGTGTTTTACTGAGTTCTTCACGTTCCTCTTCGGCTTTCTTTCGCTCGGAAATATTCCGCGTCTGACAGATAAAATATTTTGGCTTTTTTGCTTTGTCCCAGACTGCGGATATACTGGCCGAAATCCATACACTGTGCCCCTTCTTGTGTACGATACGGTGTTCCAGTTGGAAAGTCTCGATCTCTCCATTCAGTAATTGATTAAGCAAAGATTGGTTTTCATCCATGTCATCAGGGTAGATGAGGGAGTTATATTCCATCTCCAGCAACTCACTGTGGGTATATCCGACTATTTCACAGAGAGCCTTATTCACTTTTATCCAGTGCCCGCCCGTAGATACAAGCGACATGCCAACCGCAGAGTACTGCATTGCTGAACGAAATTGTTCCTCACTATGTGCTAGGGCATTTGTTTTCGTTTTTACCAGCCGTTGAACAACTTCAGTCCTGGCAGTAAGGCTGAGCAGGAATATCTGGAGCAGGCTCGTAAATAGTAACCCCCCGACAAGTACAAGCCAGGATAGCCAGCCTTGGTGATCTGTAAAAAACTTTGAAGTAGGGGTAAAGACAATAACCCACTCTTTTCCGGAGACTGTAAAGGAAGCTTCATGAGAGAAAGCCGGAGGATTTGCCTTGCTTCCATGGCGAGTTAGCTTTTTGCCCTCGGAAGATTTCTCCAGTATATGAATATTGTAGTGGTTCTTTTTGTAACCTACATCCCGTTTTTCAATGAGCCGTGCAATGTCGAAGTTAATAAGAACCCCGCCTGTAAAGGCTGCTTTGCGGTGAGGAGTAGTTTCAAGTGCTACACCATTTTTGTATATTGGCTGATAGAGCAATATGCTGCCCTTCGGAAAAATATTATTAAGCTCAATGACAGCCTGCTTACCATTATCCCGGGCTTCTCGGAAAGCATTTAAAAAAGCCGGATTGGCACCAAGGTTTAACCCTAATATTTCTTTATTATTTTTAAGGGATAGAGAATAGTGAACAGGGTAATATTCATCACTGTCCCTGGGGCTTGTTTTACTACCGGGAGAACCCTCCCATATAGTAAAGTTTTCCAGGCCATCTTTAACAGCATTCGCTTCGAACGTTTGTATTTCATTTTTTTTAACGCGGGGAACCCACATTAAAGAAGAAATCTCCGGGTTTTCTTTCAACTTGTCATCAACAAAAATTGCAAACTCATCTTTATCAACTTTCTGGGATGCCTGATGAAAATTTTTGATAGAGCTCAGAGCCTCTCTGAAGACAGTGAATTGATTGCGAATAAGATCCGCAGGATAAAGTGTTAGTTTGGTAAATGTATCAATCGTTGCTTTTTGTTCACTTTCTCTGGCACTGTGAAATACCCCCACAACGAGAACAAATACCAGAGTAATCGGAAGTGCCACCAGATATTTTCTTGATACAGAAACCCCCCCGGAAGAGAGCATAATAATTATTGGGGTAACAAGTATTACCCCGATAGAATCCCCGACCCACCAGGTGAGCCAGCCTATTAGAAATGCATCGCTGGAAATAAACCCGGCACCGAACAATACAAGAGTTCCAATAAGAGAGTTAACCAGGCAGCCAATTAAACCACCAAGCAATATTATTTTCAGGACATCCAGTTCCTGTTCCAGGCGATTAGGAATTGTTATTGCTCGGTTAACAAGAAAAGCACTGAGGGCTGCCTGCAGGGTTGCACCGACAGCAATACTGCTGGATACAATAAGAGGGAGTAACTCAACAACATTTGCACCCGAGTTTGAGGCAATAAACAGGTTAGTACAAAAAGAACCAATAAAGACGGCCGGGAGGAACCTGTACCCCCAAAGCAGAATAGCCGCCAAAGCTATACCGGCTGCAGGCCATACAGGAGCAGCAAAACCGGGGGGAATAGCTAACAGCAACGACAAGCTACCGGATATATAGTATGCAAGTGCTATAAGCAGCGTTTTAATTAAATAAGAATGCATTATTCTGAGGTTATTTTTCTGTTAACAATCAGGTTCCTGCATATTAAACACTATAAAGTTTGATAAAACCTTTTGTATCTCCGTGAATTATCATAATTTATGGATTTTTTACTTTTAAGTACTGGAAATTTTGGCCGCAGGGGCGTTTATAACTGTATTTTCTATTTCAGAAGCAGGTAATGGTCTTGAGAAAAAATAACCCTGTACTTCTTTACAGTTAGCATTTTTAAGGAAGCGATACTGCTCTTCAGTCTCTACACCTTCTGCTACCGCCGAGATTTTCAGGTTTTTGGCCAGTGATAATACTGTCCGTGCAATTGCTGTATCAAACCGGTTTTTGCCCACTTTACGGATAAGAGAGCGATCCATTTTAAGCTTGTTTATAGGAAGAGTTCTTAATCTCGCTAATGAGGAGTAACCAGTTCCAAAGTCATCCAGTGATATGGCAACTTTCATTTTGCGAAGCTTTTGCAGAATCATATTACTTTGATGGAGATTCTGAATGACCATGCTCTCGGTTATTTCCAGTTCAAGACTTTCCGGCGGCATGCCGGTTTCAGTCAGTATATCGCATACCGTTTCCAGAAAAGAGTTATGAAGCAACTGCCTTACAGATACATTCACAGCCATTGTAATTGGTTGTGATGTCTTCTTCTGCCATGCAACACATTGTCTGCAGGCTTCCCGTAGAACCCATTCTCCTATTTTTAGAATATGTCCGGTTTCTTCTGTAATATGAATAAACTCTCGCGGCCAGATCATGCCTCTTTGAGGATGATTCCAGCGTATCAGGGCTTCAAACCCGTTTAGGGCAGTATCCTCAGTGTAATATTTCGGCTGATAATAGAGAACAAACTGCTCCTCCTTTATTGCAAGGTCCAGACTGTTCTCGATAAAGTATCGCTTCTGCACTTTCTCATGCATGCCTTTATCAAAGAACTCAAATGTTGTTCCTGTCTTGGCCTTTGCACGATAAAGGGAGAAGTCGGCATTGGTCATTAATTCTTTCTGCGTTGTCCCATCACTTGGGTAGACTGCAATACCAATGCTCATTGATACGGAAACTTCATATCCATCAACCTCAAATACACCTGCAAGCTTTTCAGTAAGCCGGTTGATAATCAGGTTTACATTGTCAATATCATTAAGTGCAGTTGTAATTAAAGCAAACTCGTCTCCACCCACACGGATCGCAAAGTCGGTATTTCGTGAACTGCGTGTTGAGCTGGCCAGCATTTCAGATACAAGCTTGAGAATGCTGTCTCCCACACCATGGCCATATGTGTCATTGATAGATTTAAACTTGTCGATATCGATCAGGAGCAGAGCAAATGGTTTTTTGCTCAATGCTGCTTCAGATAGTGTCTGGGCAAGAAGTTTTTCCATACCCATTCTGTTGTATAGTCCTGTCAGGGGATCACGAATGGTTTGCTCTTTGAGAATATTATAGGCTTTGCTGCGCTCAAGGCTGAACTTGATAACACGTGCAAGCAGTGTCTGGTTCAGTTCGCTTTTTGGAATAAAGTCAGTAGCGCCTGAATCAAGAATTTCCTTTTCGACCTCAGCATCTTTGCGTCCGGTCAGAACTATAAAAGGAGTCTCAATAATACGGCTCATCTCCCTGATAAACTCCGGTGCCTGACCATCCGGTAAGTAAAAATCAAGAAGAATAATATCAAAACCGCCCTTTGACAGTATGGACTTCGCGTGACTAAGCGTTTGGGCTGTTTCTATTTCAAACTTCAAATCAGTTATCGTCGCGATGAAGCGGTCCAATATAACCTGATCGGCCTCATTATCTTCGATAATAAGGAGTTTTATCGCTTTATTCTGCGCCAAAGGCTCATTATTCGAGAAATTCGGATAATGAGGGTGCGCCCCACTGATGCCCGTATTGTCTTTCATGCCCATATTCTTAAGGTAACATGTTTAATTTAATGTATAACAGCAGCTGGTCTGAAGTCTGGATCTGTGAATTCGGGAATGGAAAATATTAATAAGGTATGAAAATCGAGGCAGGTAAGACAGGAGCATATCAATGCTCCCGTCATTTTCATATTTAATCAGCTTTCGGAACGGATCATATCAAGGGCAATTTCTGCAAGTACAGGAACTGCCGCCCCAAGCATTTTAGCCCGCTCAGGGTTTGACGCATTTCCGTCAAGTGAACGTTTGTAAACGCCCTGAATAATCGAGTTGAAACGGAAGACAGCAAACGCCAGACAGAAAGTCCAGTGATCAACACCCTCAATCCCGCGACGCTTGCAATAAGCTTCAACATAATCTTTCTCAAACGGCATACCAAGCTCGGTACGGTCCAGACCACCAAGACCTGCAAACAGACTGTCATGAGGCAAACGCCAGTACATGCACTGATAGGCCAGATCGGCAAGCGGGTGTCCCAGAGTTGAAAGTTCCCAGTCCAGAACTCCGATGACTTCAGGACGCTCTTTATGGAACATCACGTTATCCAGACGGTAATCGCCGTGAACAAGCGTAACTGTACCGTCATCATCAGGTAATTCTGCGTTAAGCCACGTGATTAGATCTTCCATAGGCTGAACAAGCCCGGTTTCCGAGGCTCTGTACTGTTTTGTCCATGTTGAAAGCTGTCTGGCATAGTAATTTCCAGGGCGGCCATAATCCCCAAGACCAATGGCATTAACATCCAGAGAATGCATTCTGGCAAGCACATCATTCATCGCATCATAATATTTGACACGATCTTCCTTCGGCACTTCAGGAAGCGTGAAATCCTTGAGAATCCGCCCATCCAGAAACTTCATCACGTAAAACATACGCCCGATAGCGCTGTCTTCTTCTGACAGAAAAAGTGTTTCCGGAACAGGTACATCTGTCTCTTTCAGCGCGTTCATAACCCGAAACTCCCGGTCTACCTGATGGGCAGATTTCAGCAGTTTTCCGGGCGGTTTGGCACGTAGCACATATTTACCGCTATCCGCAGTCAGAAGGTAGGTTGGGTTGGATTGCCCCGTATTAAACTTGGTTATTTCGTTCAATCCGGAAAACCCTAGTACGTCTTTTTCCAGCGCAGGCGCCAAAGCAGCCATATCGAGGGTATTAGCATCAGCGGTCATAAATTATGCTCCGTCAGTCTTGTATGTAATTGATCTTATTCTTCGCCTAGCGCGCGAATTGGGCTCTCAGCCGTCTTACCACCATCAAGCGGCAAAATTGCGCCAGATATATACGAGCCACCGCGTCCACACAAGAACAATGCAGCCCCTGCAAGGTCTTCAGCCCGCCCGATGCGACCAAGTGGAACACTTTCAGCGATCTTTTTCTGCCTTTCAGCATCCTTCATGGCAAATGCGGTCATTTTGCTCTCAAACGGCCCCGGAGCGAATGCATTCACTGTAATATGCTTGGGAGCAAGTTCGGAAGCCAGCATGCGTGTAATATGGTGAACTGCAGACTTTGAAGCCGAGTAGGAATAAACCCCAAGCATTGTCATCGTGCCCATAACAGAGCCTATATTAATAATTCTCGCCGGATCATCAGCAGTACCACCTTTTTCAAGCAAAGGGATCAGATCGCGTGTGAGGGTAAATAGCCCGGCAACATTAACATCAAAAACCTTGCTCCAGGCACTGTGAGGAAACTCTTCCAGAGGCGCTCCCCATGTAACACCGGCATTATTAAACAGGATGTGCAATGTATCAGTACGGCTCTTAACTTCATTGGAAAGGGCAGTAATGCCTTCTTCGGTTGAAACATCGCCTCCGAACCCTTCTGCTGAACCGGACGCATCCATTGCATTAAGCTCTTCAGCAACCTTCGCACAGTCTTCAGCTTTACGCGAAGCGATCATCACATGAGCCCCGGCCTGAACAAGAGCTTCGGCAACCATACGGCCAATGCCGGTTGCACCACCTGTAATAAGGGCTTTTTTTCCATTAAGCGCAAAAAGCGTGTCTAGGTAAGACATACATATTTCTCCCGATTTCCGTATTTTTTTCGGCCTCAGATACATGATGGTTAACATGGAGCCGCTTGACAACATGCCGGGTAGTATGTAGTTCTTTTATTATAATGTAAAGAGCTTTAGGACGATGAGTCATGCGCGAAGTTATGAACGTATGACACTCCAATGGGAGAGCGAATAATGTCACCGATACCTGCGCCAAGTGTTCTTCAGGAAGGTCAGATGGATATCCTGCGCATGGCCGCGAAATGTTTCGCAGAACGTGGGTATAATGCCACGAGTATTGATGATGTCGCACGCCGGTTAGGGTGTACCAAAGGCAGAATATACCACTTTTTCGCTTCAAAGGCAGATTTGTTTTTCGGTGTCTATCGCGTCGGCATGGATACCTGCTTTGAAGCTATCCGCAATACCTATCAGAGTGATGCCCCTGCGTTTGAACGTCTGCAGAAAATGTCGCTTTGCCATACCGTAACAATGATGAAAACAAAATCTTTTCAAAGAGTTGTCAGGGAAGGCGTCGAGATCCACGTGCGTGGAGCAACGACCCCCGAACAAAGAGAAACTCTGGAAGAGTTACTGGAAATAAGAAGGCAGTATTCTCTTATCTTCAGAGAGGTTATGGAGCAGGCAAAAGAAGACGGAGATCTCTCATACCCAAATATAGGTATTGCCGTACAGCTGATCTTTATGTCGCTCAATTCCCCCGTATACTGGTACAAAGAGCGCCCCGGACAGACTGAAGAAGACATAAAAAAATTAGCGCATCAGGTTGTTGTCTATGCGTTGACAGGTTTAGGAGCAGACAGAGGAAGGATTCTGCAATGACAGAAATGGCCTTAGGCAAAACAGAGCGGTTGAAACCGCTATTGGATGCCGTAACCGATATGGTTCAAAACGAAATACTCCCTATCGAGCAGGAATATTACGACGAAATAGGTAAAAACGGCAGTCGCTGGGAACATACTGCACGTATGGACGAAATCCTTGAAGGTCTGAAAAATAAAGCAAAAGAGCGCAAACTCTGGAACTTTTTTTTAACAGACTCTGAAAAAGGTTACGGCCTTACAACTGTAGAATACGCTTACCTTGCAGAAGAAATGGGTAAAGCCCGCCTTGGTTCAGAAGTATTCAACTGTTCGGCCCCCGACACAGGAAATATGGAAGTTCTTGAGCGCTATGGTAATGAAGAACATAAAGAAAAATGGCTGAAACCACTTCTTGCTGGTGAAATCCGTTCAGCTTATCTTATGACCGAGCCTGGCGTTGCTTCATCTGACGCGACAAATGTCAGCATGTCCTGTGTCCGTGATGGAGACGAATATGTGCTGAATGGCGAAAAATGGTGGTCTTCCGGCGCAGGTGACCCGCGTTGTAAAATTTACATTACAATGGTTCGTACAGGTGATGAAAATACGCCAAAGCACCAGCGTCACTCTCAGGTTCTCGTTCCTGCAGACTCTGAAGGTGTTGAAATCCTTCGTGCAATGGAAGTTTATGGTAATGACGATGCACCCCATGGTCATATGCATATTCGCTTCACAAATGTTCGTGTTCCGGCTGAAAACCTTCTGTTAGGTGAAGGCCGCGGCTTCGAAATATCTCAGGGGCGCCTTGGCCCTGGACGTATTCACCACTGTATGCGTGCTATTGGTCAGTCAGAAAAAGCTTTGGAAGCAATGTGTAAGCGCTCTCTGGAACGTGAAGCATTTGGTAAAAAGCTGGCCCAGCTTGGTGCAAACTATGACATCATTGCAGAATGCCGCATGGAAATCGAAATGGCTCGCCTCCTGTGTCTGAAGGCTGCTTGGATGATGGATCAGGGTGACCCTCGTGCAGCCGCTCCATGGATCAGCCAGATTAAAGTAATAGCACCTCGCATCGCAGTTAAAATCGTTGATGAGGCTGTTCAGATGCATGGTGGTGCAGGCGTATCCCAGGATACACCACTTGCAGCTTCCTGGACGAAACTTCGTACTCTTCGCCTGGCAGATGGCCCTGATGCCGTACATCGCCGCCAGATTGCACGCGCCGAGTTGAAGAAATATACGCAGGAAAAGGTTTAAAGACATATGAAAGCAATCATTTGTAATGAGTTCGCCCCTCTGGATCAGCTTGTTTATGGAGAAACTGCCGATCCTGAGGCTACCGGAGATACAATTGTTATCAAACCGGAAGCAATAGGCGTAAACTACCCGGACGGTCTGTTGGTTCAGGGTCTTTATCAAATGAAGCCTGAGCGGCCATTTATCCCTGGAATGGAAGCAGCTGGCGTTGTTGAAGCAGTCGGTCCTGATGTCAAAAACTTTAAAGTTGGCGACCGCGTGGCGATGCTTTGTTCTCTGGCTGGATATGCGGAAAAAGTACATTGTACGGAAGACCGTACTTATCCGCTGCCTGAAGGTATGGATGCAGCTGATGCATGTGCTCTGCTTTGTGCATATGGTACATCCCACCATGCCCTGAAGCAGCGTGCTCAGCTAAAACCAGGTGAAAAGCTGGTTGTTCTTGGCGCTGCAGGTGCTACAGGAGTTGCCGCTGTCCAGATTGGTAAAGCTATGGGGGCTCATGTCATAGCTGTTGCCTCCAGCGATGCCAAACGTGAGATTGCCAAAAACGCAGGCGCAGATGAGGTTATCGGATACGAGAACCTTAAAGATAACCTCAAAACCATGACTGATGGCAAAGGCGTTGATGTCGTATTTGATCCGGTTGGTGGTGACGCATTCGATGCAGCGACACGCTGCATGGCAAGAAACGGCCGCCTGCTGGTTATTGGCTTTGCTTCAGGCACTGTTCCAAACTTCCCTGTAAACCTTTCATTGGTTAAGGAATACAGTGTTGTTGGCGTATTCTGGGGTTCTTTCACCAGATATCAGCCTGCTGATTACGCTAAAAATATGGAAGAGCTTATTGCCTGGTATCAAAGTGGAGAGATTAAGCCTGTTATTGAAGGGCGTTATCCTCTGGCGGATGCGGCAGAAGTTCTCAAACGTGTTCTTGATCGTGGTGCCACTGGCAAAATCGTTCTCGTACCTTAAAATAAATCAGGTGGGCAGCAATCGCTGCCCATTTTTTCTGATCAGAAAAGCAAAAGCGATTAATTATCGTCAGCTTTAACCCTTTACCAGTCTATTTATGGCATCACTGAAGTCAGATTAACCTTAATTCTGATGGTAGTGTGTGATGGGGTCTCTCAACTTAACAAATAACACTGCAAAGTCTGACGCAAAAATTCTGCTGGTTCGTGATGAGCCGGGGAGTGCAGAAGAGCTGCTGCCTGACCTCAATCTGAATGCAGAATTTATTGAGGCAGAGTTTGGAACAGATGCTCTCAGAAAATTAATGAAGTATGATTTTTCTCTTCTGATATTTGATCTTCAGACTTCTTATCAGGTCTGTAGTGAAACCATTCAATGGATCAAGCAGGAAGAAAAAATCTGTGCTGTTCCGATTATCATTATAACAGATGATATCTCCGCCGTATTCTCCAGCTTGGAGCCGTTGAAGCTTGGTGCGGTCGATTGCGTACAAAGACCTCTTAATTCCTTGTCATTCATTGGAAAAATCAAACAATATCTCCAGCTTTATTCCGGATATGCTCCTGAAGAAGATCTTCTTTCTGATTCTGTTACCAGTTTTCAGGGAACTGAGATTTTATTGGTTGAGGATAACCAGACTAACCGCATGATCGCTGAAATGATGCTGGATGATCTGGGATGTAAAGTAACAATGGCGGAAGATGGTGAGGAAGCCGTTGCTTTACTGGAAAAACAGGTTTTTCAATTGATATTCATGGATTGCCATATGCCCAAAATGGATGGTTATGAAGCAGCCAGACTTCTTAAAGATCGTATGGGGTAGGGGGACCTCAATGCCTGCCCGATTATAGCCTTTACTGCAAATGAGAAAAAAGAGGATCGCAAAAAATGCGCGCGTGCAGGGATGAATGATTATATTTCCAAACCTGTCAGTGAAGAAGCCCTCAAAGCGGTATTATCAAAATGGGTAGCTTAACGACTGCTTGCCATTAGAAATATTGTCCCGCATTAAAAAAACAATTTGTAACACTGGTTAATAAAATCAGGGTGCGGAATACTGTCTTTACTTAGCCAAAGGTAGACTACTAAAGTACTGTCGTAAAAAGTATAAAATAAAACTTGCGCTTCCTCGCGCAAATACCAAGGGCAATACCAATCCGTAAGCATTAAAAGTCTCGGAAAAACGACAAGGAGAACTCTATGTTCGGCGAAATGATGAATGTGCAGCTGACGATATCGTCAATACTGGAGCACGCTGAGCGATTTAGTGGCGACACCCAGATCGTAAGCCGCAACACAGAAGGTGGAATTCATCGCTATACTTATAAGGATGCAGCAAAAAGGGCAAGACAGCTCGCAAATGCACTATATAGTAAACTCGGGATAAGCTTTCAGGATCGTATAGCAACGCTGGCATGGAATAACCATCGCCATTACGAGACTTACTATGCCGTCTCTGGCAGTGGAGCTATTCTTCATACAATTAACCCGCGTTTGCATCCGGAACAGCTTGTATACATCATGAACCACGCGGAAGATGTTGTATTATTTATTGATATAACCTTCCTGCCTCTCATTAACGCAATCCATGACAAACTGCCAAAACTGAAACATGTGGTTGTGCTGGCACCAAAAGAAGCAATCCCTGAATCGCCTCTTGATCTGATTTCCTATGAAGATTTAATTGCCGACCAGTCAGATGAATATGAATGGCCGGATATGAACGAGAATCTGGCAGCCTCCATGTGTTACACCTCTGGAACAACAGGCAACCCGAAAGGTGTGGTTTACAGCCACCGCTCGACAGTATTGCATGCCATAGCAGCATGTACGCCAAGTGCGCTGGGAATGGGCTCCCAGAATGTCGTACTTCCGGTGGTACCGATGTTCCACGTTAATGCCTGGGGCATTCCTTATTCTGCAGCAATGGCTGGTGCCAAGCTTGTGCTTCCTGGCCCAGGTCTTGATGGAAAATCTCTTCAGGAGATGGTCACAGAGGAAAACGCAGATCTTCTTCTCGGTGTACCAACTGTATGGCTGAATCTGTTGCAGCATTGTGAAAAGGAAAATGTAACGCTGACATCTGTTACACGCGCTGTAATCGGTGGTTCTGCTGCACCTCTCTCAATGATTAAGGCATTTGAAGAAAAGCATGGTGTATTTGTTGTTCATGCCTGGGGAATGACTGAAATGTCGCCTTTGGGAACTTCAAACCCGCCAAGCCGCTATATGGAAGGTGTTTCTATGGATGAACGCTTTCAGCTTCAGAAAAGCCAGGGGCGCCCGGTATTCGGTGTTCAGATGCGGATTGCAGACGATGACGGTGTCGATCAGCCTCATGATGGCAAAACCTCAGGGCGACTGCTTGTTAAGGGCCCATGGATAGCCAGTGGCTATTATAAGGAAGCTGAGCAATCTGCATGGGAAGGTGACTGGTTCGATACCGGAGATGTTGCAACCATGGATGAGCAGGGCTTCCTGCAGATCGTGGACAGGGCCAAAGACATCATCAAGTCAGGTGGTGAGTGGATCAGTTCGGTAGATGTCGAAAATGCCGCTATGGGGCATGCTGCTATTGCTGAATGTGCAGTTGTTGGTTTACCTCATCCACAATGGGCAGAGCGTCCTCTGCTTGCTGTAGTTTTGAAGGAAGGTGTTGAGGCAACTAAAGAAGATATCCTGGCTTATCTGGGTGAACAGGTTGTTAAATGGTGGTTGCCTGATGAAGTGGTTTTTGTCTCCGAGCTTCCGCACACGGCAACAGGCAAGGTTCTGAAACGTAAAATACGCGATGAATATCAGGACCTGTACCAGAATGCTGCATCTGGTGAAGGAACAACTGCTGCACCAAACGCCTGAGTGTAGCTATCGTATTGTAAAATCGATCGGTGCCGTAAAGCTTTGCGGCGCCGACATCCCGCTTGGAAGTCTGGGAAAAGGTGAAGCTCTCCGAACTGTACTTAAGGCTGCCCGATCAAGAATTGCAGTGCCTGAGCTTCTTACAACACTGACAGACCTCAATGCACCTGATGCGGAGATTGAAAAACGAACTACAACTTTGCCACGTGTTCCGCGTCTTCTGGCATCTGCCGGATACTGTTTAAAACGGGCAAGCCTGGAATTAACCTGTCCCAGGAAGTTTGATCTTGCTGCATTGCCGGAAATGTTTTTCTGGCGTCCTCTGGCCCCACCACCCTTGCGGGCAGAATCAACACGCCGGCCAGACCTTCTTTGCGCTCTCGAGGCTTTGCTGCGCTTTTTCTTTTTTCTTACAACTTTCTTCTTCTTGGGCTTTGGCTTTTCAGTTTCTTTCTTTTTGACAACCTTCTTGGGAGGTTCAGGCTTCTTTTCTTCCTTTTTGTTTTCCTGTTTTGCGATTGCTTTTTCAGGTTCGACTTCAGGCGTTTCAGCAGCCTTAACTTCTTTAATCGGATCTTTCTGTGTTTCTTTTACAGGCTCTTTGGGGGCTTCCTTGACAGGTTCAGGTTGCTTTTCCTCAACCTTTTCGACAGGCTTTTCAATTGGTTCTTTTTCAGGCTCCGGTTCCGGATCTGCTTTAACTTCTTTGGAAGTCTTGGATTCTACAGTGCTTTCTTTCTCGGATTCAAGCTCGGCAATAATACCGCCACCGATAATCGCAACCGTGGCACCACTGGATCTCTCTACCAGAACTTCGGGAGCACCTCCTGTATAACTGAAAAGCCCCATAAAACCGGCCAGAGTAAAGATAAATGCACCAGCCCATGAAAGGATAGAATGCTTCATTTATTACCCTTTCGAATAGCAACAAGCTGAACCTTTTTGATACCAGCACCTTTAACGATTTCAAGAATCTCAAGAAGTCCCACAGCATCAGTTTCACGGTCAGCTATCACATAAAATGGTTTGTCTCCATGGCTCAGTGCAAAAGAATCTGTAAGGATTTCCTTCAGTTGTTCTCTGGTAAATTCCTGTCCGTTAAATAAAATAATGCCATCAGACCTGATATGCATCATAACATTTTTGGAGTTGTGCTTTTCCTCGTCCTGAACATCAATCAGTTTAATATCCTTGGTTGAAAAGGATTTCAGTGTTCCGGCCACCAGAAAAAAAACTAGCATCAGAAAAACAACATTGATTAGTGGGATAACATTTTCTTCCGGCCGTTTACGGGGAGGTGTTTTTATTTTCATTGATCATCTCCCTTAACGAGCCAGCATTATCGTCTTAACTTTTGACTGACGGGCTTTATGCAGGACCTCTATTATTTTTTGGGCTTTGACACCCTCCAGAGCACGGATAACAACCTTGGTTTGCCCTTTGGCCAGGACTTCATTTAAATACTCTTCAAGACCATCAAGTGAGACGACCTGCCCGTCAATTTTGATTTGCCCCTCAGCATCAATAGATAGGATAGCCAGCTCAGCCCTGTTGATACCACCGCCGGATGACTGGGAGGCACCTTCAACAGGTATATTAATAAACTTCAGAAATGAAGATGACAGCATAAAGAAAATCAGCAGAAGAAAAACCACATCAATCAATGGGGTAAGGCTGATCCGTCTCAGACGTTTTTGCTGATCAGGGTTAAGCTGCATGGTCTACAGACACCACCTTGTTCATCTGGGGTAACGGACCTTCAGTAATGCGGCCGGTTAATATACTGGTGATGGCAGCTTCCATTTGCTCCTGCTCTTTGTCAGCCATGGATTCCAGCCAGTACAGAACAAATGCCGCCGGGATAGCAACAGCAAGTCCTACAGCCGTTGTCAGCAACGCAACCCATATGCCGCCTGCAAGTAGCGCCGGATCAACCTCTGTGCCTGCGTTTTGCAGGTTCTGAAAGGCTTCGATCATCCCGATAACAGTACCGAACAGTCCGAGCAGTGGAGCAACCTGAACAACCGCTTCAATAGCACGAAACCATGATCTCAGCTTTGAGAGCTGATGAGCAGCAATGCGTTCTACATCTTCACGGACCCTGGCTTCCTTTTCAGCCCCCCTCATCATGCCGCGCATAAGATGCGCAACAACCTTGGCCGTAGGTCCTCCAAGCCGTTCTACACGCTTGTATGCGTTTTCCCTGTCGCCGGAAATCCAGAGGCCAATAGCAAAATTTACTCTGGCTTTGCCTGCAAACATAAGCCAGATAAACTGAAACAGCTTCCTGATCATTATAGTTCCGGTAAAAACTCCCAGTATTAATAGGATAGCCACAACAGCTCCGCCGTCAGATACAAGCTTTGTCATCCGCTCAATCTGGGGAACTTCATTTAAAATCTCGAACATGCTTGAGGTACTATACAGTTAGTGTTTCAGGTAAAGTCCAAAATTACCGGAACAACCTACATGAATCAAATGCATATTTCTAAATTAGATAATTCGATATGCATTAAGATCCTTTTGGTTCAGAATGGAAGTTTGAAATTTCAGTGCAGAGAGATTTTCATACCTGAAACTTGGATTTTGCAGCAAATTATATACCGATTGATCTGATAAATGATCACGTTGCAGTATACTCCACGTTACGTCAGTTTACGTCAGATCACCTGTGTAATCCCGTCTATTCACGGTAGATCACAAAAAAGAGAGTGATTACATAATCATGTCAAGAAAATTTGAATAGCAAGCCTATTGTTTTACGTAGGTTTACTGCGCTAGATTTTGTAATCGCATTAACAGATTTTTTAGAAATTAAAAACCTGGCAGAAATGAAGTGGTCAGACGATCATTTATTTCTCCCGACCCCGAACTATTTTAAGCGGTGTCACACTCCGGAAGATAATTCAGTGAGGAAGAGCATATCATGCCACATAGTGAAAAATGCCGTGGGAGGCTCCTGTGACAATTATTGAACTCGATCTGTCTCCCGAGCGCTACCGGGCTGAAACAAGAAATTTTTCAATTTTCTGGTGGTTGATACTACCACTGGCAACTGTTTTCCTGATCCCCGTTCTTGCCCGTTATTACCCTGAATTTTTCAGATACTGGATTCAGAGTGAGGTTGTTGGGGTCATGGAGTTCACACATTTCCTGTTTCCAGTACTTGCTGCATTTATTGGCATCCGCCTGTTGTTCTTCCAGGAAATCAGGTCAGACAGTTTTGTATTATTCTGGGTGCTGGCTATGATTGGAGGATGCATATACATAGGTGGTGAAGAAGCGAGCTGGGGACAGCATTATTTTGGCTGGACAACGCCTGAAATCCTGAGCAGGATTAATGACCAGAATGAAACGAACCTTCATAACATCAGCAGTTGGCTGGATCAGAAACCACGTGCAATTCTGCTAACCGGAATTATCGTCGGTGGGTTGATCTTCCCGTGGTTTATCATGTACAGACCTGGGAAATTACCAGGCAGGTATAATTTCATCTATCCGCCCAAAGCGACAATATTCCTGTCACTTCTTGTTATGTTTGGCCTGATATATGGCTCTGTGAGGGGGTATCTCATTCCTGATGAATGGAACCGTCTGCGTTCCGGGGAGTGGCTGGAGCTGTATTACTCCTGGTTCCTGTTATATTATGCCCTGTTTTTGCTGTGGCGTGCTAAAAACCTTCAAAAGCAATAAGGTAGATACGGCCTTCTCTGTAAAAAACAAACACCTGCTCCGTTAAGCAGGTGTCTGAAAATCACTTTACTTCTTCAACGCACTAAATTCCTTTTCGAGCAGTGCAACGTAATCAGCTTTAATTTTTGACACTGCGGCATTGCTTGCATCAACAAGTTTCTTCGCTCCCTTGGAAGACTTCTTTGAAAACGCGATATACATGGGGCTTGGCTTGGCAGGCATCGGCAATACGCGGATTTTGTCCTCCAGCTTAAGTTGCGCTGCAACATAACGCATTGTATATTGCTGCCGGTCATAGAGAGCATCCAGTCTCTGTTTTTGAACCATTCTGATGCTTTGTTCCATCCACTTGTTTCCATGAAACTCTCTGAGATGAATCGCTTTTCTGTTATTATCAATCAGGGGAGTTGTCTT
This sequence comes from Methyloligellaceae bacterium, assembly GCA_050633205.1. Taxonomy (GTDB): domain Bacteria; phylum Pseudomonadota; class Alphaproteobacteria; order Rhizobiales; family CBDHHC01; genus CBDHHC01. Next base: position 48,074 of record JBOEGA010000050.1, on the reverse strand, counting down.
GCCGGATTTTGATTTAACAAAGCCAATTCTGAAGTCCTTGATATCACCAATCTTGCCAATAGATGACAGGGATCTGTCTGCACTGACCGCCAGGCTTGGCTGGGCCATATAGACTGCACTATCTGTATAGTCCAGAAACTGTTCAAATAGTGAAAATTTAGGGAAACCAATTGTTCCATCTACTTTTCCGCTTTTCAGATATTCAGTTAGCCTGGGAAGGGGGAGAGGGCCTACCCACTCGACTTCATACCCCATTTTCTCCGCAACTTTATTGAAATAGGCTATGCCGGCACCTTTAGCCGGGCCATCTTTGATTTCACTATACGTATGCGGTTGTAGCATAAAGTACCCCATACGAATTTTTTCTCCGGCAATAGCCGGTACAGAAAAAGCCAGAAATAGAAAAGCAGAAAGAATGACAGGTAAGGCTCTCATTATTGAACTCACATACATTTTACAGGTTGAAGGACGAACAGCTATAATAAGAGAAAATTGGTAATATATGATGAATTCACGACGCAGGACTAAGGCTCAGGGGTGGGATTAAGCACGACATGCTCTGGTAGTTGATCTGGGGGGATGCAAACTATTGCCATCCGGGAGCGGCTTTGCCTCTGGCTGCGCTCGAACAGGATGCATCCCCCTCAGAGAGTAAAAAACTGATTAGTTCTTACTCGTGCCTCTCACAATCTGTCTTCGCCGCAAAGACATCTCATGAGAGAATAAGGTGAGGCGAGAATGAAGGGTCTCTCAAAATCAAACTCGCCTCTCTGGGTCGGAAAATCCCTAAGCAGTGTCGGCTGCTTTTGGATGAAGAACTGTAAAACTACCACATCATTTATGTATTGTCGTTGACTGCTCATGACTAAAGTTTGATTCGAGATGACATAATACTATATTTACTGTTTCAATTACTTAATCATTTATTGCAGGCATGTATCATATTGAGTATAATCACTGCAATAAGGTGATTAATATTGCTGTCAGTAATGATGCAGTTGCATATAGTTCAATTGAACTATATGTGTTCGATTGTGTTTAATTCCTGTCTCAGTATGGCATTGCACTCCGGTGCTATTATGCATTCATGTCTGTCGCCGGTTTTGTCAGCCTCGGAAACAATTCTGCGTGCCTGATCCTCAGGGTATCTGCCTGCTTGTCCCAGTACGAATGTGTACCCTTTGGTATCCTGTGCAAACCAGGACTGGCGCTCCACCGACCAGATAATATAATTCACTCCCACAATCATAATCACCTCTTTCTAAAAAACATTTGGCATTCCCGCCTGCAAAACAGTCTCAGTAATATTAAGCTGGCTAAAATATTAATCCCGCAAGGAAAAACTATTGATTGCAAATGACGTAAGTTTGACCCGCAATGACAGAGCATAATAAGCCCGGTCTGGCCGCATGCATGTTTTCCCCGTATATAGTATATACTCTGTATTTATTTTACGAAACCTGTACTGTAGAATAAGTACAGAGGGATGTTCCTGGGGGGGCAGGATCTTCGCATATGTAACTATAACCGTAGAGGCACTGACTGGATGACGATCAAGAAAAAACAGCGTAAAAGTTATATGACTTTGATGCCACTGGAATTAATCTGATCACTCGCGGTTTTTCACTCAAAAATTAGCATAACAATAGCGGAATATATGACTGACGATCCTTATATCTACTGCGGAGCGATCAATGGTGTTTTGATGCTTCTCGAAAACAACTGGAAAATACCACGTGCTCCTCTCATGGAGGCGGCAGGGCTCGTGCCTGAGGACCTTCTCAATTATGATGATCACATTCCCCTGGAAGCATTTGCTGTCATTCTGGAGGAAGCAGCGAGAATAACACAAAACCCTTTTCTAACCTTTGAACTCGTGGAAACCTTTGAGAAATATGCAAATGGTCTCATTCATTATGCTTTCAGAAAATCTCCTTCAGTCAGAGAGGCATTGAGTGTAGGGGCTCGATATGCGGGCATCATGATTTCATTCCGGTCAATTGAGTTTACGGAATTAAAGGGCTTTGGTTACTTTAAATGGAATTATAGAAAAGGTTTTGATGGTATGCAGCAAATGCCGGTCTGGGCACCTGCCAGAGTGGTTGTCATGTTGCGTGGTGCCCTAGGTCAGGACTGGAAGCCCGAGGAAGTTTGTATGGAGCAGGGGGCGCCGGAAAATCTGGACGCTTACCATAAAATGTTTGGGAGTAATATCAGCTTTAGTCAGCCGGAAAACACTATCAGAATTGCTTCTGCTGATCTTGACAGGAAAATGCCGTCAGGTGATCAGCACCTATGGAAATATTTAATAGACCTGTCAGACAAGCTTATGGAGGAGCAGGCAACCCGGCCGGCAATTATAAGTGATATACAGAAGCATATTATAGATGCACTTCCTGGAGATACCGCCAATATAAAGGATATCTCAAAACTGCTGGGAAAGAGCCCGAGAACCCTGCAGAGGGAGCTCCAGTCAGTTGGAGCTAATTTCTCTCAGATACTGGATCAGACACGCCAGGATCTGGCTGGAAAATATTTACTGGATACAGATCTGCATATTTCCCAGATAGCATTTCTTTTGGGTTTTGCCGAAGTAAGTGTGTTTACCCGCGCGGTTAAGAGATGGTTCGGCCATTCTCCAAGTGCTTACCGGCAGCAAAATCAACAGGAAAAGATAAGAAAACTCCCCTGATAAAAAATCAATATTTTCAATGTTGTTACAGTCAATTCAACATAAAAGTTCTTCATACGTTCTTTTTTGTGATTGACTGTATGTTCCTTCGTGTGTAGAACAAAAGAAGAACAGTTAACCCGCTGTTTTCTCTTCTCTGACCCCGGGAAGAGGCCCTCTGTGGTATCGGAATGGCCAAAGTTGCCGCGTCTGGTCATTCTGAACGAAATGATAGGAGGAAACTTCAGGCACAGGCTGGCAGTTGATCACATTACCCCCTGCCTTCAGGCTCGTACCCCATAACGAGCGTAGCATGTTAGCGTTGCCCCGCCTTATAAACATGCGTGTGATCGCTTCAGCCTGTGCTCTTTTGCAGAATATTGGAGTTAATCTCCTGTCTATTAGTAAAGACAGGCGTTCTTTTGTTGACTGGAGTTATTGGTGAGGATATATACGGAACTGATATGCAAGCCAAAACCACTATATTCCACGGGAGATGGCTTCGAAATTTCCGCGTCCAACCTGGGTTACTGGAAGAACACATGGTCCATTATCATGGTTGACGCTCTGATATTAACGAGTGAAAAGAGGTTCTTAACAGCATGGCCAACACCAAATCGGCCAAGAAGGCAGTGCGCAAGATAGCACGCCGGACTGAGGTCAACAAAGCAAGGCGCAGCCGTATGCGCACATTTATCCGCAAAGTAGAAGAAGCAATTGACGCTGGTGATCAGTCAGCAGCCCAGACTGCTCTGCAAAACGCACAGCCTGAGATCGTAAGAACGGCTCAAAAAGGTGTAATTCACCGCAATACAGCTGCGCGTAAAGTCTCAAGACTTGCTGCACAGGTGAAAGCAATGGGCGCTTAATAGCCTGATTGTCCACAAATCACCTGTTTGCTACATATTTACAACACCCGGCTTTGGCCGGGTTTTTTTTTGTCCTGTGAAAAAGATTGAATAATATTGGAAATCAACACTTTATTAACTGCATTTACCGTGCGTTCTGAGACTCACTTATTTTAAACCGTAAAAGCTTCAATAAAAAAATGGCGTTCAATATACTTTTTTTGACTTTTTTTTGGCCTCTGAATTGAACGGTATTTTGAAGGGATTTTTTGTTGGTTTCACAAGCTTTTGAGTGTTTTCTCTAAGTTTTTAAATGATAACCGTTTTGTTTCAGTTTGAGACACTTATGGTTAATTTGGCGAAACTGCGGCGCAACGAAAGCTTGAAACGTCTGAAATAGAGGCGTATAGTTGTCCACATCAATCGGGCGACGCCCAATTCAACAGTAGTATTTTCGAGCTGTACCCAGTTTTAGTTTTGAGTCTGAAAAGTGTAGGCCGTTTATTGAATAGGCATGCAGCGGTAAGCTGACCTCAAAACTTTATCTATTTGTACCTTGATTACTTGATGAATAGAGTGGGTAAGTCCGTCTTGATGGCGGAAATTCTACAATTTTACTTGCATTATACCTACTGGACTTTTGTTAAAAAACGGTTAAGCTGGTTTTGTGGATATGTATTGAGGTGAATACTCTTGAGCGAGCAAATAGATAATCAGATCGGTCAGGTAAGCGTAAAGGAGGTCTGGGAAAGTTTAGCGGCGAATGCACAAGCTACGCTGATTGACGTTAGGACTTATGCGGAATGGTCTTATGTCGGATGTGTCGATTTATCATCGATAGGCAAACGTCCGGTATTGTTGGAGTGGATGTCTTTTTCAACCCAGCAGATCAATAGTTCCTTCGTTGAACAGCTTGAAGCCGAGCTCGGCAAGCTCGGTATTGGTCATGAGGCTGACCTCTTCTTCTTGTGCCGATCCGGAGCCCGAAGTCTGGCAGCGGCAAAAGTCATGACTAAGGCAGGATATACACGATGTATAAATGTGATCGACGGTTTCGAAGGATCACTTGATGCGGATCAGCATCGTGGAAGGATATCGGGTTGGAAAGCAGAGGGGCTTCCTTGGAGCCAGAGCTAGAAAGTTCTGGATGTGGCCAATGTTCATGGAAGTCAGTTCAAGCGTTGTTTTGAACAGAATGTGTAAATAACCACGCACTGGTTTTGCGTGTATAGACAAGTGGGGATCGTACTGTGGATAACGATAGCATACAGGTTAAATGGGCTCGTGTGAAAAGCCGGCTTCGTGTTGAGCTGGGAGAGGACGTCTTTACAAGTTGGTTTGCGAGAGTGGAAATGGCATCATGCGAAGGCGGCAGGATTCATCTTACTGTTCCAACCCGATTTCTAAAGAACTGGCTGGAGTCTCATTATTTCGACAAGGTGATGGCATCCTGTAAAGTCGAATTCAAAGACATTATTAGACTGGATTTCTCTGTTCGCCAGCCACGTGCTTTGAGCGAACGGGTTAAAACAGAAGCTGCAGCAGACAATTCCAGGACCAAAACTGGCATGTCTATGAAGTCTTCATCAGGAACTATGGTTGGCGTAGATGAAGTGCGAACCGAGTATGAAGGCTTCGAAGGCTCTCCATTGGACAAACGTTTCAAATTTGAAAACTTTGTCATCGGGAGTTCAAACAGGTTAGCTCATGCAGCAGCCTGGCAGGTCGCAGAATCTGTTCAGGATACACCTTTACGTTATAACCCTCTCTTTATTCATAGTTCAGTTGGCTTGGGCAAAACGCACCTTCTTCATGCAATTGCATGGGAAGTAAAGCGTCGTAACCCGAATGCCCGTGTACTGTATCTTACCGCTGAGCGTTTCATGTACAGCTTTGTTGAAGCTCTTCGTGCTCGTGATGCAATTGCATTCAAGGATAAATTGCGCGGTATTGATATACTACTTATTGACGATATGGAGTTTTTGCAGGGCCGTACAATCCAGCAGGAGTTCGGACACACTCTGAATTCACTGATCGATGGCGGCAAACAGGTTGTTGTTGCTGGTGACAGAGCTCCGACTTTGCTTGAAAGCCTGGACGCTCGTATGCGCTCCCGTCTTGCTGGTGGTCTGACAACAGAAATTTCACCACTGAACTATGAGCTTCGCCTTGAAATTCTGAAAAAACGTGCGGAAGCAAAAACAAAGAATGATCCTGGTTTCGCTATCAGCGACAGTGTCATTGAGTTCCTGGCAGCCCGTCTGACGGAAAGCGGTCGTGAACTTGAAGGTGCAATTACCAGAATTTACGCTGCATTCCAGTTGACTGAGCAGACATTGAGTCTGGAAACGGCTGAACATATCATCCGTGATCTTATGCGAGGCAAAGAGCCAAAACGTGTCAAGATTGATGATATCCTTCGCATCGTGTCCAAGCATTTTGGTGTAAGTCGTGGAGATATTCTTTCTCAGCGCAGAAATCGTTCAATCGTTTGGCCACGCCAGATTGGAATGTTCCTGGCTAAAAGTCTGACATCACGCTCTCTGCCAGAAATTGGAAGACGTTTTGGCGGTCGTGATCACACAACTGTCCTTCATGCAATTCGCAAGATTGAAGGCCAGGTTCAGGAAGATGCGACACTAAAAGAAGAAATTGAGATCCTGAAGCGCCTGTTACAGGACTAAAACAAAATATTCCGGACCCGGCCTTTTATAGAAAAGCCGGGTTCAGATACCCTCCGGAATCAATTTAATTTTTTGATCGTAGGGTGACTGTGTGCTAATACAGTCTTCCTTCTTGCCTGCAGTATTCGATTCGTCTTTTGAATTCCCCAACAGGATTAGCTACAGGTAGATACGGCAGGATTTGCGTCTTGCTGATAAAGAAGGCAGGCAACCCCGTATTTACGCGGGATCATAAGTGGGTTCAGAAAATAGTTTCGCAAATAAGCTTTTGTATGGAAAAAAGTTTTTTGTGGTGGGATCTTTTTATTTTGTATTTTGTGAACCCGGTTATGGTGTATATGTTGAATAAATTACATCAATGTTAGGGAAACTTTCTCGCGAGCTTCCCTACGATTAAATTGAGCCAGGAGTCGTCATGCGATTGATCATAGAGAAAGGCGCATTGCTCAGAGCACTGAACCATGTAACCAGCGTCGTTGAGCGTAGGAACACTATCCCTATTCTCTCTAACGTATTACTGGAAGCTGATGGTGAAGAGCTGAAGCTAACGGCCACAGATCTTGAACGCGAAGTCATAGAGCGGGTTCCATCCCGTGTTGAAAACCCTGGCAGTATTACAGTTTCTGCACATATGGTGCACGATATCGTTCGTAAACTTCCTGAAGGCGCTGAAATCGAAGTTCAAAGCGGCCCGGAAGACGGACGGATGACTTTATCATCAGGCCAATCCAGGTTTTCTCTGCAGGCATTACCTGCAAGCGATTTCCCAACCCTTGAAGCCGGTGCAATGGATCATCAGTTCCAGATACCCTCAAAGGATCTGAAGCGCCTGATCGAAAAAACACGTTTCGCAATTTCAACTGAAGAAACCCGTTATTATCTGAACGGTATTTACCTGCATGCTGCCTCAACTGACGGCAAAGAGACATTGCGTGCTGTAGCAACTGACGGCCACCGTCTTGCTCAGGTAGAATTTCCAATTCCGGAAGGCGCTATTGGAATGCCAGGTGTTATCGTTCCACGCAAAACTGTGAACGAAGTACATCGCCTCGTGGAAGATGGCGAGGACATGGTTGAAGTCGGCGTATCAGAAAGCAAAATCCGCTTCTCTGTCGGCCCGTTAATCCTGACCTCCAAGCTTATCGACGGAACCTTCCCTGATTATGGCCGGGTAATCCCCGAAGCCAATGACAAATTCATGCACGTTCGCAACGGCGAATTTGCAAGTGCGGTTGACCGCGTTTCTACCCTTTCCAGTGACAAGGGCCGTGCAGTAAAGCTCAATATCGATGGTGGCAACCTGATCCTGTCAGTTAATAACCCTGACAGCGGCAGTGTAACTGAGCAATTGACCGTGGATTATGAGTTCGAGCCTATGGAAATCGGCTTTAACGCCCGTTACCTGCTTGATATCTCGGGTCTTCTCGAAAGCGAAACCGCCTGCTTTAAACTGGCTGACCCTGGCTCACCAACAATGGTAACAGAAGAAGGCGACCACTCGGCGCTTTATGTTCTGATGCCTATGAGGGTATAACAGGTCCCATAGATGAGTTTGGAGTCTCTGGATATCAATAATAATAACAGCGAAACAGCATCAGCTTCTATGGATTTACAGGCTGATCGCTGCTGGATATCCCGACTGTCTCTCACATCCTACCGGAACTACTCAAGCCTTACTATTGAGCCGGACCAGCGCCCGATTGTTCTGACCGGATCAAACGGTTCCGGCAAAACCAATCTCATGGAAGCTGTATCCCTTTATTCATCAGGAACAGGTCTGAGGCGTGCAGCCTATGCAGATCTGGCAAAGATGAACAGCTCAACACCCTGGGCAATATCAGCAAAAATTCATACAGCTCATGGTGATTTCACAATAGGCACAGGCCTTAGTCCTAAATCTCAGATGGGCGAAAGAGCAAGCCGCATCGTTCGTGTGGATGGCGAACCTTCCAGCACAAATGCACTATCTGACTATCTCCATATAAGCTGGCTGACCCCGGCAATGGATGGCCTGTTCACTGGTCCGGCGTCAGAACGCCGTCGTTTCCTCGATAAACTGATCTCCTGCTTTGATCCCGGCTATCAAAAACGGATTAACCAGTTCGAGCGGGCAATGCGCCAGCGTAACAAACTTCTGGAAGCTGACAATATCCAGCCTGTACTGTTTGAAGGCCTTGAAGTTCAGATGGCTGAAATCGGTGTGTCTATTGCAGCGACCCGTTGCGAGGCCATAGCTCAGTTGGCTGGCACAATTTATACGCGTAAAGAGAGCAAAAATAATACATTTCCCTGGGCTGAGCTAAGCCTGGAGGGCGATCTTGAGACCTGGTTGGCAGATTATCCGGCAGTTGAAGCGGAAGATCTGTATATCCGGGCGCTGGCACAGGGAAGAATGAGAGATCGTGCGGCTAAACGCACTTTGACAGGACCTCACAGAAGTGATCTACTGGTAAACCACGGACCCAAAGCAATGCCAGCCCGGTATTGTTCAACAGGTGAGCAGAAAGCCTTGCTTGTAGGTCTGGTTCTAGCCCATACAGAACTGGTAAAACAAATTAACAGCGGTGCCGCACCAATTGTTCTGCTCGATGAAATAGCTGCCCATTTTGATGAAGAACGAAGGGCGGGGCTATTCGCAGAAATACTGGATTTAGGCGTTCAGGCCTGGATGACAGGCACTGATAGTGAGATGTTTGCCAGTTTTGGGGAAAATGCACAGTTCTTTACCGTGGACAACGGCAAAGTCGGTCCCTAAAGAGACTAAATTTTGTGTAGAATCCTATATAAATAAATTGCCTGCGATCAAATGAATCGTGGGCTTTCGGTGTTCTTAACGAAGTGGTATGTGACATGACCAATGAGCCTCTCAGGCAGGAAAACGATGTGGAAGAATATGGGGATGATTCCATTAAGGTCCTTAAAGGTCTTGATGCTGTTCGCAAACGTCCTGGAATGTATATCGGCGATACTGACGATGGGTCGGGCTTGCATCATATGGTTTATGAGGTTGTTGATAATGCCATTGATGAAGCACTGGCCGGACATTGCGATAAAGTACTTGTAAGACTGAACCCTGACGGATCTGTTACTGTTTCTGATAATGGTCGTGGCATTCCAACGGGCTATAACGAAGAAGAAGGTATGTCCACGGCTGAGGTCATTATGACTCAGCTTCACGCAGGTGGTAAGTTCGATCAGAATTCCTATAAGGTTTCTGGTGGTTTGCACGGCGTTGGCGTATCTGTGGTAAATGCTCTTTCTTCATATCTGGAACTTGTTATCTGGCGTGATGGCAAAGAGCATAAAATGCGTTTCGAGCACGGTAACGCAATGGCACCACTTGAAGAGAGTGGAGTTTCTGACGGTAAAACAGGAACTCAGGTAACATTCCTCCCTTCAACAGATACCTTCACTCAGGTAGAATTTGACTACAACACTCTGGAACACAGATTGCGTGAACTCGCATTCCTGAATTCCGGCGTCTCGATTGTCCTGACTGATGCCCGTCATGCTGACATAAAAGAAGAAGAACTCTATTATGAAGGCGGACTGGAAGCGTTTGTACGTTATCTGGATCGCAATAAAACACCCCTTCTTACAGATCCGATTGTTGTTACAGCCGAGCGTGAGGATGTGGTCGTTGAGGCAGCATTATGGTGGAATGACAGCTACCATGAGTCAGTTCTCTGCTTCACCAACAATATCCCTCAGAGAGATGGCGGTACTCACCTTGCCGGTTTCCGTGGTGCTTTAACGAGAACTGTAAATACTTACGCCAATAATTCAGGTGTAGCCAAAAAAGAGAAAGTTTCTCTGACTGGTGACGATGCCCGGGAAGGTCTGACCTGCGTTCTCTCGGTTAAAGTTCCCGATCCGAAATTCTCCAGTCAGACCAAGGACAAGCTTGTTTCTTCGGAAGTACGCCCTATCGTGGAAAGCGCAATGGGTGACACGCTGAGCCAGTGGCTGGAAGAGCATCCCGCTGAAGCAAAATTGATCATTAATAAAGTTGTCGAAGCCGCAGCAGCTCGCGAAGCTGCCAAAAAGGCACGGGAGCTGACAAGGAGAAAAGGTGCTCTTGATATAGCCAGCTTGCCGGGTAAACTGGCTGACTGTCAGGAAAGAGATGCCTCTAAAGCTGAATTATTCCTGGTGGAGGGTGATTCCGCTGGTGGTTCTGCAAAACAGGGCCGTAATCGTGAGTTTCAGGCAATTCTTCCTCTGCGTGGTAAGATCCTCAATGTTGAGCGTGCCCGCTTTGATAAAATGCTTTCAAGTCAGGAGATCGGTACTCTGATCACTGCCTTGGGTACAGGCATCGGTCGGGAAGACTTCAATATCGAAAAACTTCGCTACCATAAAGTCATAATCATGACTGATGCGGACGTGGATGGAGCGCACATCAGAACGCTGCTTCTGACATTCTTTTACCGTCAGATGCCCGAGTTGATCGAGCGGGGATATCTCTATATCGCTCAGCCGCCGCTTTACAAGGTAACTCGTGGAAAATCAGAGCGTTACCTGAAAGACGAGCCTGCATTCGAGGACTATCTGATTGATATGGGCCTTGAAGGTGTAGTGCTGGCGCTTGGAAATGGTGAAGAGAGATCCGGTAACGATCTGCGCCAGACTATTGAGCAGGCACGTCGCGTTAAGACAATTATTGCTTCTATGCATAGTCGTTATCCCCGTTTCCTGATTGAACAGGCAGCCATTGAAGGTGGCATGAATGCCGAGCTTCTGGACGACCGTCAGGCAGCAGAAGATATCGTGAAAAGAATTGCATCAAGGCTTGATCTGCTTTCGGATGAAACTGAGCGTGGATGGGAAGGCATTGTAACAGATGATTATAATATGGAGTTCTCCCGTAAGGTCCGTGGTGTAAAAGAGGCGCATACTCTTGATGCTGCTCTACTCAGCTCGGCAGATGCTCGTAAGCTTAATGAAATGGTTGGAGTTCTTCATGAGATTTACTCGACCCCGGCTCAGTTGAAACGTAAGGAAACTCTGACTGATATATACGGTCCAGGTGACTTCCTCGAAGCAATATTTGCAGCCGGCCATAAGGGTATAACGAGCAAGCAGCGTTATAAGGGACTGGGCGAGATGAATGCCGACCAGCTTTGGGATACGACCCTTGATAAGGAGAGCCGTACTCTCTTGCAGGTAAAAATTGGTGAGCTTGACGAAACTGATGAAATTTTCTCCAAGCTGATGGGCGATGTCGTTGATCCAAGACGTGAATTCATTCAGGAAAATGCTCTTCAGGTCGCAAATCTCGACGTATAATTTCTAAAATATAAAAGAATATGCCAAATAAAACTTTGTCATAATTAAGTAACAGTTTGGCATATTCTTTATTCTTCTGTGTATTATCAAGGTTAAACTTTGGATATCTTGTTAACCTCTCTTAAACCATTCCCCGAATCAGGCAAAAGTACATCTTCGTGATTAATTCGTTCTGTCATAAATGGCAGTAGCGGTTGGTACTGTTTCCGATTCGATGTTTTTTCATTTTACATCGATATTGTTCCGCGTATTCCGGGAGCTGATCCGCAAAATATTGGGCAGCGACTATGTGCAGGAAATTTGTCTTTATATTATTTTGTCTTCTCATTCCGGCGTTGGCCGGGTGTGCTTTTGATGATCATGGGCGTGGTCACTTTAGCGGAAGAGGAGGCTCCCTGAAGGATACCCACCTACAGAATAAGGCAGCATACAAAAGTGCTTCTTACCGACGCAAAAACAGGTCTGTTTCCTATCGTCCTGCAAAAATAAAAAAGAAGAGAATACGTATAGCAAGACTGCAGAAAAAAACTGTAGTCAAACAGGTGCCGCACACCAGAAAACTGGATAACGTGCTTAACACTCAGAAATCTTCTGATAAAGAGCCTTCTGATACAGTTAAACCTGAGCAAATACAGGAAAAAGATAAAGAAAAAAATATGCAGATCAAGGAGGCAGAGCAAGCTTCCGAAAGCGAGAGTAAAGATACTCCTGCAAATAGTAGTGAAACCAGAAAAATCACGCTTGAATCTGCTCAGAAGGAAAGAAAACCTGAAACGAATACCCGTACTGAGAACAACATAAATATAGAAAAAAACACTGAAAAGCAACAGTCTCCCGAACTTGCTGAAGTAAAAAAAGAAGATAAAAAACAATTACTTGCTATGCATATTGACAGGGCTGATAAAGACATAAAACAGCCTGCAAAACGAACCGCACTAAATGCAGATATTCTTGGTGAGGGGGAAAAGGCATTCGCTGTGGTGAAAGTGCATTATGCAACGGACAGGAATCTGTCTGGGCAGTCTTCTCCCAGGAAAGTTTATGGCATAAAACGGTCTTCAATCAGTTATGGTACTTGCGAAATCAGTATTCCCCGTAATCACAAAATGGGAGAGATTGAAGCGCCATCGATCTGGCGTCTGGAATTCAGCTCAAGTTCAAAAAAACATGTAGTGCTGAAGAATGTTAATCGCAGAAGCAAAACCCGCTTTTTCCAGGATGTCAGAAATAATGTAAAACTGTCTCATGGTAAAAACGCATTCATTTTTATTCATGGTTACAATATTGAATTCCATGAAGCCGCAAAGCGTACTGCTCAGATCGCTTATGACCTCCGTTTCGACGGAGCTCCCATTTTCTATAGTTGGCCATCCCGTGGTGGTTACAAGGACTATACGCGTGATGAAGCCAATGTTCGCTGGACACAGTCTAACCTGAAACGCTTCCTGAAAGATTTTGTAAAACGGTCAGACGCAAAAAACATCTATTTGATAGCACACAGTATGGGAGCCAGAGCGCTTACAGGGGCTGTAGCGGAGCTTGTCACTGAAATGCCTTCAGTGCGGAAGCGTTTCAAAGAGGTTCTGCTTGCGGCCCCTGATATTGATGCTGAAGTCTTTAAAAGAGATATTGCCCCCAAACTGGTGAAAGCTGCCCGCAATGTTACACTCTATGCCTCAGCAGATGACCGGGCATTGCAGTGGTCGAGGGCTATTCACGGTGAGCCTCGTGCCGGAGATGCCGGGAATAATCTGGTTGTCGTAAAGGGCGTCGATACTATTGATGCCACAGGCATTGATACCAGTCTGTTCGGACATGCTTATTTTGCTGAGGTGCCCACAATAATCACTGATATGCTCGCACTGATCAGATATGGCCGCCGTCCGAAAGACCGTCCAGGGCTTCAACCGGTCCTGGCTTCTGGCGGGCAGTATTGGGCGTTTCGCAAAAACAAAACTATAATCATCAATGGAACCACAGTCCCGGATGATGTTACCAGAACCATGGAACATTAAAACCTGAACACAGAATTCTCTTAGCCTTATCTGTTCACAGTAGACAAGGCCCACAGCCGGCTTGAGTTTAACCGCATTAAACTCAAGCCGGTTTTTTATTTTTTCTGCCGGATATTGCAATTCGGTCTTTCCGAACTGGCGCGAATCTTTCCAAAAAATCAGTTTTCATTCAGGATTGAAATTTTTGAATTGAGATCCGCTCATATAGAGATTTAACAGATGTTAATATCAACAAATTTTCGCATGGAGCGCAAAAAAAGATAGCACAAAAAGTAAATATGGAAGCTGGATTTTGCAGAAATATCTTTATCTATAATTATTAAAGGATTGGCTGTTATGGATAATAAACTACATGAAAGAAAATCCGATTCGATTTTGCGTTTCCCTTGTCAAGTTGCGACTGAAATAGTCCCTTGAGTAAGTTTATCCATATAAAAGGGGACTAACCCCCTATTTAAGCTACTTGTTTTATTATATATTAACTTAAAATTAACTGCTTGTTTGCATTTCATATAAAGCTGAAGGTTTTTATGTCTGGTGCGAAAAACATGTACAGGGTCAAGGTACGTGTTAATCGATTTTGTCAGATGTTCGGGTCGGGCTTTTTAGATAGCTCCTGCTTTATCCTTTGATTGGCGCGTACAAGCACAAGCAGTGAATGCGACTTTTTGGGGTGGAGAATTTATGGCGAAGAAGGAGTTAAAAAATAATAAAAGCTCTTCCCAGGAAGAAGAGAAGAGTGACATGAGTACTGTCTGCGAAGTTGAAGCTGCCAGAGAGCCACATAAGCTGGGTTCTGTGCTGCGTCAGATCGTCGATCAGATCGATGATGCTGAACGCTCAAACACAGATACTTTGCAGGAGATGCAGGCTCGATTAACCTCCCTAAGTGAACAAACCAGCGAAGCCAAATCAGGCAAGGAAGATGTTGACGCTGAAGCGCTTGAGAAAATAGAAACACAGATCGCCGGGTTATCAGACCGTATTGAGATTATATCTCACGGGCGGGCAATTAATGCCGACAACCTTGAAGGCCGTATCGAGGCACTTGCAGACACAGTTTCCTCAGCAGAAAAATTAAAAGAACAGAATACACCCAAAGCGGACATCCAGGAAGAAACTGGGAAAAATACAGATCCGGTCAGGACGGAACAATTACAGCAGGATGCCTCCGGGAAAACACAGGAGCAACAGGCTCCGCGTGCTGAAACCACAGTGCAGGCACCACCAGCAGCCCGGGAACCTCTTGTCGAAGATGCTGATATAACATTTGCCGTTACAGATCAGTTGGAGCAGGATGGAGACTTTGATCCTTCAGAGCTGGAAGCACATCAGGCATTTCTAGATACCCCACATCAGGAAGTAGCTGGGAAGTCAGCTGAAGAACGACAGCGGCTTGCAGACTATGGCATAGAGCATAAAATTCAGGCTTCTGGATATGATAATAACAGCCATCTTGAACCTCAGCGACTGGCATCTCTGGCAGAGCATTTCTCACCTGTTATAAAAAATGACCAGGAAGATGAAAGTGCCCCCGCAGAAGCTGCACCCGCTATACAGGAACCTGTTAAACAGTCCCCACAGGCTCAGAAACCGAGACCGGCGAAGGCAGGGGAAGTTCCCGCAAAAGAATATGCTGCTCCCTTGCAGAAAGAAGCGAAGTCACAGCCATCTGAAGAAAATCTGGAGGCAAGGTTTGCGCTGATAGCTTCCAGGCTGGAAGATACACTCGCGCATAATAACCGTGACATCCAGGAACGCGAGGAAATTTCAACCAGGTTCGATGAGCTTGCGCATAAATTTGAGAGCTGGTTATCCTCAAATGATCAGAAGGATTCCTTCAGCAGTATTGAGCAGCGCATTGACGCACTGACCGATTACGTACGCAAGGCAGAAGCAAATGCTGCCCGTGTCGAGGCTATGGAAAGTCAGCTCGTCAAACTTATAGATCTCGTCGAAAGAAACAAACCTGAACTCTTTCTACAGAATGATATGAGCAACTCCTTTGCTGATGTCGCTTCCAGAATTCTGGAGGAGAAGAGTGTTCAGATCGCTGATATAATAGCTTCTAAAGTTGGTAAGAGTTTCGAAACAGGCATTAGTGATGAACGCCTTAATGAAATTCAGCGCTCAATTTCCGCTATTAGTGCAGAGCGCCGTCGACATTCAGGAGAAGATTCAAATAACATTAATGCTGTAAATGAGACCTTGCAGTCAATGTCTGGTCGTCTCAGCAATATTGAAGAACAGATAAGGCTTGAAAAAGCATTCTCAGCTCCGGATCTAAAAAAAAACACCGATTTTGAAATAGAGGAAAAGCTTCCTGAAGAAGAAGAGGAAAGTGATAGCTTTCACGATGAGTTAGAGCTTTCTGTTAATGAGGTAATAGAAGATCGTTCTGACGATCAGGTAACCTCTGCTCCCTCCGACCCGAATGATTTAAGTCATCAGAAGGAATTCTTGCCACCTCCATTGATGGCGCAGGAGCCTCTTTTTGAAGCATCATCAGAGCAACCTCACTTCGCCCCTTCAATTGGAGCTGACACTCCCCATAACCAGGATTATGTCGCCGCAGCCAGACGTGCGTCTCAGGCCGCTTTTGAAAGAAATCAGGCTGAGCCACCAGGGCACCCCGGAATAGAAATCGAGAATGAAGGAGTTCTTGACAGAATTCGTGAACAGACTGGCCGAATGGTAGGTAAGGGAGCAGATCTGAAAAAGCGGATTTTCTCTTTCAGACCACCATCCTCCACATCAGTCTTCGTGATTGGCGCTATAAGTCTGATGCTGATTTGCATAGGAATTTTATTTAAGGAACTCTCTTCTCCAGGCGTCAGTAAACCGGCACAGTTTGCCAGAGATGGCAATAAAGTCCTGGGATCCAGAGTTGTACCATCAGCTGTAAGACAGCAGCGGAATATACAACCCCGTAATGGAAGCCTGCAACAGGGACAGAACACCTCCGGACGCAGTCAGTATTCAACAGGGGCCACAGGGCGTGACAGCTTCCGCATACCAATCAGGAACCGTAACCAGACAGAGACCATTTCTTCCGGTGACCGGATACCTGCAGACAGGTACGAAATACAAAAAGTTATTCCTGTAATAAGCCCTTCTGACAGACCAGTAAAAGAGCAGGACCTGTCAAAAACAGGTAATCAGGAGGTACTGACAAAGAGAGTAGCGGTAATCGAGGCAGACAAACCGCAGCAGGTAAATGAAAAAACAGAAAGCGTAAAAGAAGAAACGGTTGCCGGGTTAACAGTCATAACAGATGGCTCAAAAAGAATGCAGCTATACAGGGTAGGTCAGTCAGCAGGCAGTCCAACTGTTAACAAATACAATCTGGGTAATCTTCCTGTTATTGAAGGAGCAGATAGAAAGACCGTATCTGCTGCTGTTCCTGTCAAAACAGATCGGCCACAATATATAAAGCAGCTGTCTCCAAAGCTGATAAATGGTGTGCATCAGGTAACCCTGCCACCAGAACAGATTGGATCAATGTCTTTGAGAACAGCTGCTGCGAGTGGAAACTTCAAGGCACAGTTCTCCGTCGCAATGAGGTACTTGCGAGGCGATAGAGTTAAGCAGAACTACGCGGCAGCCCGCCGTTGGCTCACCCGTTCCGCTTCTCAGAGTTTCGCTCCGGCTCAATTTAATCTGGGCATACTCTTTGAGCGGGGGCTCGGTGTACAGAAAGATATTGCAAAAGCCAGAACCTGGTACCTCCGTGCTGCAAACAGGGGTAACGTAGAAGCAATGCATAACCTGGCTGTGCTATACGCGCAGCCGACAGTGTCCAAACCAAATTATAACGAAGCGATTTTGTGGTTTAAGCAGGCTGCAAATTATGGCCATTCCGGAAGCCAGTATAATTTGGGAATATTATATAAAAACAGTATCGGCGTTCAGATAGACAAACCTCAGGCATATAAATGGTTTACTTTAGCCCTTGCCAGAGGAGTAAAAAATGCGGCTGAACAACTTACTGACTTAAAGAACAACATGACTAAGGACGAGATATTCACCGCTGAGGCTGAAATTGCAAGATGGTCCAGACAAACGCCGAACAAATCAGCAAATCTCACAGAAGAAGAAGTTTTGGTTTATACAGGAAGCATAATGCCTCCTTTTGGAAATTCCAAAGTATATAATGCACAGCGGATGTTAAATAAACTTGGGTACGATGTTGGGCCTGTCGATGGGCAGATTGGCCCCAAAACCCGTGAGGCTGTTAAGTCGTTTCAATTGCTGAATGGTATGGAAGCAACCGGCACGGTCACTGATAGACTAATCTCAATTCTAAACGGTCAGGCAAGTTAGATCTCAGGCCTGATTACATCATCAGAGCAAATGTTCAGTTTTGATTGCTGTCAGGACAAGTCTGCCTTTGTCACGTCTGATGAACAAAAGTATTAATCCTATTTACTGATTTTCCTGCTCTTCTCAATATGTACAGGCTCTCATTCTGGTTCGCTGTCAGGCATGGTGCGGTGAATTAAACTAAAGAATGGGGACATATACCATTTGTCAGCAGTAAATATCTGCATACCGTTTGGTTTGACTGATTTTTGTGGTATATGATGATCAAAATTAGTTCTCCGCCAAATTAAAAAAATCTTATAGAATCGGGATTTAGATAAAGAGTCGGAGACTTATATAGGTCAGGTATCGTTACAAAATAGAGTACTTGGATTATTAAGCCGATATTGGCAGTAGAGTACTTCTGCCCTGGGGGCTCTTTTTTACGAAATTGTGAGTATCAGCTAGCTGACTTATATGCACTATATGGTCTGTAGGCCGTGCCTGATTCAGGGCAGGTCTAAATCAATGTTCCGAATTTTTATTTGTGTTGGAAGCCGTTATGCAGGTCTATCTGCCAATTGTTGAAATTTCAGTTCAGATAATCACTATTCTCGGGATGGGAGGTGCTGTCGGGTTCCTCTCTGGAATGTTTGGCGTTGGTGGAGGATTTTTGCTGACACCACTTCTGATTTTTTCCGGCATTCCTCCAATGGTTGCAGTAGCAAATGGTGCCAATCAGATTGTAGCCACTTCTGTATCAGGGGCATATGCTCAGTGGAAAAGAGGAAATGTCGATATCCGTATGGGAACGATACTTCTCATCGGTGGACTTCTGGGGTCCTTTTTGGGAGTGGGCTTAGTAAAACTGTTGAAGCAGTCTGGTCAGGTAGACCTGATTATAGGACTGAGCTATGTAATATTTCTGGGCACCGTCGGTACAATTATGCTGGTTGAGAGCCTGAATGTAATTGCCAGATCCAGAAATGGTAATCCTGTTCCCCATAACATTTCTGGAAGACACAGCTGGATGCATGGTCTTCCCCTGAAAATGCGTTTCCATCGCTCCAAACTGTATATAAGTGTAATTCCGCCATTTGTAATCGGTTTGTTTATTGGCCTGCTGACTGCTGTAATGGGCGTGGGGGGAGGCTTTATCATGGTTCCGGCTATGATATACCTGCTGCGCGTTCCAACAAGTGTGGTTGTCGGTACATCCTTGTTTCAGATTGTTTTTGTAACGGCATTTGTAACCGTTTTACATGCAACTCAAAACCATACCATTGATATTGTGCTTTCATTTTTATTAATGGTTGGGGGAGTGATTGGCGCTCAGTTTGGGGTGCGTGCAGGGTTGAAGCTGAAGGGAGAGCAGTTGCGTGCAATACTGGCTCTGCTGGTTTTAATCGTTTGCATGCGTATGGGCTACGAGCTTATCGCCAAACCAGCAGAGCTGTTTACAATAAGTTACCGGGCAGGAGGAGGATAGCAATGCTTGCCCGATTTAATAATATAATGCTTTGCATTCTGGCTTTTGTTGCTTGCCTTTTGGTTGATGCTCTCAATGTACAACCAGCCAGGGCCCAGAGTCTGACAACAGATCTTTCTAAAAGGGAGATCCCCATCGACTGGAATTTTACCGGGACAAGCATCCTGTTGTTTGGTGCGATAGAAAAACAGGCCGCCGCTCAGGGTAAACTGGATGTTGTTATCGTAGTAAAGGGCCCCGATAGAATAGTGCATGTTCGCAAAAAGGAGCGTGTTGCTGGTGTATGGGTCAATACAAACTCTAAAAGTTACAGGCAGGTGCCCGGTTTTTATTCAATAGTTAGTAACAGGCCTCTTACTCAGGTCATACAACAGAAAGACCGGGTATTAATGGGCATTGGCTTTCACTCTGTAACCCTCAATCTGGCACAGAGTCATGGAAAGCTCGAAGGCGGAGAGCCGGATCCATATAGTGCTGCAATTGTACGTCTCATGCAGAAAGACGGCTTGTATAATGAAGTTCCCAATGGGGTAACATTAATCGGGCGCAGCCTGTTCAGAGCTGACATTAAGTTGCCGTCAAATGTCCCTGTCGGAAATTTCCATACAGATGTTTATCTGTTCCATGATGGGCAACTGGTCTCAATTTCCTCACGACCTCTTCGTATCCAGAAGCAGGGTCTTGAGCAGATGGTAACCGGGCTGGCCTATGATTTCCCTCTGCTTTACGGAATTCTAGCTGTTCTTATCGCTGTTTTTGCTGGTCTTGCAGCCACAGCTGTATTTAGGGATGAATAGGTTCTGAGCCTAGAGCTCGTCGTGCTTAATCAGATTTATTTACCCGAAATTTTTACGTCATTATCTACTTTTAAAAGTTTGAAAATACTCCGGTATTTTCGGCACCTTAAAACTTGTTTCTGAGATAAAACTTCCTCGGTAAAGTGAACCCGGTTAAACGCCAAATGCTCTGGGGCTCAGTAGGCGAGCACTCTAACCTTTTACAAATCAGTCTGCACAATTACAGTGTTTGCTATAAGTACTGCGAATATCCCGAATACTATTAGAGACAATGACCTTAATCTTTTCGTAGCGTGATGAAAGAACCTGTAGATAATAGGCTGCTTCAATCATGGTCAGTGTTTCCCTGAGACGTTTTTTAGCTTCTTCATTAAGCTCCAGTTCATTGCTGTATTTTGCAATAACATTTTTAAATATTTTCAGTTTGGCAAGAATACTATCCGTATTTTTAAAGTCTGTAATAAACTGTTTATCTGGAGACAGGCTTGCAAATTTAATTAATATGCCTTCCATAACAGAAAGGTTCTTTTGGGTATTTTCCTCGTCTTCAGATCTGGCCAGTATGTCTCTGGATCGAACCTGAAACAACCGCGCATGTCTATTGGAGCCGGTGAGTTTCAAATAAGCACCTGCCTTCAGTTTTGCCAGCTCCAAAGCAGCTTTTAAATTATTTTTGAGTTCATCATTCTTCTTTGTAACCGGTTCAAATTTAGCTTCATAAAACTCTGTCATTTGAAGTGTGCCGGTACAGATTGCGGGGTTAGCCCTTTGCTCAAGGTATCGCTTTATATCTTCATATATCTTTCTGACGACCCAATAGCCGTCAGTATGTAATCTCATGCTCTGATCGCTGCCGCGTGCAGCAACAATACCGCCAGACAGGTTCAGAACCTCCTGAACTTCTTTAGGAGCTTTGATTAGCGTTTTTATGGTTTTTTTTACTTTTCTGGAAACCCGGCACTTTTTGTATCGCTTACCTGTCTGCCTGTTTCTGTAATATTTATAGCGGGTGCAGACATCTCTGTATATCGTCTCCGTTTTATAGGATTTTACAGGGCTAAAGATCCAGCGTCCGGGCATATCCTTATCTTTATGCGATAATTCAGTAAGGGCATGGTTCAGCTTATGTATTTCAGAGTTGGAGCCGCCAGAAAGAGCCTTATGGTAGGAAGCGCCACAATTAGATAACTTCCAGCTCATATGCGTCGTATCAGTATCCCAGTTACCCTCTCCGTTTCTGGATCCCAGAGTTATATTTAAATATGTTCTGGTATCAGCCTTACTGTCTGAAACTTCTGGTTTACCGAGCTTTAGTTCTACCCAGTATATCTGTGGTTTTGTTCGGGAGAGGCGCCTGATAGAAACAACATGACGTTTTCTTCTGCGCGAATATCCTCGGATGATGTTTCTTCCATCATCAAGATTGACGATAGAATGTATTATAGGGTCTTTGGTTTCAAAAACCAGCTGAGCATTTCTGTAGCGTCTCCGACCTTTGTTAAAGATCTTTATTTCAGCAAAAACAAATCGCCCCCGGGCATAGCTGCGGTCACGTTTCTGCAGAGGAAGTTGCGCATGAACATCTCCGGCAATAAGCCTGGGCGCTGTTTTCTTCGATAGTTTTTTATTATTTTTTCTTGCAATGCTCTCTGAGGGAGCAGCCAGAAACGCGAAAGAAAAAGCCAGCACAATACACACGCATCGTACAAACGAAACATAAGGCAGGAAGTGCTGCAGCATAACTCTACTGTTCTTAAAATAAAACCCGTAACCCACGCTCACCAAGTTACAATAGCGGTCTAACTGATTGCAACATATCTTTGAGCATTAAGTAAAAAATCCCCTGCCGCTATCATGTAATCCGGCAGGGGAGTTTTAATACTGATTATGACCCGTTTTATTTATTTCGGCTCACTGAATTATGGCAATACCGGAGGTGATGATCCCGCTCATATAAAAATGGCTATGATCCATGCACACACAGTACTTCAATTCATTCATCAGAAAATTCACCCTCTTTATTGAGTGTTGATACCTGAGCTACATATCCACGCCATTTCCTAATACCGAAACTCGATAAATAGGAAACGTCCCATTGATCGTCCCCACTGTCTATGTAGTCCAGCGCATAAGTAGAAATGTGCCGTATTATTAATACAAAATCAATTATTTCTTGTGGTGGATAAAAGCATTTTTAAATTGCATGATTAGTTTAGGGAATACTTCCTGTTAGCATAAGGCATAACCAGTATTGGCAGAAGGATATATTCATAAATAGCATGGGTTTATAGCGGAAAGTTAAGAAAATACATTAATTCAGTATGTTGGATAAATTGTACAACTATCGAAAGAATAATAAGTTTGAAGTATATGATTTCTGAACGGCGTGAAATTGTTTATCTGGAACTCACTTTTAGTGATGATTATGAGACGAAAATAAATTTAAACGCCTGTGTATAAGGTCACGACAGAGAGAAAAACCTTATAAAAAAAAAGGAAGAAGTAATAACTTCTTCCTTCAGTATTACTGCTGTAACAGGGCTGTTTTATTCCTGCTGATTCTTTTCATCTTCCTGATCCGACTGTTCAGGAACAACAATAACTGGTTCATCTGATTGAAATGCAGTTTGAAGGTTTTGTGCAGTGTCCGGCTCGGTTTTAGGCTCTCGCTCACCAAGCAACCACCTGTTGAACCTTGCCTTCATAGGAGCTCCCCTGACTTTCCACCACGTCTTGTCAGTGCGTAAAGCCAGCTTGAAGTTCTTGGGAATAGTAGGAATAAACGGTCGCAGATCAATATCAGCCTCAGGATGAGGTCTGATCATCTGAACTGCAGAACGTCTTGAAGGACCGTAAGGGAACCAGCTTGATTGAGTTGCCAGCCTTTTAGGACTGGTGGCAAAGTTGATAAATTTTTTCGAATTTTCCTTGTTTTCTGCATTTGCCGGAATAGCCCAGAGATTATAATTATAGAGCTGCCCGTCCCAGATAATACCAAGCGCTTGTTTTTGTTCTGCAATAACTGAAAAGGCACGGCCGTTATAACCCAGTCCAAAAGCGGCTTTGCCATTGGCCAGCAGTTTAAAAGGCTCCGAGGGATTGGAAGACCATATTATGCTTTTTCTAATACGGTTAAGTTTATTGAACGCTCTGTCAATGCCATCAGGAGTTTCCAGAAGTGAGTAAACTTCTTCAGGTTTTGCGCCATCAGCGAGAAGTGCCAGTTCCAGTGTATTTTCTGCAGTCTTTGGCAAAACCCTCTTTCCGCGATATCTACTGGTATTAAAAAAGTCACTCACCGTTCTTGGAGCACCACGCCTGAAGGCTCTTTTGTTGTAGATAATGGTTAGTGACCAGACCATGCTGGCTACACCACATTTATGAATACCATCCTTAAAGAAATCTTCTTCCGCAGCAGAACCGTTTGGCGCCGTTTCAAGTGAGCTTGCATCAATTGGAGCAAGCAAACCTGAAGCACATGCCTGATCAACCATATCATAGGTAAGATCAACAACATCCCATTGAGAAGAAGTCAGACCGGATTTGATAGCATCATATTGCCCTGAATGCTTTTCAGTACTGATCTGAAAACCTGTATCCTTTTGATAATCCTTAAAATAGGCATTATTCTGGGCCTGCATATATGCTCCGCCCCAGGACGCAATTGATAGCTTTTTTGCTTTTGGTTCTTCTACCACCTTTGCAGGCGCTTCAGCGGTTTGCTCCGCTTCAGTCTTCTTTGGCTCGGTAGAGCCAGTGGGCTCAGTATCAGCATTTGTCTCATCACCGGCAATATTCTGGCCTTCATCAGTATCTTGATTTTCAGAAACATTATCCTGCTGCGTAACATCTGTTGTCAAACTCCCCTGACTATCGTCGGAGGTAGAGTTATCCTGAGCAAATGAAGGTAAGGCAAGACTTGCAGCGGTTAAAAAAAAGATCCCCGCAGCTGTACGACTCAGCAAATTATTCATTATTCTTCTCCCTCACACGCAACGATAAGATCAATGACCGGATGCTTATGTGTGTTTCCCAAAATCCAGCTACCTTTTTAATGGAGGTGATGGTTAATTGGCAACGATGAAATCGCAATATTCTGAAGTTTCATAAGCTTATTTTATATAAAACCGCTCATGAGACGATAAATCCTGAATTTCAGGCTAAAAAATGTCTCCATAAAAGTTATGGTTTTGGATTAATTGCAATTTCGGGAGCATTCCAGTGCCCCTTCATCTGTAAAGCAATATTATTTATAGAGCCGACAGTATCTGCTTTATCCTCTTCATTATGTGAAGACATAGTCACCTGATAATTCATGCTGTGGTTTGGAATATGAATACTTCCATTACCTGAGTAGCGCCTTTGATCTGTAGCCAGCATAACCGTTTTTATATTTGCCGTTCCGTCCTGCATATCTGAAGAGATATCTAGGTTTTTAAAACGGGTAACCCCATTTTTAAAACTGTTCCATCCTTTGACTGGTGTAGCGGTTGTTTGAGCAAAGAGGTTTATCAGATCCATATTAACCTGCCCTCCCGCTGCCATCTTGACGGTCCATTTACCTGCCAGAGATTCTATAATCTTATTAAGGGTTTTACCTTCTGCGGTCAGGCTGACATCAACTGAAGCCCGCCCTTCCATAACACCATTATTGGTAATATTTTCAAGACAGTGAGAGGTGGATATATTCTGTAGATACCCTTGCACGGAGATTTTTGGAACTACCCTGTCACCATCGATTTCTATTTGCCCGCGGGCAGACCCTTCAAATATCCGCATGTCAGCAATATCAAACAGCATTTTGCCTGAATTAATTGAGATTGCCATAGCGCTGCTCCATGCCTGAAACTTTGGAGCCGTAATTTCACCCGCTGATACCCGTAAATCGGCAGTGATATATTTTAAGAAATGAAAAGGTATCTTTTTCACACCCTTTTCTGATGCTGTAAGTTTTTCCTGTCCTGCATACGGGAGAAGAGAAAGTCGTGGAATATCCAGAGTACCACCAATATCAACATTTCTGTCACTGAGGTTGACCGTAAGAACGCCACTGGCATTGTTACCATCCATCTTCAGGTGACTATTGGACATGGTCAGTTTGTTATCTTTCAGCTGCATATCCGCGCTAAGCTGAAAGTCCTTTAAACCGGAACCATCAGGAAGTGGTCGTCCCACCCATTTTGAAAAATCTCTTATATTATGGATACGGATATTCTTTTTACCGATAGCCTGAATACTCTTGTGGAATTCCAGATTTCCTTGAAAATCAGTCGCCCCTAACTCACTTTTCAGAGAATATTTAACATACATATGGGAAACACCGTTATGTATTCCCTTTTTCTTGGTCCTGAAGGTGAGATGATGTGGAACATCCCGGTAAACAAATGAGGATCTCCCGGAAATTATCCGTGCCCGGCTTGAAACGTAAACCTTGCTGTAAATATTGGAGATTTCCTGGAGATTTCCCTCAGACCATAATTTCATACGACCATTATGTATCGTGACACGGTTAACTGCAGCTTTTCTGATTAGTCTGGTCAGCGGGCTATTGGTAAGCTTTTCTGAAGAGCTCTTATCGGATGATATAAAATCTTTTGAAAAAGTAAATTCGGGAGAAACAATAGATAGCCTGTTAAAGCCTATAGTCCCTGATAACAGACTTAACCAGCTTATATCAGCACTCAGCTGTTTGGCTTTGAAGTGTTTCAGACCGCTGGTACGATCAAACTTGGTAATTTCGACATCCGTCGCGGAAAATTTCGCGCCCAGAAAATAGTCTACCTTGATATCACCACGAATACGGAATTCACCCCCAGCCCATTTCGACAGGAGAACTCTGGCCTGAGCACGAATATGCTTATTCTCAAGAAGGTGAGGAGTCGCAACAATAGCTGTGGTTACGATCACTGCAGTGAAAGACAAGGCAATTACTGTGTAATGTAAGAGTCTGTTTGTTTTCATTTTTATTCCGACTGATAGGTCTGACCCCGATAACACCTGCCACTATAAGTGGTACGCATTATTAATACACCATATCTCTTGCCTCACACAGAGGTAAAGGCCTGCATTTCATTTCCACACTATAAGATTCTGAAATATTATGGAAACGAGAAGATTTTAGGCAACAGATTTGTAAACAATATGACCGGAATTGAATATTCGACTCTTTAATAAGGGGGGAGGAAGGTTTTTCCCCTTTACCCCCTTGTAGATATTTTGTGCTCTGAAACAGGTTATCAGGAACGAAGCTCAACTCGATACCTGGCTTCTGTATTTTCTTTTATTTCCTCGGGAGTTACACCATCCGCCAGTTCAGTTAGAACCAGTTCTCCGGCTTCCTTGTCTACCTCGAACACACCCAGGTCGGTTATAATCAGATTGACCACAGCTGTTCCCGTTAATGGCAGGTTGCATTCCTCAAGCAATTTGGGAGAACCTTTGGCTGTATGTTCCATAACAACAACAACCCGTTTAACCCCGGCAACCAGATCCATCGCCCCGCCCATACCTTTCACCATTTTGCCCGGTATCATCCAGTTTGCAATATCTCCTGTCTGGGAAATCTGCATTGCTCCAAGAATAGACAAATCAATATGACCACCACGGATCATGCCAAAAGAGTCTGAACTGGAGAAGTAGCTTGTGGTAGGTAATTCTGTAATAGTTTGCTTGCCGGCATTAATAAGGTCAGCGTCCTCTTCTCCTTCATAAGGGAAAGGACCCATACCCAGCATTCCGTTTTCGCTCTGTAACTGGACATTCATACCATCCGGAATAAAATTAGATACCAGTGTCGGAATTCCAATACCCAGATTGACATAAAAACCATCCTGAAGTTCTTTCGCCGCCCGCGCAGCCATTTGATCTCGATTCCAGGCCATTTAAAACCTCCAATTCTTATGCTGATTTCGGGCGCGTGGTGCGCTGTTCAATATGTTTGGTCGGATCCGGCGTATGAACAATTCTTTGCACGAAAATTCCGGGAGTAATAATATGGTCAGGGTTAAACTCACCAGGTTCAACAAGATGTTCCACCTGTGCAATAGTTACCTTGCCAGCAGTAGCCATCATCGGATTGAAGTTACGGGCCGTCTTCCGGTAAATAAGGTTACCCTCTGTATCCCCTTTCCAGGCATGAACAAGAGATATATCCGCAACCAGACCACGCTCCATAACGTATGTCTCGCCATCAAACTCCCGGGTTTCTTTACCTTCAGCAACAAGAGTACCAACACCGGTTTTGGTGTAAAAAGCTGGTATCCCGGCTCCACCGGCACGGATTTGTTCGGCCAGAGTACCCTGAGGTGTAAAGACAACTTCCACATCACCATCAAGATACTGCTGGGCAAAGAGTTTATTTTCACCAACATAAGAGGAGATCGTTTTAGAAATTTGCCTTGTCTCAAGCAAAACACCTAGTGCAATACCGTCAACACCACAGTTATTTGAGATGACAGTAAGGTTCTTAACACCTGTTTCCTTAACAGCGTAGATAAGGCTCTCAGGAATACCACAAAGTCCAAAACCTCCAACCATCAATGTCATGCCGTCTTCTAACAATTCGGCAAGAGCTGACGATGCATCAGAATATACTTTCTTGCTTGCCACGTTCCCTCCTGTATCCACCTGAAAAGGTCTCATATAACTGAATAAACATTAGCAGCAATGCTGCAATGCAACAATTATAGTAGCATAAAGTATCGTTACGTAAAGTTATCTATTTCATCTTTTTATTCTTTTAAAATCAGAAAAATAGACGGGAGGCGTCAGGAGCTGCTGGAGCGCTGCCCGGCACGGCCTGTTGCAATGGTTTTGCTGAGTAGAATAACAGGCGCCAGCCCAAAAATAACGATAGTCAGTGCTGGTAGTGCCGCTTCACCATATTCTTCAGCCGAGGCATAATTATAGACATGCGTTGCCAGAGTATCAAAATTAAACGGTTTCATAAGAAGTGTAGCCGGTAGTTCTTTCATGGTATCGACAAAAACCAGCAGAACTGCTGCACCAAGAGCAGGTCTGAGCAAAGGAAGGTGGACACGCCATAAAGTGCCAAAAGCTGTTTCCCCCAAAGCTCTTGAAGCAGAATCCAGGTTGACTGATATCCTTTTGAGGCCAGATTCAATCGCTCCGTTTGATACCGCCAGAAACCTGATCGTATAGGCAAGAATAAGTGCAAACATGGTTCCGGATAGCAATAAGCCTGTCGATACTCCAAACTGTTCTCGCATAACCCCGTCAACACCATTGTCAAAAGCCGCCAGAGGCATAAAGACACCGATTGCCAGAACTGTACCCGGAATAGCATATCCAAAGCCGGTTATGCGGTATGCAGGTTTGACAAATGCCGTTGGCGCAACCCTTCTCGAATAAGCAAGTGTAAGTGCTATAATGACTGCAACAACTGCTGTGATACTGGAAAGGGTTAGGCTGTTTTGGGCCGCTTTCCAGTAAGATCCCGAGAGACTGTCTTCGGCAAAAACAAAACTTGACTGAACTAATACAGTGATTGGAGCAATAAAGCCCAGAATAACAGGCATGGCGCAAAACAGGCCCGTCAGCCAGCCTTTCCATCCCTCAAGTTTCTCTTCCGGGATATTTCTGTAATGTCCGGTAGTGCTATGATATTGCTGTCCTTTCCGGGCAATTCGTTCCCATGAAAACAGAATAGCCACAAAAACCAGCATCAGGCATGCAATCTGGGCTGCTCCTGCAAGGTTGGATTTCCCAAGCCAGGTATCATAAACAGTTGTTGTGAGCGTATTAACACCAAGATACCTCACCGCTCCTATATCATTAAGACATTCCATAAGAGCCAGTGCAACGCCGGCAGCCAGTGCAGGGCGGGCCATTGGCAGGGCTACTGACCAGAATACGCCAAGGGGACTGCGTCCGAGAGTTCGGGCAACTTCCAGCGTACATATGGATTGCAGCATAAACGAAGCGCGAGCATTCAGATAGACATATGGATAGAGCACAAAGCTCATTACAAAAATAGCCCCACCCTGGGAGCGGATTTGGGGAAACCAGTAATCTCTGGAAGAGGTCCATCCGAAAAATTCACGAAGGAAAGTTTGTATAGTGCCTGAGTAATCCAGAATCTCAACATAGCAGAAGGCAATAATATAGGTTGGCATGGCCAGTGGAATTAGAAGCAGCCAGTCCAGAATATTACGGCCGGGAAAACGGTACATTGTAACCAGCCAGGCGGTACTGGTTCCGACAACCAGTGTTAATGCCCCGACACCAAGCATAAGCCATATGGTTTCGAGCACAGCTCCCGGCAGAACAGTTGAAAACAGGTGCGGCCAGATATTTTCTGAAGGAATAAAAGAAAGATAAATAAGAGAAAAAACCGGCAGCAAAACAAGCGCAGCGATAACCAGTACGGAAATCTGCCACGGTCCCGCGGGTGTATGAGGAGGTGATACAACATGTACCCTCTTCCTCGGGTTATTCTGTTTTATGCTGAGAACGTCGCTCAAAATTAAACTCTCTTAAAAATACAGTCAGAGCTTATGTAAAATAAAAAGCTTAAGCAACGTTTGCCAGAGAGTCTACAGAGTTTCTTCCTAGATGGATATCCAGCTGGCTTAATGTATAGGCAAAACCCTCGGCAGTCTCAATCATTCGGTCCGTTTCCTGAGTACCAATAAGCTCTGCTGCACAGATTTGCAGGGCAGGGCAGTGCTTATGCTGGCAGGCTGCGACGACTGACACTGCAAGACATTCATCTTTGCAAAAGCCTGAACAGCCATTTGGAAATGTCTCGATTTTGCGGGCAGTATGTTCTTTAACGGTCCGGACCCAATAGCTCAGGTCAGCAATTGCCTGCTTTGCACCCCTTGGACCCAACTCTGTTGAATATTCATTCCAGCAGGCTTCCCAGGATCCGATATCCTGTGTGTTATAGCCCGCCATCCAGGCACGAAAACCTGCACCAACAAGTTTTTCTGCGCCACTAAGCTTGCGCCATGCCGCTTCTTTCATCGGCAATGTAGTCACTATAGTCATTTGATTTCTCCAATAGACGGGTTCAAGGGCCCGATATCGGTTACAATTAATCTACATTTAATGTTTTCTGACAATCATTGTCAACAATAAAGCAAGTGATTGTTTTATATTAGAATTATTCTAATTAAAAAGAACTCCGTAAACCGACAGTCTTTCATGGCCTTATAGCTTAAGGTTCCTGTATCGAGACCAGATATTGCACAAGTGCTTTAATGCGTTTGCGTGCTCGATCATCAATTACCCGGGAGCCTTCGCCTTCTTCTGCTGCTATACGGTAGCGGTCGCCCCAAACAGGCATTTCCCCTTTTCCATGAGCTGTTACCCTTGAACGTCCATCAATGAATTTTTCAATTTTTTCAATGGGAAAGATACCCCCATTGGCTTTTGATATTTGCGTAAGATCTGGAGGCGCAGTTTTTAGATGAGGGGCAAGCTCGCCATCTCCCTTCCCATCAAGCCCATGACAGGATTGGCATGCAACCTCAAATTCAGTCAGACCAAGATGCACATCTTCAGCACTGGCCGTAAATGCAATCGTAGAGATGGGCAGAATAACCAGCAATAGCTTTAGAACTTTTACCATCAGACGACCTTTAATATGAATATTGCAAACGACCCTGGTCACTTTTCAGGCCAGAGTCGTTGACGCAAATCAATTAACGGTCAAATCTGTTAGGCTCAGACTTGGTTCCATCATGATAGGTGACCTGCACAGTAAAGAACTTTGTATCTTTGGGAGCTTCCATATAGATCTTGCTGTCAGTTGGAACGCTGTACGGGTTTTTAGGGTCACATTCAGGCACAGGAAAAACCTTGTCTAAATCACTATTATCAATACTGTACCTGACCTCTTTAAGCGCGCATCGATAAGATATCATATGCGTGAAATATACCAGCAGCTTGCCGTCAAAATCTCTATAGGAAACCCATGAGGTGCGTGTTTGCCCCAGAATATCTTTTTGAGATTTAAACAGAGCCGCATTTGGATTAAATTCCAGATTAAACGGTCCTCTGCTCTCGCCACCCGCATCAGTATATTTCACCTGTATCACGCCTGGCTTTGTATTGGCTGCCAGTGGAAAGTAAATTTTCGGCACAGGGAAGCCTGTCTTCTGGCTGATAACCTCTGTCAGGCCAGTGCTTTTAAAGTCTCCCTCATTCCCAACTCTGTAAAAAATCTCTTTAGCATCTTCCTGCATCAATAGAGTTGCATTCCATCCGGCATTATGACGGTTAAGGCTCAGTTTAACGGGAGGAGCGCTTGCTGTGCGCTTAAGCACTTCAAGGGCTTTTAAACGTGTTTTCGTATCACTGATCCACTTTGCAGCAAGTTCTTTATCAATGAAGTATTTGATAAATTTACCTTTTTCATGCAGTTTTGTGAATGTCTCAAGTGCTTTCAACTCTTCCCGCTTGTCATTGAGGGTCTGAACACCTTTTCGGGCAGCTGAATACTCCTTGCTTAATTCGTAATAGGCGGGAGCAAACTCTTCATTTGCTTTTATGAAAGCCTGAAGCATTACGGTTCTTTGGGGCGCATCAAACAGCAATATTCTGGCAAATTCTACAACTGGCTGTTTATCTCTTTCATAAAGGGCACTGTATATTTCCCGAGCACCGGCACGACCTTCCTGCACCTTGAGAAAAGTCTGATATCGCAGGTGAGGATCAAGATATTTCAGTTTAAAGGAAAACAGCCTGTTATAGCTCTTCCGTGCTTTCAGGTAATCTCCACCTTGCTCATGAATACGGGCATTATGATAAAACTCTTCCGGTTGTGTTGGTGACGGAATAACTCCTCCGGAAGAAGATAATTTGGAAAAACCCTGTTGAATAGCCTCCAGAGATTTGGCGATCTGTTTCGTTGCCTGAGCTGTTTCTTTGCTCGATTTTTCAATTTTAGAGACAATAACGTTGGTTTTCTTTGTCTCTTTCTTGATCTCTGCAATATCTCTCTGAAGAAGGCCGAGTTGCGATTGGAGTTGTTCAATCGCGGGTATCTTGGAAGCCAGAACGCCCTTGGCCTGGGTTTGCTCACTGCCAAGTCCAACAAAAATTCCGGAAAACACCGCAAATGCGCTTGTAAGCAGGAACGCATGAAAAAGCTTCTGACGGCGGGACTTCAGAACAGCAAATGTTAATATCAGAATGATACTGGCAACAGCACTGACTATAAAAACATAATAGCTCAACGGTGCCAGCGGTTGCAGAACGTCCGATATGAAGCCACCCACAGCACCAACCATTCCAAGCAAAGTGCCATGCTTTTTAAATTCATCCATAATAGAAAAATTCATAATATCCCACCCATGTTAATCTGTATAGATCAACGGGAAATCATGGTTTTAGGTCATAAATGTGGCTGATCGTAATACAGTTACGTCTAATGTGTTCTGTTTACGCAAAAAGCAACAACGTCCAGAAGTGCTGATTTGGCTTCACTTTCCGGGAATATGGCCAGTGCATCACGGGCAATAGCACCATAATGACGAGCTCGCTCAATAGTATCTTGAAGCGCCTCATGCTTTTCCATCAGAGAAATGGCATGTTCCAGATCTCCATCCTGAATATCGCCCTCTTCAAGAGTACGTTTCCAGAATTTGCGCTCTTCATCATTTCCTCTGCGATAGCTCAGGACAACAGGAAGGGTAATTTTGCCTTCACGGAAATCATCACCAACTTCCTTGCCGGTTTTTTCCTCTTCACCTGCATAATCAAGTGCATCATCTACAAGCTGAAATGCCAGTCCAAGATTTTTGCCATATGAACGAAGTGCAGCCTGCTCTGTTTTCGGATGTTCCGCAATGATAGCACCAACTTCGGATGCAGCAGAGAACAGGGCAGCAGTTTTGGCATCAATAACAGCCAGATAATCGTCTTCTGTTGTTTCGGTATTTTTGGCAACTGACAACTGAAGGACTTCACCTTCCGCGATAACTGCCGCAGCATTGGAAAGCACTGCAAGCGCACCAAGGGAGCCAACACCCACCATCATTTTGAAAGCCTGTCCCAGAAGATAGTCACCAACAAGAACACTGGCCTGATTACCCCAGACCATACGGGCTGTCTTCCGGCCGCGTCTCAGATCACTTTCATCAACCACATCATCGTGCAGCAAAGTTGCCGTGTGCATAAATTCAACACTGGCAGCCAGTTGTATATGACCATCACCGGTATAGGAGCACATTTTTGCCGTTGCCAGTGTAAGCATGGGGCGCAAACGTTTGCCGCCTGAGTTAATCAGATGCTTTGCCAGCTCAGGGATTGTATCCACTTTGGATTCAGCTTTATCCAGTATGACCCGGTTAACGCGAGTCATATCGTCTTCAACGAGTTCAAGGATTGGTTTCAGACCAGCTTTTGAATCCCGTGTGCCAGTTAATGGTATAACAACGCCCAAGTCTTAATCTCCAGATTTTTTTACAGATGATGGATATCTACACTATAATCACTATGTTACAAAATATACGACGTTTGAATATAATTACGTCAAGCCAGATCGCCGCACATCCTGCTATTATAAAAGACGAATGGTGAATTACTGATTGATTTATATCATTATATCCCTGATCAGAGCTTAAGAATTGTCATAAAAAACACCTTGGAGCAACTCTTGGAAGAATTAATTCGCACAAATAACCCGGTTTCTATCAGTTTTATCCAGTCATTATTAAAAGATTCTGGTATTGAGTACGTACTGTTGGATACGCACATGAGCATTATGGACGGGTCCCTGGGAATTTTACCCCAGCGAATCATGGTGACAGCCGGGGATCTTAACGCCGCGCGCAAAATTCTGAAGGATGCTGATATTGAAGGTATTCCCAAATAGGCCTGCACGTTAGAAACTATGGGATTATAGAAAGACAATAATGAATACAAACTCTTCCCCCGCAATTGAGACAACTTGCGACGCATTTATCGGGGGGAAAATTACAATAATTCAGGCAAAAACGGGCCCCAGGGCAGGGACTGATTCGGTACTGTTGGCAGCTTCAATTCCTGCAGCCAGCGGACAGAATATTCTTGAAGCTGGAATTGGGTCAGGTGTTGTAAGCCTTTGCCTTGCCGGGCGCATCGGGGAATTGAGTATCACAGGCGTTGAGCTTCAGCCTGAACTGGCAACCATCGCCAGAGAAAACGCCTCAAGAAATAATCAAAATAATTTTAATGTAGTTGAAGGAAATGTGACCGGTTCAGGGAATAGCTGGAAAGCAATGGGCCTTACCCCTGACAGTTTTGATCACACCTTTGCCAATCCCCCTTTTTATAACCAGCTCCATTCCAGAAAACCCAAAGACCCTGTAAAAGCGCAGGCACATATGCATAATGCTGATGAGTTGGAGCGGTGGGTCCGCTTTCTGATCACTCATACAAGGCCCAAAGGATCAATAACAATTGTCCACACTCCGGAAATTCTTGGTAAATTACTTGGATTTTTTGAAAGACGGGTTGGAAATATCAGGATCTACCCAATATATTCAAAAAAAGGGCAGCCTGCCAGCCGAATGTTGGTACAGGGTATAAAATCAAGTAAAGGACCGTTGCAAATTGAGCCGGGCCTGATTATGCATGATGAAACAGGAGCCTTCACCCCAAAAGCCGCCTCCATATTGAGAGACGGTGCCGCACTAATTGATTGATAGGGCCAAATGACCGAACAAATGACAGCAAAAAATAAAAAGAAGACACCAAAGCCAGGTATTCTAAAACCCTGGACATGGGGAACTAAAACACCAATAGTTCCAGTGATCCGCTTGACTGGCGCTATCGGAGTATCTTCACCTTTAAGACCTGGCCTGTCTTTAAGTGCAACTGCCGGAGTAATCCAGAAAGCCTTCTCGGTATCCGGAGCTAAAGCAGTTGCTATTCAGATCAATTCCCCAGGCGGCTCACCTGTTCAGTCGAACCTGATATACACCCGAATTCGGGCACTGGCCGAAGAGAAAGAGCTTCCGGTCTATGTCTTCTGTGAGGATGTTGCAGCATCAGGCGGATATATGCTCTCTATCGCTGGAGATGAAATTTATGCGGACCGTAGTTCAATCATAGGCTCTATTGGCGTTATTGCAGCAGGCTTCGGTTTTGATAAGCTTATTGAAAAATACGGCATAGAACGGCGTGTCTATACTGCTGGCAGAAACAAAATGTCTCTGGATGCTTTCCAGCCTCAGAAACAGGAAGATGTCGATCGTCTTCTTAAAATTCAGGCTGATGTTCATGAAAGCTTTATCAATATGGTCAAAGACCGCCGTGGAGACAAGATAAAAGCCCCGGATGATACTGTTTACACAGGTGAGTTCTGGAGTGGTACTCAGGCATTGGAAATGGGCCTTATCGATGGCATTTCAGACCTGCGGACAAAAATGCGTGAGGTCTTTGGTGAACATGTAAAACTGAAAGTCATCTCACAAAGTAAAGGCCTGTTTGGACGCATGAAATTCGGTTCAAAACTTGATGGATCAAATTTTGACCTTTCTTCTCTGGCAGGTATGGGTCTTGCTGACGAGTTAATCTCGGCACTGGAAACAAGGGCTATGTGGTCCAGATACGGATTTTAAATGCATCCAATTGTACTTTTAGCACTGGGAGCCATGGGCGGCTGGGCTGCCTATAAATGGTTGGCAAAGCCGGAAGAAAAACTACCGGAAAAGCCAAAGGAAAATGTAGAGAAATCTGCATCACCTCATATCCGTGAAGCTGATGACCTTGAGCCCGATCCAAAGACTGGTGTCTACGAGAAAAAAGAAAACTAGTTCCTGTTTCCGGGGGCTGGCTATAGAGTAATCATGAGTTCAAGAATACGAATTCAATAATAAAGAAAATAAATATGATTGATTTCGAGAAATTACGCCTGAAGAAAACACCAAACCAGTATATCGTGGCTCCTGAAGGCCTCTGCAAAGAAGCAGAACCACACAGAACTGCTCCGGTCTATCCTGTTTCTGCACCGGAGCTTCAGCAACTCTGGGATAAATTTGTCTCAAAGCAACCGCGTATTACCCGGAAAGATGCCGACGAAGCAAATATGAAGTTTGAGCTTGTGCAGCGCACCGCTCTTTTCCGCTTCCCTGACACAATAACCGTCCAGTTCATTCAGCTTTCCGACCCAAATCAGTCCACATTGGCGATATATTCCCGCAGCAAATACGGACGCTCAGACTTTGGGCAGAATAAAAAACGCATTAATGCCTGGTTGAGCGCGCTTCATAAAGAGCTTTAGATGCTTCTGTAATTATCAGTGATATTTGATATCGCATCACAATAAAAAGAAAAAACGATGATTTCAGACCTGAAGAAAGCCCCGCTTAAACGTTGGCTTCTGCCTCAGACTTCCCAGCAGTTAGCTGTTCAGTATTTTTTGCTTTCCGGAGCAGCAATTGCAATAGCTATAATACTGGCAATTGTGCTTCGGTATGAGCTGCATTTTCCAGGAACCCAACTTTTCAGATCTGCGGAACTCTATAATATAGTAAGCGAGGGCCACGGGGCTATCGCCCTTATATATGCCTTAATACCATTTCTCTTCGCAGGTTTTGGCTACGCATTTTTACCGGAATTACCTGATTTCCAAAAACTTCCAAATAGAAACCTGGGTGCTATATCATTCTGGTGTCTGGCAGGGGCGCTTTTCATACTGATTGCAGTATATGTAGTTTTGATGTTCGATAGCAGGATATGGGAATTATATAGCCCGTCACCAGTAAAAAAGACCTATCGATGGGCTGAGTATTTCAGCTACATTTCTTTCTATCTCGCGGCCTTGTCCATGTTATTGACAGCGATTAACTTCCTGCATTGTCTGGTCAGGTGCGAACGCAAGGCAGATATTTCACTGCCCGTATGGTTTCTGTTTATTACCTCGATCTATGTCATATTCGTAATGCTGTCGCTCTTTGTTGAGAGCACTTTCGTTATGTGGGATATGCAAAAGAATAATGCTTTTGATAGCCCTAGGCTGGTCGGGCATTTGACCGGGCATATCTCATTTAAATTGATCATCACTTTGTGCAACCTCGGCATAATGTGCAAAATAATTTCCATGGCCACTGACAGCAAAATTATATTCAATCAGGCAAATAAAATTCTCTCTGGTTTGCTTGGAGCGCTGATTTTACTGGAAACAATACTGCTGGATAAATTCATTTTTGCTGCCATAACAGAGGAAAGCATACCAGTTGACATATCTCTGGCAATCCCGCTGGTAATCTTGGTAATTCACACCTGTTGGATTGCCACTGTTCTGGTCGCTAAAAAGCGAGACTATGTCCCTTTGTTGTGGGCGCTGGCATTTTTGGTTATCCCTTATAGTTCCCTGATAATATTACGCTCTGCAGGAATGTTGCAGCAAGATATCGCATTAAAAAGCACTCATGCCTACACAGCTTTTATGCATATGATTTTCTATGCGCAGGCCATGTGCGTAATCTGCGGAGCCCTGTATATCTATTTTCCAAAACTCTTTGAGAGGAAGTATGTTCCGGCCATTGCAATAGCCCAGTTCGTAATTTTTATTGAAGGCATCTACCTGACATTTGTCCCCCAAATGCTTGCAGGGAAAGTAGGAATGGTCCGTATGCAGGCCGACTATCCGGAAGCATTTTCCTCCTTCAATAACCTGTCCTCAATAGGAAGCTACATGCTGGCAGCCAGCTTTGTCTTCCTTTTCTTTGTCTGGAAATATGCAAAACCAGTCAGAGACATCAGCCGCGCTCCAATACAGCCGTTTTCTCCACGAGCTCTTTAGAAGAAAATGAAACACAGGAAATAAATAATGAAGTTCCGAAAAGCAAGACTCTGGAATTTTTATCTGTTGCCGCGTACTTTTCACCAGATCGCAAATCGGTATTTTGTGTTTTGCAGCTTCGTTACAATTTTTGCACTGTGGACGATTTTGGCATCAGCTTGGGGGAATATTTCTGGATATCATGCAAATGTGATGATAAATCAGTATATCTTAATGCCACTGTTTTTCTGCGGCTTTGGCTATATTCTTTTTCAAAGGGAATTAAAATTAGACGCTCTGCCCTTGTGGCCTGTACCTGTGCTAGCATTGGTCTTATTTGTTCTGAGTTTTGTTACATATGCCTTTAATATGATTATTCCTACAGTTGCGATCTCTCTTCCTCGAGAGGTTTTATTGTACAAGGAAGGCCCAATAAGATCATACTTAGTGTTCTATTGTCTGTATCTTTCTATAATTTTAAATTCGGTTTATTACCTCTATCTGGTATTCAGAAAAAACGGTAAAACAGAAAATCGACACTCTTTTGTTGGGTGGTATGTAGTCGCTTCAATAGTTGGGTGCATCAGTATATTGTCAATAATGGCATATCACTTTTCAGTTTTGCAAAGTAACCAGCCATTCCGAATTTCAGATGATTTAGGTAAAACTTTTGATCTGGTGCGATACATTTCATATACAATGGACCCAACCCTTGTTTTTCTTTGCTCTATGGGAGTATTCGTTTTTATTGTCTCATCTTCTATTAAATCCGGAGCTGGTAATTATCTGTTAAATCAGGTTTTCCTGGTGTTGATAGGTGGAGGGATGATCCTCAGATTATTTGGCCCTGTACTTCTGTCATTTTTTGATTTTGCATCCTAGGAGCTTCAGGCCGTTACTGTAGAAGGCATTTATTTTTTCGTAATTGGGCTCTATATCGTTGTTACCATGTATCTAATGGCAAATTACCTACCCGCAATAATATATGGCAAAATACAAAAATTGATACCGGTATTATGGTGTGCTGTTTTTATAATTTTTTTCGTAGCATTGGAAGTTAGCTTTATTATAAATATCCTGTCAGCATCTCCAAAATTTCCAAATGATGCTGCCATGGCAATGAACACACTGAACACTGGTATATCAATGATATGCATGTGCTTGATTTTTGCAGGCTGCTATACGTTTTTCATTCCTTCCACAAATAAAACTTACACACCAAAATTTGCATTGTTGCATCTGGTTATGACAGTTACCGGGATACTGTTTATGCTGATGCCTTCATTGTTTTTAACTGCAGCACAGTTTCGGGCAAGTATTGATTTTCCTGATCAGTTTACCTTAATAAATAGCCTGCCAAACATTGGCGGCTACCTACTGATTGGAAGCCTGCTCCCTTTTGTAGTCGCTTGGATATACTCAGGAAAAATAGAAAGAGCAGACATTCTCCCTACCCATAAGAAAAACTGTCCCTGAACCATTTCTGCATAAACTCAATACAGTGCGTCAGTTTTGGTGGAACATGTTGACGTTCCGGGTACATGGCATAAAAAGTTAACTGTGGCTTTTCATGTTCGGCCAGTATCTCGACTATGTCACCCTTGCGGAGCGCAGTTCTTGCTGCAAAATCTGGCAGAAAACCGATGCCAAGTCCTTGACGAATACAATCAATCATAAAAATGGTGCTGTTCACTCTGAGGTTGCCCTTGACTTGTATCCCGTCTTCCAGAGGCCACACATTCCCTCCTCTGAAATAGCTGTAAACAAAACAGTTATGCAGCAAGAGGTCAGCAGGGCTTTTAAGATAACTATGTTTCTCAAGGTAAGCAGGGGATGCACATATCTGATAGGAAAAATGACAGATCTTTTTCCCGATATACTGACTGTCAAACTGCCTGCTGGCGACCCTGAATCCCAGATCAAACCCATTCTCAATAAGATCTACAGGCTCATCACTCAGGTGCATATCAATTTCAATATCCGGATAGGCCACCATAAAGTCGGCAAACGCACGGCCCATATCTGTTAGTCCTAATGTCATGGGAGCATTAACCTTCAGTTTGCCTTTGGGGGCTCCCTGCATATCCTGAATAAAACTGTCCGCATCCTCCATCTGCAATAAAAGCTTTCGGCATCGCGCAAGGTACCCCTCTCCAATTTCAGTAAGTTGCAGACTGCGGGTTGAACGGTGAATAAGACGCGCGCCTGTTTCTTCCTCAAGTCGGCTGATTTCCTTACTGATAAAGGACTTGGAGCTGTTAAATTCATCGGCAACCCGTGTAAAACTTCCCAGATCTGCAAGTCTTACAAATAGCTCAATCGCCCGCAGCTTATTCATAATTCGCCATTCTTTATTGTTTCTGTATTGTGCATAATCAGTTTCTATAAATGCTATATATGAAAACAATAATAATAGCTATCTTCATGTCATCCAAGGCAAACAAACAAATAAGGATGACAAATGTACAAACTTTATTACGCGCCCGGCACCTGCGCTCTGGCTACTCATATTGTGCTGAACGAAATTGGTCAGCCTGTAACTGCAATCGATCGTGCATCGGTTGAAAATTTTCTGGAAATAAATCCAACAAACGCAGTGCCAACCCTGCACACTGGTGAGAAGTTACTGACTGAAGGTGTGGCAATCCTCCTTTACCTGCTCGAAAAGCACGATAATACATTACTCCCTTCAGAAGGCACTGAGCGTTATGATGTCCTTGAAGCAATGCTGTTCGCAAACGCAACCGTTCATCCGGCATATGGCCGCTTGTTTTATGCAGGAAATGCAATTCCTGATGAAGCCGCCCGTAAAACATTTATCGAAACAGCCGCCGCCTCTATCAACCAGCTTTGG
Organism: Methyloligellaceae bacterium; assembly: GCA_050633205.1. Lineage (GTDB taxonomy): Bacteria > Pseudomonadota > Alphaproteobacteria > Rhizobiales > CBDHHC01 > CBDHHC01. Next base: position 7,388 of record JBOEGA010000050.1, on the reverse strand, counting down.
GAAATCGTTAATACCAGAATTGGCAGCAGAGATTATCTCGTTGGTAATAAACTCTCTCCTGCGGATATTCTTCTGACTGTCTATTCAGATTGGGGGCAGTACTTCCCGGTAAATATAACCCTTGGCGAGAATACAGAACGTATGATCACAAATGTAAAATCACGCCAGTCTTATATTGATGCATCGACTGCACAGGCAAACGGATAAGGAATATATAATGCCATATGTAACAATCAGGGTCACAGGCGATAAAGTCACTGAAGAACAGTCAAATGCTCTTATCAGCCAGACAACAACCATGATCAAAAATGTTCTGAATAAGGACCCGGAAATTACTTGGGTCGTAATCGAAGAGGTTCCCACTGACAAATGGGGTATAGGCGGTGAAACCTATAAAAGCCGCGTAGAAAAGAAAAGCTGATCATGACAGATAAACAGATCATAACCAAAATGACGGAGGCCTATTTTATAGGCCTCCACGAGGCAGATATAGAGAAGCTGAAGGCTGTCTTTCATGAAGATACGGTTCTGAAGGCTCCGGGCATTCGCCGTACAAGAGATGAATGGCTGAATCTTGTTGCATCCAGACCGGTTCCACAAAAAGAGGGCTATAGTTTTAACTATAAAATTCTCTCAATCGATATCATGGGAGAACAGGCAATGGTAAAAGTATATTGCCCATTATTGGGAAGTGAATTTATTGATTTTCTTGGATTTCTAAAAGAAGGAAGTGATTGGAAAATAGTAAATAAAATGTATTCCGGCAAATAGGTTGCCCAGGCTGTTTATGTCATTACCGTTATTCATGGCAGCCTGGCTTAAGAAACATTGTTAGTATTTGTTAAACCATAATTTAACATAACAGTGATACATATTCACCTTGGAGTTTTCCTGAATATAGGCATGTATCGCTGGCTTGCAAATGAGTATTAGTACCAAAATTATAATGTTTTACCTGGCAGTAGCTGCAACAGGTCTGGTACTCTTTGGTTTTTTTATCTTTAACTTCTCAAAAAATCAGATGATACAGATCAGGGGTGATGAGCTACAGGCTTTGGCAGCCTTGAAAAAGCGGGACCTGATAAATGTCTCCGAAGCCTGGCGGGATCGTCTGCGCCTCATAGCAAGCCGTACCCGGTTCAGAAAATTACTTTCTCAACATCTGGTTACTCCCGAGGTTTCTAATGTCAAAGGCATGACAAAAATTATGAATGATGCGGTCAGGTCCGTGTCATCGGTCAGGCAGATCTCATTGTTCTCCCCCTCGGGTGGCAGAATACTATCGGTAGGAGAGCAGATTTCCGGTACAGAAATCTGTAACATAAATGAAGTGATGCAAAGGAGGTCTGTGTTAATTTCCAGAATATGGATGGGAGCAGGCAGTAAAGTATATGCGAAACTTTGTGGTCCGGTCGAACTGAACGGAAAGGTGTTGGGAGTTCTGCTCGGAATTATTGATGCCCATGAGCTTACATCTATTGCCAAAAGCTATATTGGCCTTGGCAAAACAGGTGAAACAACAATTGCAGAAAGAAATGAAAATGGAGATGCCCGTTTCTTAACACCGTTAAGATATGCAAAAAATGAAGGGCTTAGAATAATTGTACCCAAAGAGAGTACTCAGGTGCCGATTTCTCTGGCTCTTCAAAAGAAGCAAGTATATCTTTTTGGTCTTGAGAATGTAGACTATAGAGGGGTTCCGATTCTATCAGCTACTGCTTATATACCCGAACTGGATTGGGGAGTAGTAACAAAAATTAACCGTGATGATGCGCTTTTCCCTTTAACCGTATTAGTACAGAAACTGGTAGTTTTTGGTTTGGCTATCATGCTTGCAATTCTTACAATTGGAAGTATCGTAAGTCGCACATTCGCAACCCCTATTGAAAAGCTGAGAAGTGCAGCACTTAGAATTTCAGATGGAGACTTTGGGCATAGGGTTGAGATTTCCGGTGTTGCAGAGATCGGTAAGCTGGCAGAAGCATTCAACATTATGTTGTCTTCACTGGAAGAAAGAACCCTTCAGCTAGAAGAGAGTGAGGCTCAGCAGGACCAGCTTATAACAATGCTGATGAAGTCAAATTCTGAGCTGGATGACTTCGCTCATATTGCGGCACATGATTTGAAAGAGCCTTTGAGAGCTATTCATAATCACGTCAGTTTTTTGCTTGAGGATTATGAAGATAAGCTTGATGAAGATGGCCAGAAAAAGCTGAACAGGCTTAAATCCCTGTCAAAACGTATGGAAAAACTCATCTCTGATCTGCTTCATTTCTCTCTTCTGAACAAGCAGGGCCTGGCTGTTAAAGATACAGATCTCAATACGGTACTGAGCGACCTTATGGATACTCTCTATGATAGTCTGGAAGAAAAAAATGTTGAGATATTTATTCCGAACCCTCTGCCCGTCATCAATTGTGATGCTGTTCGGGTCGGAGAGTTATTCCGTAACCTCATTACCAATTCCATAAAATATAACGAAAACTACGAAAAACTTATAGAGATAGGCTACACTGATGAAAATGAAAAAGTTTTCTATCTAAAGGACAATGGGATAGGCATAGAACCAGAACATCAGGCTGATATCTTTAAAATCTTCAAACGTCTGCATAACGAAAAGAAATATGGCGTGGGGACTGGTGCAGGTCTTACTTTTGTTAAAAAAATAGTAGAAACTCATGGTGGCAGGATCTGGGTCGAATCTGATGGCAAAAACGGCACAACTTTCTTTTTTACTCTCGAAGCCCCTGGTGAACAGGTTGCCATGGCTGTTTAATAAGCCTGTTTAGCTGCAGCTTTCAAAACCATTCCCTTAAACTTCACCTTCCACTTGACCCAAGCCGCACACACCTTTAGGTTCCAAACCAAATAATTTCAATTGCTTGCGGCAACTAGGCGGGCTTCATGACAAAATATAAAGCACCTGCGGGCTTAAAGCCCGAAAAGTCCTTTCAGGACTTGATCTTAACTTTACAGCACCATTGGGCAGATTATGGCTGTGTTATCCTTCAGCCTTACGATATGGAAGTTGGCGCGGGTACGTTTCACCCGGCAACAACACTGCGTTCATTAGGTCCAAAACCCTGGAATGCAGCCTATGTGCAGCCTTCCCGTCGCCCGACCGATGGTCGTTATGGCGAAAACCCGAACCGCCTGCAGCATTATTATCAGTTTCAGGTCATCCTGAAACCATCACCGGACAACATCCAGGAACTCTATTTGGAGAGCTTGTACCGTATTGGAATCGACCCGAAAAACCATGATATCCGCTTTGTGGAAGACGATTGGGAAAGCCCGACACTGGGAGCCTGGGGCCTTGGTTGGGAAGTATGGTGTGATGGCATGGAAGTCTCACAATTCACCTATTTCCAGCAGGTTGGCGGATTTGACTGCAACCCGGTCGCTGGCGAACTGACTTACGGCCTTGAGCGTCTGGCTATGTACTGTCAGGGCGTAGACAACGTATATGACCTGAATTTCAACGGTCGCGAAGACGATAAAATCGTAAAATACGGCGATGTCTTCCTTCAGGCTGAACAGGAATATTCACGTCACAATTTCGAATATGCCAATACAGATAAACTTTTCGCTGATTTCAAAAACGCAGAAGCCGAGTGCAAGGCGATACTGGAAGCTGGTGAAAGTGGAGGCAATCAGCATCAATGTGTATTGCCAGCCTATGATCAGTGCATCAAGGCATCCCATATATTCAACCTTCTTGATGCTCGTGGCGTTATCTCGGTAACCGAACGTCAGTCATACATCCTTCGTGTTCGCGACCTGTCAAAAGCCTGCTGTACAGCCTGGCTCCAGACAGAAGCTGGAGGCGCGTAATATGTCAGAACTTTTATTAGAACTCTTCTCCGAAGAAATCCCGGCCCGTATGCAGGCAAAAGCAGCCGATGATTTCAGACGCCTCGTATGCGCAGGCCTGAAAGAAGCTGGTATCGAACATGGTGAAACCAGAACCTTCCATACTCCGCGCCGCCTGACTTTGGTAATTGAAGGTCTTCCCAAAAAATCACCGGACATCCGTGACGAGCGCAAGGGACCACGTGTTGGCGCACCTGAAAAAGCACTTCAGGGCTTCCTCCGTGGTGCAGGTCTGTCCAGCATTGATGAAGCACAGGTCGTAAACGACCCGAAAAAAGGTGACTTCTACGTAGCAGTCATCGAAAAGGCTGGCCGTGCAACAGGTGAAGTCGTTGCAGAAATCGTACCTGATGTAATCCGTAAATTCCCGTGGCCTAAATCCATGCGCTGGGGTGCAGGAAAACTTCGTTGGGTGCGTCCGCTGCATTCAATTATCTGCGTATTAGGCGGCAAAACAATTTCCTTTGAGGTTGATGATATCAAAAGCGGTAATATGACCAAAGGCCACCGCTTTATGGCACCTGAAACCATAAAAGTTTCAAACTTTGAAGAATATAAAGGCAAGCTTAGAGACGCAAAAGTCATCATCGATGCAGGTGAACGCGAAGCCATTATTCTTGAGCAGGCAAAAGCCATTGCCAAAAAGAAAAGGATGAAACTTGTTGAAGACGCAGCATTACTGGCAGAAACAGCAGGCCTGGTCGAATGGCCAACTGTCTATATGGGCAGCTTCGACAAGGACTTTCTGGATGTACCACCGGAAGTGCTGACAACTTCCATGAAGTCACACCAGAAATGTTTCTCTGTTAAAAAGGGTGACGAGCTGTCCAACAACTTCATGCTCGTTTCAAACCTGATTGCCTNNATGGTAACGAGCGTGTCATTCGCGCCAGACTGTCAGATGCAAAATTCTTCTGGGACAATGACAAGAACCGCCCATTGGAAGATCTTCTTCCAAAGCTGGAACTTGTAACTTTCCACGAAAAGCTGGGCACACAAAAAGACCGCGTAGAGCGCATCAAGGCCATCGCAAAAACTCTTGCACCAATGGTCAAAGCTGACAGCAAAAAAACAGAACAGGCAGCCAGTCTCTGCAAGGCAGATCTGATGTCAGAAATCGTTTACGAATTTGCTGAATTGCAGGGCCTTGCCGGACAATATATTGCAGCAAGACAGGGCAAAGATCAGGCTGTAGCCGATGCCTGTGCCGAACATTATAAACCACAGGGGCAGGGTGACGATGTGCCAACAGCTCCGGTATCTATAGCAGTTGCACTTGCAGATAAGATCGATACGCTTGTTGGCTTCTGGTCCATTGACGAAAAGCCCACAGGTTCAAAAGACCCATATGCTCTGCGCCGTGCAGCTCTTGGCGTAATCCGCCTTATTCAGGAAAACGAATTGCGCCTGCCTTTGACAACATTGTTTGAGGAAAGCCACAAACAGTTCGCCTCTCAACGGGGAGCTGATTTTGGTCAGTGCGATAATGCAGACCTTCTCTCATTCTTCGCCGATCGTCTCAAAGTTTATCTCCGCGATCGTGGTGCAAGACATGACCTGATTGACGCTGTATTCTCTCTGGGCGGTCAGGATGATCTTCTCATGATTGTAAAACGCGTTGAAGCGCTGGGTGCATTCCTTGAAACAGATGATGGAGCCAATCTGCTCGCCGGTGTTAAGCGTGGTGCCAACATCCTTCGTATCGAGGAAAAGAAAGATAAAACATCCTATGAAGGTGAAGTCAGTACTTCACTGCTTTCCGGTGATGACGAGAAGACACTCCACAAGGCCATCGAAGCAGCAACCAGATCTGCAGAAAAAGCCATTAAGTCTGAAGATTTTGCTGGGGCAATGACTGCCATCGCAGCACTTCGCGCACCTGTGGACTCTTTCTTTGATAATGTCATTGTAAATGACGAGGATAAAGCCGTTCGTGAAAATCGCCTGAATCTTCTGGCCCTGATCCGCGAAACGACAAGAAAAGTTGCAGACTTTTCAAAAATTGAAGGCTGATAGAGATATTTCCCCGGGAACCTTCCCGGGGTTTCTTCACCTGAAGCGTCTCTGTAAAAAAGGTTTCTTGTCTTTCCCAAGTCCGTTTCCTACTGAAATCCTGAAGTTTTTGCCTCCAAACAACCGCCTCTGCCATAAACGCTCTGCCCTTAATGCCAGATACTGACTGCCACTCCAGGCCTGCTGCAGCACATATTTACTGGCCCCGACAGAATCCGGGGATTTGGCAGTAATTTCCTCACATATTTCCATAGCCTTTTTGTGAGGATCGCTGCTCAAATGCGTAACCAGCCCGATTTCCTTACCGTCTTCCCCATTGAAAACCCTTGCCGTCATGGTCAGTTCTTTGGCAACATCAATGGGCATTAACTCCCGAAGCAGCGCCACACCTCCCATATCTGGTGTCAGTCCCCATTTACCTTCCATAATGGATAGCTTTGCATCAGGAGTACAAATACGAATGTCAGCCCCAAGGGCCAGTTGCAGTCCGGCGCCATAGCAACTTCCATGCATCAGCGCAATCACAGGAACTGGAATATCCCGCCACCCCATAGACCATTTCTGGAATACATTCCGCCAGGGAAGCCATAACTGTAAATATCCTGCAAAAGCGCGCCATGGGTGCTTGGAAAAAGTTTTAAAATCCAGCCCTGAGCAAAAAGAAGGGCCATCTCCACGCAGAATAATAGCGCGAACATGCTTCATCCGCCTGACTTTCCTCTGTGCCGCAACCACGGCATTAAGCATGTCAAAGTCCATACAGTTATGCTTGTCACCACGGTTAAGAGTAACAAAGGCTATTCCATCTTTTTCTTCAATTATAACCCGATCCATCGAGTATGCCCTCCATTAAAAGGTTTCAGCCTTGTATTATGAAATACGATAACATTATATAATGCATAGACCGGGCTGAAATTCCTTTAGTTGCGGACTTAATGTTACATAATGTGTGTTGATGAGCAAGAACCCCGAATACCTCTTTGTCTATGGTACATTATTAAGTGTAATCGGCCACCCCATGGGGCAGTATCTCGGTGACAATGCTCCGTTGTTTGGCAGTGGAACTGTTCAGGGCATTTTATATGATCTGGGGGAGTATCCGGGGCTCATTTCATCCAATCACGAAAAGAATCAAGTTTTTGGTGAAATATATCAGATTTATGATACAGTGACATTGCTGCACCGCATTGATGAGTATGAGGGGTGTGCACCTTCTCAGAGAAAACCTCATCTTTATGAACGGCGCAAAGTTTCAGTTAGACTGACAGGCGAGCAGGACATCATGGCTTGGACTTATTTCTATACAGGTAATCTTATTGCTAAAAAGCGTATTAAGAACGGCGACTACATTGCCCATCTTAATGCGTCTTCCAAACGAGTCCGATTTATTAAGGTCCCTTGAGGACCAGTTTCAATCATACCACTCACAAATACTAAGATTAATTGCGCACTCCGGCCACAATCGGTGAGTTGCGCTGTATAAAAATATGAAAGCTTTGATC
>JBOEGA010000049.1:0-34808 GCA_050633205.1 Methyloligellaceae bacterium | reverse complement strand
TAAATGGTATCAAATACAACAGCAGGGAAGATAAGAAAATTGAGGTCGGCTACAGAACTGATGATAACTCCTTTTTTGTACGCGACAATGGCATTGGTATCAGTAAGGAATTTCATAATGATGTATTCCGGATATTCAAGCGCCTGAACAGACATAAGGCATTTGGAGGTGGTTCTGGTGCCGGACTGACATTTGTTAAGAAAATTGTTGAAAACCATGGCGGACGTATCTGGATTGAATCTGAAGGAGATCTTGGCACTACGTTCTATTTCACATTAAAAGGCAAAGCCGCATGACGAGAAAACCCAACATATTAATCGTTGAAGACAGTGATGATGATTATGAGGCAACTGTCCGCGCTTATAAAAAAGCTGGTCTGGATATAGAGACAATCCAACGATGTGAAAATGGCACTGATGCGCTGAATTATCTCTATAGAAAAGGAGACTATGTTGGAGATACCAATTACATAAAGCCTGATATTATAATGCTGGACTTGAACATGCCAGGTAAGGACGGGCGGACGGTCCTTTCCCAGATAAAGAATGACCCTGAACTCAGAACTATTCCGGTAATTATTCTTACGACATCAGATCATGTATCGGATATTGATTACTGCTACAGCAACGGAGCCAATACTTACGTCAAAAAACCTGTAGATATAAACCAGTTTGTTCAGGCTCTTAAGGGATTAAATGAGTACTGGTTTAATGTTGCCTTGCTGCCGGGAGATGGGAAATGAAAAAGATTACTCATCACATATTAATAATAGACGATAGCGAGGATGATAGGCTTCTCTATCGGCGGCTTCTGCAGAAAGATGATGAAACTGATTGGCAGATCGTTGAGGCTGACAATGGTGGGGATGGTCTTGATATATGCCGCTCGATGCAAATATCCTGTGTGCTTCTTGATTACTCTCTCCCGGGTCGCGATGGAATTGGCGTCCTTGAAGAGATGAAGTCTCTGCCCTACAAAGTACCGGTTGTAATGTTAACAGGTCAGGGTAGTGAAGTCATTGCTGTACAGGCACTGCAGGAAGGTGCTCAGGATTATCTGAATAAAAATAACCTGTCCCCTGAGGCTATACAGAGAGCTGTACACAATGCCATCGAAGTTGTTTCTTTCAAAGCTAAAATTCAGGAGCAGCAGACCGAACTCCATAGCTTTGCAAATGTTCTGGCTCATGATCTGAAAGAGCCGGCAAGGTCGATTGGCCTGTTGTTAAAATATCTGAAAGATGACATTGCAGACAAACTTGAGGGCAAGAGTGATCGGTACATGACTATGATATCCGATGCTTCTGACCGGATGATACAGCTTATCGATTCGGTATCCTCATATACATTTCTGGATAAGGCCAAGGTTGAACATGAGGAGTTTCCTCTTGATCTCGCAGTTGAAGATGCCAAGTCTAATCTGGAAGCTGTTTTGCGTGAGAAAAACGCTATCGTTATCTACGATAATCTGCCTGATGTCTTCGGTGATAAATGGCAGATTACACAGCTACTTCAAAATTTAATTGGAAATGGTATTAAATACTGTCGCAGTGAAACTCCATCCATCCAGATCAGTGCTGCCGAAGAGGACGAAAATTATATTATCAGAGTAAAAGACAATGGCATTGGAATGAAAGAGGAAGACCTGAAGCAGATATTTGTTGCCTTCAAAAGGTTGCACACCAATCAGGAATTTGACGGCACCGGCCTGGGGCTGGCCACCTGCAAAAAAATCGTTGATCGGCATGGTGGAGAAATCTGGTGCGAATCTGTAGAGGGGCAGGGCTCTACATTCATATTCTCCCTGCCTAAAGTAGAGGTGCAGGAACAGACCGTACAACAGTCTGCTTAATGATTATGAGAAGCAGTAACTGTCTCTGTCTTCAACAAGCACAGCCCAGCTTACCGGATAAAGAGGCGCTATAATTGCATCGACCTTTAATGCCAGATCCTGTATTTCTTTTTGCGCATGAGAGTCCTTGCGCTGTTTTACCATTCGGGCAAAAGCTGCCAGCGAGCCTGTTACATAATAGCTGGTCATCATGCTCTGGGGCAGGACCATTCTCGCCATTTCAGGAGCAATACCATCAGCCAGCATATCCTCATACATCATGGAGCAGTTTTCAATAAAGGTCTTGTAGCGTTCTTCCCAGGCTGAATTCTGCTCGTCAGTAAGCTCATCGCCACTGCCTTGTTTAATGCTTCCATCAGGCAGGGCACGCCATCTTTCAGGTGTATAAAATGATGCTTCTGTCTTCACATAACGACGACTGATCTCATTATAGGTAAAACCGACCATATGCTTAAAGCGCTGACGGGCAACAAATATAGGAACCGATTCACGCAGTGTTATCTGTGGATGGCTGAAAGGCGTCCAGTGATCATGGCGGGCCAGATATGAAATAAGTTTTTTATCACCCTTTTTCAGAGCTTTTGGCGAGGAAGAGGAGGCTGCATCACCTGCTTCGTCCATCATATCTTCCAGCCACTCGCTTTCCTTGTCAAAGGATACACGTGCAGCGTTCACAACTGTTAGATCCGAACCAAGATGATCAATTAAATCTACTGTAATATCAGCCACTTTGAATACCTCAACTATCTTTTACAAATACGCCGTCAACCATTTTGCCCGTACGCTTGGCAATGATGTTATATGCTGTCTCCAGACAGTCGTTGGCAGATAAACCCCATAGCTCAGCCTGAATAATCAGGGTAACAATCACATCACCGATTGCATCCTCGACTTCTTCCTTGTTGTCGTCGTTGATTGCTTCAACAAGCTCATCAACTTCCTCAAGGGTTTTCGTTAGTTGAGCTTTCGGGTTGGACTTTTCAAGTATACCTTTTTCGCGGGCCCATTCGATGACCTTTTTTTCAAGTTCTGAATTCACAATGACCCTCACTTTGATAAACTGAATATGAGCTTAAATCTGAATTATGGCCAATAGATCTATATGATTCTTGGAGATTGTGTAGCTCGCATGGAGGTAAGAAGCGAATCAATCCACATGTCTTTTAATAATGTGGACAATATGATAGCGGTATGGCTGCTAAATACTCTGACTGGTTGTAGCCGCATTTGAGATCTACTACAGCTTGTCTTAATTTGAAGATGATAAAGCAAGGGAAATTCCAGATGTCATACGAAACAGAAACTCTTGCAGAAATTATAGAACGGCTGGGGCTCGAACGTCATGTGGAGGGAGGGTGGTTTCGCGAAACCTACCGCTCTGAAGAAACCGTCGAATGCCCTGACCGCGAGAACAGCACAAGATCATTGCTGACGACTATTCACTACCTGCTCGATGACAACGAGCCAATCGGCCTGATCCACAGAAACCGTTCGGACATTATACATTTTCATGAAGGTGGTGGCGTACTGGAATATCTTACCCTGTCTCCGGATGGAGAGTTGACAGACCATCTGATTGGCCCCGGCTATGATCGCCAGCTTATTGTTCCCGGTGGTTACTGGAAGGCAACCCGGTTGCTGGATGGCGAATGGGGAATGGTTGGTGAGGCAGTCAGCCCCGGTTTTGATTTTCTTGATATGGAAATTGATGATGGAAGCTGGATCAAAGCCAACTTCCCTCAACATTATGACAGGCTGAAGCCCTATTTCAAAAAAACGTAGATCAGACTTTTAATTCACCAGTCACGACATATCGTAAAATACCGATAATCTGTTCGACATTTTCAGTCACAGCAAGAGCAGCAGCATCAATTTCCTTCAGGGCGTGTTGATGCTCGTGACTATGCGTGACTATAAGGGGTTTACCGAGTGCAGAGGCGTAACCGGCGTCAAAGGCGGCATTCCACTGCTTGTACTTCTCACCAAAGCGAACAATGACGATATCTGCTTGTTCTATAAGGGTTCTTGTCCGGATTGCGTTCAGTTTTGCGCCTTTATGATCGTGCCAGAACTTTTTTTCCTCAGCACCCATAATCGTAACTCCACAGTCATCGCTCGCAGCATGATCTGTAACCGGGGCTGTGTAAATGATTGGTAAATCAGCAGCTTTTGTGCCCTGTTCAATTTCTTCACGCCAGTTTGTGTGGATTTCTCCAGAAAGATAGACTTCCCATTCCTGCATTGTGCTTACTTTCCCTGCATTATAATAATGACTATATTCATACTGAATGGGAAACTAGAACAATATTCGGATCGCTGCAAATATGCTGAAGACATCAGACGCAAAAAAAGTAAATTATCTTAGATATATCAGGATCTTCGCTATAGATTACGCAGCCATTCTCAGCCTTGTATATATTTTCGTTTATTACTATGGATACTCATTTAACCCGTTGATTATTTATGGAGTTCTGTTCCTGGCCGGGTATGCAGTCTGCTATGAGTTTGTCAGGGAATATCATAGACCGCCCAATAGCAGAGAGGCAAAAGTGCTGACTTTCTGGAGCTTTATTTGCGCCCTGATTATTACATTTCTGGTTTCCCTGTTTTTTATAGATTATTATTATCTCCTGGTGGAAAAATACAGGTTACAATCAGTGTTGAGTGACACAAACCTTCTCGGAAATCTCTTTGTTACTATTCTGGGTTTGTTTGCTGCTTATCTGACCTTGCATCTGGTGTATAGCCGCGTGCCAGCTAACTATATCAGAGTGCGAAAATAGAAGTAATTTCAAAAGCCTGAATATTAATATACACCAAATAATATATGTTCTTGTCAATATACATATATAAGTATAGTATCCAGATGCGGACTAGGAGATGTGGCGGGTGTTAACCTCATGGGAGCTGCATCGCCCCGACTATTTGATTTGTATCTTTTTATAATTTCTATTTTACATAAGGCCTGCCCGGAATTTCCGGGCAGGCCTTATGTCTTTTATTAAAGATCAGGCCTTTGCCGCCTCTAATATGGATACATAACTGGCAACAGCTCCTCCGCCCATATTGAAGCACATACCCAGTTCTGTATCAGGAAGCTGTATATCTCCCGCAATTCCAAGTAGTTGCTTTGCAGCAATAACATGCATGGATACTCCGGTAGCTCCTACAGGGTGCCCCTTGGCTTTCAGGCCGCCAGAGCGGTTTACAGGCAGTTTTCCGTCTTTGGCTGTTGCACCCTCTATAGCAAGGACGCTGGCCTTTCCTGGCTCAGCCAGTCCCATAGCTTCCATGCTCAGCAGTTCAGCAATTGTGAAGCAGTCATGAACCTCGGCAAAGCTGATATCATCAATGGAAACACCAGCTTTGTCATAAGCTTGCCTGAATGCTTCCCGTGGCCCCTCGAAAAGCGGAAGGTCTTTACGTGACATAGGCAGGTAGTCATTAACATGAGCAGTTGATTTAAATGAAACGCCCTGTTTGAAATCGCCAAGCATATTGCTGTTTACAAGAACAATCGCAGCCGCACCGTCAGATACAAGTGAGCAGTCAGATTTCTTTATTGGTGGAGCGATAACCGGGTTTTTTTCATTAGGATTCAGGCAGAATTCAAGATCAAGCTCCCTGTGCATCTGTGCCAGCGGATTGTCCATGGCATTTGCATGGTTTTTTACAGCTATATGGGCCATGGCTTCTACAGGGTTAGTAAAGCGCTCCTGATAGGCTTGTGCATATTTTGCAAAGATAGCAGGGAATGAAAGGTCAGATTCTTCTTTCTGATAACTTGCTGCACCAAGTGATCTGGTTACGCCAGCGCCATCAAGTTCTGTCATCTTTTCCGCACCAACAACCAGAGCAACATTAATGCGCCCGGATTCTATGGCATCAATGGCTGAATAGAGGGCAGCAGAGCCGGAGGCACATGCATTCTCACACCTTGTAGCTGGCTTGAATCTAAGGGCATCATCTGCGCCCAGTATCATCGATGAGCAAAATCCGTCAGGAACCATTCCCGCATTAAAATGACCAAGCCATACAGCATCAACTTCAGCCCCGGAAATGCCAGCTTCAGTCAGCGCTTCTTTGGAAACCGACTGGATGAGTTCTTCCAGAGATTGTTCCAGTCTGCCAAACGGAGTATGCCCCCAGCCTACAATTGATACGCTCATTATTATCTCCCTCAATACAATTCGGATATGACGAAAAAAACAGAGTGGACTGATCCGTACAAAAAATCAATAGTGAAACTGGAGATGGTATCCGGGATTATTTTTTTTCAGTATCAAACTGGATATCCAGAATAATAATCGCAGCCCCCAAAAAGATAGCAACATCAGCAATGTTAAATGAATAGGGATTACGGATCCCAAAAGCAGTAACATTCAGAAAATCAACCACAGCCCCGTAAATCACGCGATCAAGCGCATTCGCCAGCGCTCCACCAATGATAAATGCGCTGCCCAGACCAAGATAATACCGGCTTGACTTTACATTCCACCACAGAAGGCCAATGCTGACGACAATCGGAAAAACTATGAGGATAATCAGGGCATATGTACTGTTGGAAGCCAGAAGGCCAAAATTTATACCTCTGTTCCAGGCAAGGATGAAATTGACATAGCCTGGGATTATTTCCTGCCTCCCCGTTGACAGCAGATCAAGGTGATAAAGAACAGCCCATTTGGAAAGCTGGTCCAGAATAAACATAATGAATGCGATAAAAATTATGTGAAAGATTCTCATACCGACCCTGCAAAGTAAGCTTTTGAAATTTTGTTTGGATTGTTGTTGCGCAGTTGAGAGAAGGGCTCAAGTCTTTTCTTGGAAAGAATAGCCGGTTCAGGTGATTACAAACAAAAAAGCAAGGTCAGAGACCTTGCTTATAGTTCAGTGAATAACTCCTACCCGCACTTCTGATAAGCTTTCGCAATTAAGCGCTAACTGACATCAGAATTACGGAATGCAATCTGATTATTTCTTAATACTGCCAGTAGAAGTTACTTCCTCCCAAGACTCGGATCTTGTTTCTTTGGATATCTTATTATTCTTTAGTATCCTATTGATCTTTCGCCTTCTTTTGTCGTTCTGCAATGTACATAATCGAATGCACCTTGTCACTCCAAATTTCAGAATCAATCTTAAGATTAATCAATAATTAACTAAGTGTTGCCCTGGCGCCATGAGATAAATCCTGAGAAAACTTGGTATTGCCATAACTGCAATGAAGCGCTATTAGCGTCATAGCCGGGATCTAACTATAACATTTATATAATAATTTTCCGGGTGAACTGATTGACATATTATGTATAGTGCGTAGTTGTATTGTCGTGAAATGTCTACTCTTGGTATGCTGGAGTATTAAGACTAAAGGAGGGCGCGGATTCTATTGGAGTTTCAATAAACTCTGCATTTTTTATCTGCGGAAAGACACATGCGGTTAAGTCAGTATTTTTTACCTATTTTAAGAGATAACCCAAAAGAAGCCGAGATCATGTCTCACCAACTTATGTTGAGAGCAGGTATGATTCGTCAGGCGAGCGCCGGAATCTATTCCTGGCTGCCACTTGGTTTTCGGGTGTTGAAAAAAATTGAGCAGATTGTTCGTGAAGAGCAGGAGAGAGCAGGGGCAATTGAATTGCTTATGCCAACCATCCAGTCTGCAGATCTTTGGCGTGAAAGTGGGCGCTATGATGATTATGGCAAGGAGATGCTTCGGATCACGGATCGCGGAGAGCGTGAGTTGCTTTATGGCCCGACCAACGAGGAAATGATCAATGAGATTTTCCGCGCTGGGGTATCATCTTATAAAGACCTGCCAAGAAATCTTTTCCATATACAGTGGAAGTTCAGAGATGAGATCCGCCCACGTTTTGGAATTATGCGTGGACGTGAATTCCTTATGAAGGATGCTTATTCTTTTGATCTGACAGAAGAAGGGGCGCGTGAATCTTATAATAAGATGTTTGTAGCCTATCTGCGGACCTTTGAACGCCTTGGGGTTAAAGCTATTCCAATGGCCGCGGATACAGGACCTATCGGCGGCGACCTTAGCCACGAATTTATCGTGCTTGCCGAAACAGGTGAGAGTGAGGTCTTTTGTCATGGCGACCTGATGGAACTTTCCACAGCCGATAAGGATATTGATTACTCGCAAGACCTGCAGCCATTGATAAACCAGTGGACTGACAAATATGCAGCCACAATCGAGATGCATGATGCTGATAAATTTTCAGCCGAAGTCCCTGAAGACAAGCGCATAGCAACACGGGGTATCGAGGTCGGACATATCTTCTATTTCGGTACAAAATATTCTGAAGCCATGAAATGTACAGTGCAGGGGCCTGATGGAAAGGTCGTAAATCTGCAGAGCGGATCATATGGCATCGGAGTTTCTCGTCTCGTTGGGGCAATTATTGAAGCAAGTCATGATGATAAGGGGATTATCTGGCCGGATTCTATTGCTCCATATGAAGTGGCGGTTATTAATCTGAAATCTGGTAATGAAGAAACAGATGCTGTTTGTGAGGATTTTTATCAAAAACTGCAAAAAGCTGGACATGAGGTGATTTATGATGACCGCAAGGACAGTGCAGGCGCAAAATTTGCCACAATTGACCTTATAGGTATTCCCAGGCAGCTGATTGTAGGGCCGAGAGGTCTTAAGGATGGCGAAATAGAAGTCAAGATCCGTAAGACAGGGGAGCGCAAGACTTTGTCTGTTGACGAAGCTTTGAATTTCCTTACCGCCTGATTTTAAACTCTGGCTTTTCTTATGGTGATGTAAGTAGTATACAGTTTCTTTCTGGGATTCATAATAAGTTATAAAAACATGGCATCGACCGATACACTTCCGTTTTCACGTTTTGAACGAATGCTTGCATTTCGTTACCTGAGAGCTCGCCGTAAAGAAGGATTTATTTCTGTTATCGCGGGATTCTCATTCCTTGGAATTACTCTAGGCGTGGCTGTTCTCATTATTGTTATGGGCGTAATGAATGGCTTTCATAACGAGCTCCTTGATAAGGTTCTCGGTTTGAATGGCCATGTTATCGTACATAAGCTTGGGGGGCCGTTTGAAGACTATGATGACGTAGCCAAAAAAATGAGGGAAGTTCCTCGTATCAAGGCAGTTATCCCCCTGATTGAAGGACAGGCAATGGTGTCCACCAAGGCATCAGCCATTGGTGTTCAGGTTAGAGGCATGACTGGTGACCGACTTCAGGAGCTGAGTAAAGTATCAACCAATATCAAATCTGGAAGCCTTGAAGGCTTTGATAATAAGCCCAGTGTGATATTGGGTGCCAGACTTGCTAATGAGCTCGGTATCAAAATTGGTGACAGGGTTACGCTGATTGCCCCAAGAGGTGCATCAACTCCGTTCGGATATACGCCGCGTGTTAAGCGCTATCAGGTTTCAGCAATATTTGAAATCGGGATGGCTGAATATGATCGTCGCATCATTTTTATGCCGTTGAATACCGCACAGAAATTCTTCTCGAAACCTAATCGCGTTGATGTACTTGAGATCATGGTCGACGACCCGGAAGATGTGGATCGTAATCTTGTAGATCTGGCAAAGGTTGGCGGCGAAGGTATCTATACTGTTGACTGGCGTCAGAGAAACAGCACTTATTTCCGCGCATTACAGATAGAACGTAACGCCATGTTTATTATTCTGGCGGTTATTTTGATCGTTGCTGCGTTTAATATAATTTCAGGCATTATGATGCTTGTAAAAGATAAAGGCAGAGATATTGCTGTACTCCGGACCATGGGAGCAACTCGTGGTGCTATAATGCGGGTATTTCTGATTACAGGAGCAAGCATTGGTATCGTCGGTACAATTGCCGGTCTGATACTGGGTATTGTCTTCTGCCTGAACATGGATGCTATCCAGGCATTCGTCAGTTCATTCACCAAAGGCGGATGTATTGTAGATCAGAACATCTACCATCTTTGTAAGTTGCCGGCACATATGGATAGCTTTGAGACTATCCTGGTCGTATCTCTTTCACTGATATTGTCAATTCTGGCCACTGTGTATCCTGCATGGAGGGCAGCTCAGATGGATCCCGTTGAAGCCCTTCGCTATGAGTAGAGATTAAAATGTACAAAAAAAAACAATATCCCATTTTGAGCCTACGGAATATCGAGCTGACCTACGAGCAGGGGCCTCGTAAGGTCAACGTTCTTAAAGGGGCATCTGCGGACTTTTATCCCAAAGAGACTGTTGCCTTGGTTGGCCCTTCAGGATCAGGTAAATCTTCACTGCTGCATCTGGTTGGATTGCTGGAAGGGCCGGATTCAGGTTCAATTCTTCTCGATGGTCTGTTGTGTAATGACCTGAACGATGAAGAGCGAACGCGGATCAGAAGAACTGAGATCGGGTTTGTATATCAGTTTCATCAGCTCTTGCCTGAGTTTTCTGCAATGGAAAATGTTGTAATCCCTCAGCTTATCCGTGGAACTGCTCTGCAGAAATCCAGAAAACAGGCTATGGAACTACTTGCAGCGCTTGGCCTGGAAGGTCGTATGGAACACAGACCTGCTGAACTTTCAGGTGGTGAGCAGCAGAGGGTTGCGATTGCACGTGCTATTGTGAATCGTCCGCGGTTGCTTCTGGCGGATGAGCCCACAGGAAACCTTGATCCGGGCACTGCGGAACGTGTTTTCGAGCAGCTTTTGAAAATTGTTGATGCTACTGGCCTGGCAGCTATTGTAGCTACACACAACTATGAACTCGCAATGAAGATGGACAGGGTTATCCGCCTTGAAAATGGTAAGCTGACAGAAGGACTGCCTGTAAAGGCATAAGGTGCGGGAAAGATTGTTCGCTTATTCAGTCTTCTGGATGTCATGCTAGCTTTAGTTCATGCTGAACAGTCTTGATTGTTCTGTCATTATTTTCCACCCATTTAAATGTGAAGGTTCCTGGCTTGGTGACCTTCATAAAAAATGAGATGTAAGGGTTTGCAGAAACTTCAGGTGTTAGCGTTGCCGAGAATACTTTTTCCCCGTCAAATTCCGCTATAAAGTTTTCTATAAATTTGGCCGGAGTATCTGGCTGATCTTTTGTTGCTCCGGGTGACGCGGGAAGCATTTTATGAGGTATCAGGGTCTTTATCTCGATAATATCGCCAGCCTTGGCATTAACAGGAATGGTAACATTAGGGGTATATGTCATTTTAAATAATACCTGATTTATCAAATTTCTGACTATGATATATTGATCTTTGCCTGACGTCGCCCAATATAGAGCTTTCCATCATTCATTTTTGCTAAAGCCATGATTTCCTGATTCTCCTCTAATCTCAATGTCGTGGAGCATTCCGCTTTTCCACTCAGAGGAGAAAATTGAAACTCTGCCAGTTCAGGTGTCTTGTTACGATTCGATATTAAAGTGATGGATTGGACATAATCCTGTTCCGACATGGGGCTAACAACAGATATCGTTATCGGTACAAGATTACCGTGGGTGGCTATGGCAGGAAGTTCAATGGAAACTCTGCCTTCAATTGGTTTAATATCCTGAACTATTTGCTTCAGTCTTTTTTGCCATAGTTCAGTTTTTGCGTGAGCTGAACTGGATAGAAGTGGTAGTGACAGTGGCAAAGACAGGATGAGCGAAAGGTGTGAGAGAAAGCGTCTTCTGGAATGGAGTTTTTTTATGTAAGAAGGCATATTTACAAGCTCCTGTAGACCTTCAGGTTATTAAATTAGTTGGTATCATAGAGATATCAGAGATAATATAAACATTGAATTTGAGATTTACAGATTAAGTTGGGCATTGTTTGGATGCTGTTCTTTCAGGAGTAGTTTGCGGATTTTGGAGTGTGAAAAGCGACGCATACTCAACAAACTGCAAATAATTCCTTAAAAACATAGAATTGCCGTGCTGTTTTTACATGTTCGCGTAAAAGTTACACTGATCATTAAGATAGTGCTGCTTAAATGGCGGCTTGATATTTGTCCTGGCGAGCGGCCAGCTTGATATATAACAAATTGCTATATAACCTGTGTTATGTCGATAAGCGGTAAGACGTGAATAATACGGTTCACTTGTAGTTTGCAGCTAGGAGGCTGCGTAATCATGGTTATTGGACTTGTATTTGTACTCATTTGCCTGGGAGTTGCCACTGCACTTGCGATGCATCGCGTGCCTCTGGTGGCTTGGGCAGGTGCTTTAGTTGTTGCTACGATAGCTTTACATTCCGGTATTTGGCGGGGAGCCGATATTTCGTTTGGGTTCAATCTGGGAATGTTCCTTCTCTGGATACCAGCTATTGCCATTGTAGCATTATGTTTTCATTCTGTGCGATTCCCTGTGATTTCATTTATCTTTAAAAAGATTAGCGGGATACTGCCTGAAGTTTCTGAAACAGAGCAGGAAGCTCTTGATGCAGGAACAATTGGCTGGGACGCAGAACTTTTTTCCGGGGAGCCGGACTGGGCAAAGCTGAAGAATGTAGCCCCCATTCAGTTGACGGACGAAGAAAGAGCTTTTCTGGACGGCCCAACTGAAGAACTTTGCAAAATGGTTGATGACTGGGAAGTCCGCCGTAAACAGAAGAAAATACCAGAACATGTCTGGCAGTTTATGAAGGATAACGGCTTCCTTGGTATGCTTATTTCCAAAGAGCATGGTGGTCTTGGCTTTTCTGCTCAGGCCCAGTCTCTGATTCTTGGCAAGGTTTCATCTGCTTGTCCGGATGTTTCAATTGCGGTTATGGTTCCCAATTCATTGGGCCCAGGTGAGCTGATTGAGAAATATGGTACTGCTGGACAGAAGGAATATTATCTTCCAAGACTTGCAAAAGGTCAGGAAGTTCCGTGCTTTGCGCTGACTGGCCCAACTTCTGGTTCCGATGCTGCCACAATGCGCGATATCGGTATTGTGTGTAAGGGTACGCATGAAGGTCAGGAAGTTACGGGGATCCGTGTTAGCTGGGATAAGAGATATATCACACTTGCGCCTGATGCGACGCTTGTAGGGCTGGCATTCCAGCTTTTTGACCCTGAGGGACTTCTCGGGCAGAAAGATAATGTTGGTATTACGCTTGCCTTGTTACCGGCTGATCATCCCGGCGTAAATATCGGCCGTCGTCATACGCCTACTGCAATGGCATTTCCTAATGGTCCAATCTCTGGCAAGGATGTGTTTATACCGCTTGAGTGGATCATTGGTGGTGCAGAGCGTGCAGGGCAGGGCTGGCGTATGCTTATGAACTGTCTGTCTGCCGGACGTGCTATTTCATTACCTGCGTCTGCTGCTGCAGGTGCTAAAGGCATTCTGAGAGCGACCAGTGCCTATGCAAGGGTTCGCCAGCAGTTCGGTCTGCCTATCGGGCGCATGGAAGGTATTGAAGAGCCTTTGGCCCGCATTGTTGAAAATGCCTACGTTGTTGAGGCAGCCCGTGCAGTTACTGCTTCGATGGTATCGGCTGGTGAAAAGCCTGCTGTTATTTCGGCTCTGATGAAATATCAGGCCACGGAGATCGCAAGGCGAAGTGTTAATGATGCTCTTGATATTCATGCTGGTCGTGGTGTCTGTGATGGACCCGCAAACTATCTATTGAAGGCATATCAAAGTACACCGGTTGGGATTACCGTTGAAGGTGCCAACATTCTGACACGTACACTGATTTCTTTCTCTCAGGGTGCATTGAGAAGCCACCCCTGGTTATTCAGAGAAATTCAGGCTATTCGCGACCCCGACGAAGAACGCGGTTTGCGGGCATTTGAGGAAGCCTTTGAAGGCCATCTGAAATATATTATGGCGAATATCTTTGGATCATTCTTCCATAATTTTACATTGGGTATGTTTGCTCCGGCTCCAAATACATCGCTTGAGTGCAGCCGTCATTACTCTCAGCTCTATCGTGCAAGCCGTACTTTTGCACTTGTTGCTGATATTACAGTTGCAGTTCTTGGGGGTGGTCTGAAGGTCAAACAGAAGATTTCTGGCCGTATGGCAGATGCATTGAGTGAACTTTATCTGCTTTCATGTGTTCTGAAAAGATATGAAGACGATGGCGAGCCACTCGAAGATGCTGTTATTGTAGACTATTGTGTGCAAAACTGCCTGTACAGATTCGAGCAATCGATTCTGGGTGTCTTGCGGAATTTCCCGGTCAGGCCAATCGCCTGGGGACTAAGACCACTGGTATTCCCATATGGTATTCGCAGGCGTCCTGCGAGTGACGATCACGGGAAAGATATCGTTAGACTGTTGCTGAAGCCAGGAAAGATACGGGACAGGCTTACAAGGGAAGTCTTTATAACAGATGACCCGAATGATCCTGTTGGTGTGCTGGAAGCGGCATTCAATAAGGTTATTGAAACTGAGAGTATTAGCAAAAAGTTAGAGCGCGCTGTAAGAAAAGGTATAATTTCACGGTACCATAATAATGACTGGTTTGCGGAAGCCGTTGAAAAATCGGTTATTACTGCTGAAGAATCAGAATTGCTTCGAGAGACAGAAGAGCTTGTCAATCGGGCTATAGCAGTAGACCATTTTGACCCTTCCGAGATTGTGTCAGGTACCGGAGAAGACTATATAGAAACAGTAGTTGCAGCGGCAGAATAGTGGGGGGATATGTCCACCGATATTGCTGATTTAAAAGACTGGCGATTTGAGATTGATGTCGAAAAAATCGCCTGGGCCGTCATTGATCGTGAAGGTGAAAGCATGAATTCGCTATCAACGCGAAGCATGGAAGAAGCCAATCTGATCATAGATAAAGTTGAAGAAGAAGCGGCTCGCGGAGAGATCAAAGGACTGGTCATCATTTCCGGCAAGGAGAATAACTTTGTCGCCGGAGCTGATATTGGCGAATTTGATACCTTTACAGACGAAAGCAAGGTAAGGGAAATCACGAAACAGGGGACGGATTTACTAAACCGTCTTGAAAAGGTTCGTGTCCCCGTCGTTGCTGCGATCCACGGACCATGCCTTGGCGGTGGTCTGGAACTGGCTATGGCCTGTCATTACCGGATTGCGACCAAAGACAACATTACCCGTATTGGATTGCCTGAGGTTAATCTCGGTATTTTCCCCGGGCTGAACGGAACAGTGCGTTCTATTCGTCTGGCAGGGGCAATGGCGGCAATGACTGCCATGTTGACCGGCAAGATGTATAAAGCTGGTCCGGCAAGAGCTATGGGACTGGTAGACAAGCTGGTTGATTCCCATCATCAGTTGCGCTGGGCTGCCCGTAAAGCAGTACTTACGAAAGCAAAATCAAAAGGTGCTGCTTGGTGGATGCGCCTTATGAAAATATCATTCGTGCGCAAGTTTCTTGCAAACCAGATGCGCAAGCAGGTTTCCAAACGTGCAAGGCAGGATCACTATCCATCTCCTTATGAGCTGATCAGGTTGTTTGAGGAATTCGGTGATAATGAAGAACGCATGGCAGCAGCAGAAACGCGAATGTTTGCGCCTTTGCTGGTCAGTGAAACCTCCCGTAATCTGAGACGTGTTTTCCGGCTTATGGAAATGTTGAAAGGTCTTGCTCCCAAAAAGGGCTTCAAGCCATTGCGTGTTCATGTGATCGGTGCCGGTACTATGGGCGCTGACATCGCGAGCTGGTGTGTTGTCAACGGTATGGAAGTCAGTCTTCAGGACATGAATGAAGACGTTGTGACCAAAGCCGTTAAGGGTGCCGAAAAGCTCTTTAAAAAACGCCTGAAGAAACCCGTAGCAGTAGAAGCTGCCAAAGCCCGCCTGATTGCGGATGTTGAAGGCAGGCATATTCCTCGCGCAGATCTGATTATCGAAGCTATTGTCGAAAATCTGGAGATCAAGCAGAAAGTCTTCAAGGATCTGGAAGAGCGTGCGAAACCTGAGGCTGTACTGGCAAGTAATACATCATCATTGCCAATTGAGGATATCGCAGCAGTTCTGAAAGACCCGGGTCGTCTTGTTGGTATTCACTTCTTTAATCCGGTATCTCAGATGCCATTGGTTGAAGTGATTAAATCTCCATCCACAAAAGATAGTGAAGTTGAAAAGGCAACCAGCTTTGTTGCTGCCATTAATAAGTTCCCTGTCATAGTGAAAAGCTGCCCAGGTTTCCTTGTCAACAGAGTGCTTGCTCCGTACATGTTTGCTGCTGTCGACCGTTATCAGGCTGGCGTTATGCGCGAGAAGATTGACGCAGCTGCAATTCATTTCGGAATGCCTATGGGACCGCTTGAGCTTTGCGATATTGTCGGACTGGACGTTTGTAAGAACGTATCTGATACACTTGGCTTCGGAGTTACCGAGGACAGTGATATTGGCCGTTTGTATACAGCAGGCAAGCTGGGCAAAAAAGCTGGTGAAGGTTTCTATGTCTGGGAAAATAACAAGCCCAAAAAAGAAGAGGTTACCTTTACTGATGCTGAGCTTGATAAGCTTGGGCAGGAAATTGTAAAGCCGCTTCTTGAGGAATGTAAGAAGTGCCTTGAAGATGGCATCGTTGATAATGCTGATCTGGTTGATGCCGGTGTGATTTTCGGAACAGGTTTCGCGCCATTCCGTGGTGGACCTCTCCATTATCTGGAGAGCCAGCAGACACCGACAGAAAAGAAGACAGCAGATGCTGCGTGACGTGAAAGAGGAGAAGCAGTAAAATGGCCGAGACCATGCGTCCCGTTGCGATCGTAGGAGGAGTAAGAACACCGTTTTGTCGGTCCAATACTCTGTACCGCGAATTAAGTAATCTGGATCTGATGACAACTGCACTGAATGGCCTTGTCGATAAGTACAGCCTTGAGGGCGAACATATCGATGAAGTTGTTGGTGGTGCTGTTGTTACACATGCAAAAGACTGGAACCTGACCCGCGAAGCTGTCATCGCCACAAAGCTGGCACCG
The DNA here is from genome assembly GCA_050633205.1 of Methyloligellaceae bacterium. Classification (GTDB taxonomy): domain Bacteria; phylum Pseudomonadota; class Alphaproteobacteria; order Rhizobiales; family CBDHHC01; genus CBDHHC01. Next base: position 18,101 of record JBOEGA010000049.1, on the reverse strand, counting down.
ACTACTCCGGGTGTAACCATGATGCAGGCTTGCGGAACAAGTCTGCAGGCTGCCATGGGCACTGCCGCAAAGATAGCGACAGGTCAGATCGAGAGTGGCATCGCCTGTGGTTCCGATACGACAAGTGATCCGCCCGTAGTTTTCAAACGCAAGTTTGCATTGAGAATGGCAGCTTTGACCCGTGCCAAAACGTTAGGGCAAAGACTGAGTACCCTGTTTAAAGGGTTTGGTCCCGGAGAGCTGGTTCCTCAGCCACCCAGCACAAATGAGCCTAAAACAGGCTTGTCTATGGGGCTGCATTGCGAACTGATGGCCAAGACATGGTCTGTCCCTCGTGAAGAGCAGGATCTGTTGGCTTTTGACAGCCACAAGAATGCGGCCAGAGCCTATGAAGAAGGCTTTATGGATGACCTTCTTGTGCCATGTGCCGGTGTCTTCCGGGATAATAACCTTCGTGGTGATATTGATCTTGAGAAGATTGGCCAGCTTCGCCATGCCTATGACAAATCTCAGGCAGGTACGCTTACAGCAGCCAACTCCACGCCACTGACTGATGGTGCATCTTCTGTGCTGTTGGCTTCCGAGGAATGGGCGAGAGAACGTGGATTGCCAATCCTTGCCTATCTTACGCATTCACAGCATGTTGCTCTGGATTTCGTAAATGGTGACGGGTTGCTTATGGCGCCAACGCTGGCTGTTTCCAAAATGCTTGAGCGTGCAAATCTGAGCCTGCAGGATTTCGATATGTATGAAATCCATGAAGCTTTTGCCGCTCAGGTTCTGGCTACATTGCGTGCATGGGAATCTGCTTCTTACTGCAGAGACAAGCTCGGCCGTCATGAGCCTCTTGGCCTTATCGACCGCAGCAAGTTGAATGTACGCGGATCAAGCCTGGCATTCGGACATCCCTTTGCCGCAACTGGCGGACGTATCGTTGCCAGCCTTGCAAAGCAACTTAATCAGAAAGGTGGCCGTGGCCTGATATCCATCTGCACAGCTGGTGGTATGGGTGTGACAGCTATTCTTGAGAGTGCGAGCAGCGGTGATGCCGCTATGGCAGCATAATTAGGCATAATTGATTATTTCGATAAAAAGGGGGAGCGATTGCTTCCCCTTTTTAGTTTTTAGCCTTGTTATTATTCATAATTTGCGACATAGATTCCATAAATAAAACCGGGATCTATATGTTATGGCTGTATTAATTCTCTCACTTTCATGCTCTGACCGTATGGGGATTGTGGCTGCTGTTGCTGGTATGCTGGCAAAGCATGAATGTAATATTGTCGAGAGTGCGCAATTTACTGACAGCAACACAAACCGTTTTTTTATGCGCTTGAAGTTTGAGACTTCTGATCAGTATTCACAATCTGATGTGGCAGAAGTTTTTGCACCCGTTGCCGACCAGTTCAGCATGGACTGGGAACTGCACGATGCGTCCAAACCCGCCCGTGTGCTTATAATGGTTTCAAAGTTTGACCACTGCCTGATTGATCTCCTTTACAGGGTGCGTCTTGGTGCATTGCCAATGGAGGTTGCCGCCATCGTCTCCAACCATAAAGACAGCTCGGTAATTGCAGAACAAAGCGGTATTCCATTTTACCATTGGCCGGTTACGAAGAGTGCAAAATCTGAAGTAGAGAGCAACCTTGTCACGCTTATAGAAAAGGAAAACATTGAACTCGTAGTGCTGGCCAGATATATGCAGGTGCTATCAGATGAAATCTGCGGAAAACTATCTGGCAAAGTTATAAATATTCATCACTCTTTTCTCCCGTCATTTAAAGGGGCAAAGCCATATCATCAGGCCCACGATCGCGGTGTTAAACTGATTGGTGCTACGGCACATTATGTAACCGCTGACCTTGATGAAGGACCGATTATTGATCAGGATGTCAGGCGAGTTACGCATAATGAAACAGCAAAAGAGCTGGTTGCCATTGGCAGGGATATAGAATCCCGCGTCCTTGCAAATGCAGTTAAGCTGCATATTGAGCACAGGCTGTTTCTGAATGGCAGTAAAACCGTAGTCTTCCCGTAAGCATCTGGCCATTGGGCTACAGTTTGGTTCAATATTGATGCAGGTCAATATATGTTAGGATTATTCGGTATATCTTCAGAATAATCAACGTGAACCATATATGGGAGGTCAAACAAATGTCTTACAAAACTATTCTTGTAAACTTGAATGAAACCCATCGTGTTGGTCCTTTGCTTGATAGTGCTCTGATTATTGCCCGGAAATATCAGGCTCATATCATAGGGTTGCACGTTATTCCTCCATTTAATATGTCAGTTATGTCTGACCCCTTTGGGGTGACACCGGAAATCGTTAATGAATATCTGGGTGCCAGAAAAGTTCAGGCAGACGAAGTGGAAGCTGCATTCCGGTCTGGAACAGAAAAGGAAGGTGTTTCCTGTGAGTGGCGCTGTGTCGATGCTTTATCCAACTGGAGTGAGCGGCACCTCATCAAACATGCACGTTGCGCTGATTTGATTATATCTGATCAGGGAGCAGTGGAAGGTGGTTTTTCCGAGCAGACTAAAATGACAGAGCAGCTCATCGTAGCTTCAGGGCGACCTGTTCTTGTTATTCCGAACAGTGGAAGCCTTGCCAGCATTGGTGATTTTCCTCTGGTGGCATGGAATGGAAGTCAGCAGGCAAGTCGTGCAGTCTTTAATGCAATGCCTTTCTTAAAATCTGCAAAAGAAGTGAAAGTTATCTGGGTCGATCCAAACGAGCCTGATGAAGAGCTTGATCTTGCTGGTAGCGAGATTGGAACAACGCTTGCCAGGCATGATATTAAAGTGGAAGTAGCCGCAGTTAATTCTGATCATGCCAGTGATGGTGAAACGCTTATTGAACAGGTCAGGGAGTATGCTTCAGACCTGCTGGTCATGGGAGCCTACGGTCATTCTCAGTTCCAGGAATATTTTCTAGGTGGCGCGACACGAAGCGTATTAAAACTTATGACTGTTCCGGTATTGTTTTCCCATTAATTTATCAGGTGTTTCTGGATGCATTACTTTGCTTACAGGCAAAGTAATGCATTACAGGTTACTGGGCCGCTTCCGGTTCGTCTTTTACCGGCAGGCTTTGCAGAATGCCAAAAACAATTTCTGCAACAGTAAATGCCAGAATGAGATAGCTTGCTCCTGAAGCAACTGCATAGATCTGCCATGTAGCGAATGTAAATCTGGCAACCATATCACCACGCCCCATAATGACCTGATTGACCATCAATCTCATAACAGACCATACAACAACGACACTGCCGAGCAGGTTTGCAAACAGAATATGGGTGTGATCGACTTGCGGGAATGAGCCTGGAATATTGAGAGATTGATCCAGACTGCTTAAAATTCCAAATATGAATAGAAAGCTCCATGGAGTTGCAAAAGCGGCTGTTACAACCAGGTCATACCAGGCGCTGGCTCTCATAATTTTTAGGTAAGTATTTTTTTGTAGCATCTTTTATCTCCAGTTGACGTTCGATGCTGGTATGTATAAACCTTGAAGTATACTCCAGGGTCAATAGGGTATTTGAAATATGCTTATCAGTAAGTTAGCAGAGCAGACAGGTGTCAGCACAGACACACTCAGATATTATGAGCGTGAGGGGCTAATCAGGTCTTCTCGACGTCCAAACGGTTATCGCGAGTATTCTGATGAGATGCTGTTTGTAATGAATTATATTCAAACAGCTCAAAGGCTGGGTTTTACACTGGCCGAGATTGCAGAAGAGATTCCGTCTCTGCTTGAAGCAGGGCTTACTGAAGAGAAGATAAAAAAAGTCCTCAGTGAAAAAATACTTGTCGTCGATAAGAAAATTGAGGATCTCCAGCAAGTGCGTTCAGAGCTGAAGCAATTACTGGAGACTACATGTCCTCTTCTGCCGCCGAAGTAGCAAAAAATCTATTCTATCCTGAAGTTTTTCAGATGTTCCGGCACTTCTACACCATCCAGGTTTCTAGGGTCTGATAGTGGTTCGAGTTGCTGGTTGACCAGTGGAATGACGCCTGCCCATATAGGAAGTTCGTAATCCTCCTTGTCATCTTCCGGCATCCCGGTTCGGATTTTGGCGGATGCTTCATTAATTTTCATGGATAGAATGCCAGTCGCCTTTACTTCTTTCGCCAGCATAGGACGCAAATGTTCCCACCGTCCCGGATAGATCACATCAATCATATCCTTCAGCTTTTCTGCTTTCACATCAGGGTCTGTAACCTGCTCCGGCTTTCCGTAAAGTACAACCGACCTGTAATTAACAGAGTGATGAAAGGCACTGCGTGCCATCACCATCCCGTCCAGCAGTGTTACTGTAAGACATATATCCGCATTGGCTGAAGACAGCAGGGCAGCGCTCGCACGTGAGCCGTGCCAGTAAACATAATCCCCTTTACGCCATTGCAGGGTAGGGATAATAGAGGGGCGTTCATCTCGCAAAAATCCAATATGACAAAGGGGCGTAGCATCCAGAATGCTGTAAATTGTTTCCCTGTCGTAATTTGCTCTTTTGTGTCCCCGCTTAACACGAGTGCGTTCTGTCGGAGTAAGAGTATTCTGAGCCATTTTCGTTAACCTGTCTTGCTTTAAGTCTTTATTCTGACTTTATACAGGATATTTTGGTATGCTATAAATATCCAATTTCATCAATTAAGAGCAGTCCAGTTTATGTCTGATGCAAATCTCATCCAGTTTACAGTCGATCCTGAAGCTCAAATTCCATTGTTTCAGCAAATCTATGAAGAGCTGCGGCAAAGGATTGTTTCCGGTTCTCTGAAGTCGCAGAAACGTTTGCCGTCTTCAAGAGCGTTCGCACAGGAACTGGGAGTATCAAGGTCCAGTGTCGTTACGGCATATGACCAGTTAATTGCCGAAGGGTATGCAGAAAGCCGTCAGGGTTCAGGTGTCTATGTCAGCGAGTTGCCGGATCTTATGGTTTCAGCAGAAAGCCCGGTATCGACTGCTTCTTCCAGAGAAACAGTTCTGAATGACCATGAGGTCAGGCCTTTTTATCCCGGCATGCCGGATATGAGGCTGTTTCCTTATGATAAATGGTCCCGGTGTGTTGCTAGAGTTGCCAGAGATTATCCTCGTGAGATTATTACGGTGCAGTCCCGCTTTGGCGATATACGTTTAAGAGAGGCTATTGCAAGCCATCTTGCAGAATGGCGAGGTCTGTCGGTGTCCCCGGATCAGATCATTATTACGGCTGGAGCTCTCGGCGGTATGGAGCTGGCCTTGAGAGTCATGTCCAGACAGGCACCGGATCTATATCTCGAAAATCCCGGCTACAAGGCTATGAAATCACTGGCAATATCTTCAGGTATCAAACCAAAATGGTTGGATGTTGATCACCATGGAGCCAGGCTACCTGATGATATTAAGAATAATGGGAGCGGACTTATAATATTAACTCCCTCCCATCAGTACCCGCTAGGCGGGACCATGCCTACAGCAAGGCGTACCGGGTTTCTTAACTATGCATCTGAAACTGAAAGCTGGATACTTGAAGATGATTTTGACAGCGAGTTTCGATATTCAGGAAAGCCTATACAGTCTCTTGCCGGAATGGATCGCGAGGGGAGAGTTTTTTATGCCGGCAGTTTTTCCAAGATTTTCTCTGTAGGCTTGAGGCTTGGCTATCTTGTGGTTCCTGAACAGACAATTGGATTATTTTCCGGTGAGCTGTCCCGTTACAGCAAGGTCGCCTCAGTTGCCCCTCAAAGAGCTTTGGCAGTGTTTATGGAGAATGGGGAATTTCACAAACATATTCGCCGTATGAGGAGAATTTACGGGTTAAGAAGAAAGCTGTTTGTAAGCCATATGGACAGGCTCTCGGAGCTGGTAAGTTATAATGATTTCGGTGCCGGAATGCAGGTAGCCGTTTATTTTAACCACAAGACTGATGATGTGGAAGTCTCACGCACATTGAAGAAGGCCGGGATTGATTGCCCTCCATTATCGCATTTTTATTCAGAGAATAGTAAGTCAGGCCTGCTTATGGGCTATTGCTCTTTTGATGAAAGTGAAATCGAACGATGGATGCTACGTTTTGGGGAAGTCATAAAAAAAGCCTGACTTTCAATGAAAGTCAGGCAGTTGAAGTCAAGGGGTGGATAACCAAGTTGCATTTACGGGGGGAGAGTGCTGCGCGTTGGTTATGTTGTGTATGATATATATTTGGGGGCTGAAATCAGTGTTTCAAGGCTGAAAAGCAACAAAAAAATAAAAAAGTCAAAGCATGAGCATTTTTCGTTTGCCTGTGCCCAAAAAGGAGAAGGCACTGATTGCAGATTTTCAGCACTTCTCCTCAGGAAAGAGTATTTTATTATATAGAAGTCTTCGGACCGATTCCTCTGAACAATTGCGATAGAATCGAATCTCTTCCGCCATGTGATGGTGTTGTTCTGCTGATAAAATCAAACAGTTTACCATCTTTAAGGCCGTATTTTGCTACACGGGTCACTTCATCATTTTCACTAAAGTAGATTACGATCACTCTGCGATCGACAACTTTAGGTTTCAGGAATGCGATATGTTTGTGTGTGCTGGATATGTAGTAATATGCACCGCCACCAACAGTCGATGTGGTTGTCGGAGAACCCAGAGCAACAGTAACCTGTTGTTTTGACATACCATTTCTTATTTGCTTGATTTCAGCGTCAGTGGATACATGCCCATGATGGTTAACTTCAGAAGCGCATGAGGCCAGGACAAATGGTACAAGCATTAAAAATGTTGCGAATATTATATTATGACGAATATCAGATCTTCGTGTATTATTCATGTCCTGCTTGTCTCGTTTTGTTGGTGTCTAATTGCCGTTTTTTATTTGTTCGAATGAATCAACAACAAATTGGCGATTTTCTGTTTATACGACATCTTATTGAACTTAATAATGAAATTTTTTTGTCCAAAGGCCCTGTCTAAGCGTTCTTACACAATATTCTGGCGCGACAAATATTATATTGAATAAGTGGACGGAATATAGCATTGCTCATTTAACAGGAAATGACAGAGATTTTAGATGCCCATTCAAACAATCAGCTCCATATATTATAATATTATCGGTGGTACAAAAAAAGAGAAAGAGGCAGGGAAAGTCTATGAAACTATTGTAGCACATGCCCGCAGCACCGAATTTTATAAGTCCTACGCCATACCCGATAGCTGGGAGGGGCGTTTTGAAATTATTACTCTGCATATGTTCCTCTTTCTTCAGCGTCTGAAAGCAGAAGATGACAGTGAGGCGGAGATTGGGAAGCTGGTGCTTGAAGCCTTCTTTTCCGACCTCGATGGTTCTCTTCGTGAGCGTGGTGTTGGCGATACAGTCGTACCTAAGAAGATGCAGAAGCTGGCTAAGTCCTTCTATCAAAGGGTTTATACATATTCAGAATCACTGGAGAATAAGGACCAGGCTCATTTGGCCAGTGAAATACAGCAGCATGTTTATGACTACCTGCTTGAAAATGAAGATGAGAATAAAAGATATGCATGTGCCAGCGCACTCTCTGCCTATCTTCACAAGGCCTACAGGGAGATTTGTAATAATCCGCTTGAACAGTTTATGCTGGGCCAAATTAAATTTATTCAACCTGAAATTGTGAGTTGAGAAAATGGAATCTGCTGACAATATTATGCCCTGGAATTGTCTGAAACTGACATTCGAAGCTGAAAGAATACCTGCTGACGGGCGTAAAATAAAATTTCTGCTGGATGATAAACAAAAAGAAATTTTCCGTAAGGCGCTGGATCTGGAAAAACTCTCTGTTCGTCAGACAGAGCTTCTGTTGAGGCCTGTTTCCGGCAAGCGGTTCTCACTGACCGGTAAGCTGTCTTTTACTGTCGAACAAAACTGTATTGTCTCACTAGAGCTGGTATCCACTGATTATCAGAAGGACATTGATGTTCAGTTCTGGCCGGAAGATGCTGTGGCACGTTATTATGCCAGCCAGGCTGATGCTGAAATTGACCCAATGGATGAAAATGAGCCTGAGCAAATTGAAGCAGGCATGGTTAATGTTGGGCAATATCTCTATGAATTTATGTCTACTTCAATTAATCCTTATCCAAGAAAAGGTGACGCGGAGTTTGACTGGCAGGATAAAAAAACAGGTCAGACAGAAGATGACCCGCTCTCGGAAAAGCCGTTCGCTGCTTTGAAAATACTGCAAAATGGCGGAAAAAAAGGGGAGGAATAGAATAATGCACGCAATAGAAGAAGAAACTGGTTGTTTCAATTTTTGATTTCTGTATGTTTGTTAAGCAGTTACGGAATTTTTCGTCGATTAGCATAACAAAGCTGGCATTTAGTCAGTAAATTTATAGTGAGAGTCTTAGAAGCTCTTGAAGGTAGCAAATAATAATCCGGTTCAGTTTGTATGAATAAAATGGCGCCTTTTACCATAGCTATAGATGCGATGGGCGGAGATCACGGGCCTGAAGTTGTTGTGCCCGGTGCGGAAATTTCACGCATCCGTCATCCTGATCTGCATTTCATTATGTTCGGAGACGAAGCTCTGATCCAGGTTGAGCTGGACAAATATCCCGAACTGGCTAAGCAAACAGAAATAGTACATACCGATGTTGCAATCGCGATGGATGCCAAGCCTAGCCAGGCTTTAAGGCAGGGACGTCATGGTTCGAGCATGTGGTTATCCCTTAAGGCTGTTAAGGAAGGTCGTGCCAGCGCTCTTATATCCGCAGGGAACACCGGGGCATTAATGGCTATGTCGAAGTTCTGCCTGAAGACATTGCCAGGTATTGAGCGCCCGGCCATTGCAGCCATATGGCCAACAGTTCAAAGTGAATGCATTGTTCTTGATGTAGGGGCCAATGTTGGAGCGACTGCCCAGCAGCTTTTTGATTTCGCGATTATGGGGGCTGCCATGTCACGAGCCTTAACTGGTATTGAGAAGCCGTCAGTAGGATTGCTCAATATAGGTGTTGAGGAAGTTAAAGGCGTTGAGGAAGTCAAAGCAGCAGGAGCTTTGTTGAAAGATTCTGACCTTCCTATCGTTTATCAGGGATTTGTTGAAGGTGATGCTGTCGGCCATGATGCCGCTGATGTCATCGTCACAGAAGGCTTTTCGGGAAATATCGCCCTGAAAATAGCAGAAGGTACAGCAAAACAGATTGGCGAATATTTACGTGCAGCTATGAAGCGCTCGTTCCTTTCGCAGATTGGTGCCTTTTTCGCGCAGGGTGCATTCAGAGCTTTGAGAGAAAAAATGGACCCACGTCAGATGAATGGCGGGACATTTCTGGGGTTGAATGGTATCGTTATCAAGAGCCATGGTGGAACTGATGCTACAGGTTTCGCCAGCGCGATAGATATGGGTTATGATATAGCGAAGAGCAATATTCTTCAAAGTATAGCTGAAGGAATTGCCATGACACATTCAAAGGTAGCAGAAGACGCTGCAATCGGTGACGAAAAAGCCGTTATCGAGGCATAGAGACTTTATTTGTTTTTCGGAGTTTAAAAGTGACTTTATTCAGATCAGTTATTCGTGGAGTGGGAGCCTATCTTCCAGAGCAGATTGTTACGAATGATGATCTGGCCAGGCGTGTTGATACCAGCGATCAGTGGATTCAGGAACGTACGGGTATCAAGCAACGTCACATTGCTGCTGAAGGGCAGCTTACTTCAGATCTTGGTATTGCTGCTGCACAGCATGCACTGGTCCGTGCTGATATGGATGCGCAGGAAATCGATCTGATCGTTGTCGCAACATCAACTCCCGACAGAACTTTCCCGGCAACTGCTACAACTATTCAGGCTGCGTTGGGTATCAATCATGGGGCTGCATTTGATTTGCAGGCTGTTTGCTCCGGTTTTGTGTATGCATTATCTACAGCAGATAATTTTCTGAGATCCGGTCAGCATAAGCGCGCTCTGGTTATTGGAGCTGAAACATTCTCCAGAATTCTTGACTGGGAAGATCGTACCACCTGTGTACTCTTTGGTGATGGCGCAGGTGCGGTTGTTCTTGAAGCACAGGAGAGCACAGGAGAGCCTGATGAGCGGGGTGTTATCGTTTCCCGCCTGAGATCAGATGGCAGATATAATGACAAGCTTTATGTTGATGGAGGACCATCCTCTACTCAGACAGTAGGGCATCTTAGAATGCATGGTCGTGAGGTTTTTCGTCATGCTGTTACTAATATTTCCTCTGTGATGCAGGAAACCATGGATCTCGCCGGAATACCTGTATCAGAAGTTGATCTGATTGTTCCTCACCAGGCTAACAAGAGAATTCTTGACGGAACTGCGAGGAAGGTTGGAATTTCTCCGGAAAAAATAGTCATCACAGTCGATATTCATGGCAATACCTCTGCAGCATCTATTCCTCTGGCACTCAATCATGCATATGAAACTGACCGTCTGAAGAAAAATGATCTTGTCCTGATGGAAGCTATGGGGGGCGGGTTTACATGGGGAGCTATGCTTGCCCGCTGGTAATGCCTGCGAGCGCTCTTCATTTTTCCATAAAACAGATATCCTTCCTGACTTTTTCAGAAAAGAACTCTTTCCTGCATTATAACTGTCATAACTCTGAGGTATTTATAAGTACCTCGGAGCAGAACCTGCACTATGACTATAGTATAAAATAATGCGCCAAGCATATAAGCTTCTATACCCACCTTCTTCCATCCATTTCTATAGAATATCAGAAGCAATCAAGTTTATTTTTGTGGTATAGTAGATTTCAAGTTCTTTTTGCCTTCATTTATTGCTATAACAGTTTGCATTCTAAAGAAAAACGGTTATATCTTGAGTAGAATTATAGCAATTTGAAGATGAATCTGGGAAAAATTGCATTAATCTTGGATTAAATGATGATAAATCAGGAATTTGCGTTATATCTTGTTGACCTTACAACAAGCAAAGATTAGCATAATTCTACTCCGTCTTTGGAGGAGGGTGACAGGGTTACTATGGTCGGAAAAACATTGACAAGAGCAGATTTGGCGGAAGCTATCGTACAGAAAGTAGGATTGCCGCGTAATGAGTCTGCAGAATTAGTTGAGATGGTTTTAAAAGAGATCACTGAAAGCTTAGAGCAGGGTGATCAGGTGAAACTATCTTCATTTGGATCTTTTGGTATTCGTGAGAAAGCGGAACGCATGGGAAGAAATCCCAAAACCGGGGAAGAGGTTCCTATAACCCCCCGCCGCGTCCTAGTCTTCAGAGCAAGCAATATCATGAAGAAACGAATAAATGGAGCGTTGGCGAGACGTAAGGCGGCTGAATAGCCTCCTTCGATCGTGAACCCCATTTTGATGCGGCCCAAACTTTAGTTTGGAAAATTGGGGAGACGATATTATGCAGAAAATGTCTGAGGCATTTCGTAATATTAGTGAAGTTGCGACTGAACTGGACGTACCGAAACATGTTTTGCGATTCTGGGAAGCAAAGTTTGTACAGCTAAAGCCTATGAAACGCGGTGGGGGTCGCCGCTATTACAGGCCGGAAGATGTCGAACTGCTGAAAGGAATACGGCACCTGCTTTATTCAGATGGTTATACCATTCGTGGAGTGCAGAAACTTCTTCGTGAGAATGGCGTTGATTATGTCAAGTCATACTCTGATGGAGGACCGGCAGAAGATGCTGTTCAGCCTGCAAAAACAGACAAGGTTGCCGAAGCTGAGACAGGTAAGGTTGTTTCTCTTAAGGAGAAGCGCGCAGAAGCCAAGCCAATAGCTGATGAAATGGGACTTAAAGGTTCTGAAAGTCAGCGTGAGATGCTTGTTATGGCTCTTAGCGAACTGGAAGTCTGCAAAAAGATCCTTCACAGTCAGTGATAGCTTTTTGTGAATTTCAGTTGTAGGTGATTATACAATTATTTTATGAGAGAAGATTGTCTGCGAGATATCTTCTCTCATTTGCGTTTCGGGTTACTCCTGACTGAGTAAAATTTCCAGACATGGCTTGACCCACCCCGGAACATCGGGTTAATTAGGTTAGATCAGCATTTGCTTGGAATTCATTTCCATCAATGTCGGAGCGTGGCGCAGCCCGGTTAGCGCACCGGTCTGGGGGACCGGGGGTCGTAGGTTCAAATCCTATCGCTCCGACCACTAAAACCCCGATATATCAATAACTTAATATCTTTTATCCTCTTTGTATTTAGCTTCGTTAGCATTTGGATACATACGTTGGATACATACATTCGTTTTGATTTTTGCACCTAATCAGTTTGAGGTAGCTTGTTTAGCGTCATCAGCATTTCATCTGGGGCAAGGTAATATATCTATCTTGTCCTCACTCAGCCTTTGTTAAAAGCCGATATGAGGTTGAGCTACATTGAGCGATTAATTTATAGAAAATTCTATTTGATCTTACTGATATGTCAGCTTTTGAGCCAACAGTGACATTTCCATATGTGAAATTATGCGAACAGGCCAGATGCGGAAGCATACCTTACGAGATATGTTAGTGTGAACAGCTTATCTCATTTGATAACTACTAATTCTATTTGATGGGGGGAGAGGTGGGCATTCAAAACCTCTCTGTCAGCGGAGAGTTTCAAAAGGAATTTAACGAAGCTGATGAAGTGGAATTAATTTACAAGAAGCAGAGTAACGAAGATCCGACCCAGTAAAATAATCTGTAGTGCCCCATCTGGCACTCCCATCATGTACTAATCGCGACCTAATCTGACAGTTACCGTTTTTTCCGGTTGTGATTGTCAGGTCAGATTTAGTTCAGATATTTCTCCTCTATAACCTGTTTTGCGCCTAATCAATTTGTGGTAGCTTGTTTAGCGCCGCCAATACTTCTTCTGGTGCTACGTGAATGTACCTGTCTGTACTGCTGGAATCTTCGTGCCCCATAGCATGTTGAATTCTTTTTTGATCGCTATTTGCATGTTGCCTTAACCAGGTGCCGGTTACGTGCCTTAAGTCATGCCATCGCAAATCTGGTCTACTCGCAAGGCTCTTTGCTTTTTCCCAATGTCTTCGCCTGTTGGTAAGGTCAAAGACATACTCACTCTCAGTCATGTTGCAGGCTTTGTTCGCAACAAACATCGCTCTATCAGACATGGCAACTGTCCTCATATCCCCACCCTTGGCGAAAACCTGAGCAACTTTCAGTTCAAAATGTGTATTGGCTTTCAGGAGGGTTTCTGTCTCGTTCAGGCGACAGCCTGTATAGATCGACCAAGCAGCAGCAAGCTTAATATGGTCGGGCAGGAACCTGATTAACTGTCTGGCTTCTTCAGGGGATACAAATATTTCTTTTTCCTTGGGTTCTTTTTGCCTGAAATCTTCCCAGAAAATTTCTTGTGTGGTTTCTCCCCATCTGCGCCTTGCCTTGGCTAGGGCTCCCTTCAGAATATCAACTTCCCGGTTTATCGTTCCTGCTGCTTTTCCTAAATCTTTTCGGTGTTGGACATAGTCATTAATGTGGATATTGCTGATCTCGTTGATTTTGAGATCATCACCATAATATTTCAGGAGATGTTCAATCCTCATTCGTGCCGTGTCGGCAGTGCGCATTTCGTGACCATATTCAGTCCACCATCGGCCAAACATCTCACTTATTGTCATAGGATTATATTGAAGGCGGGGGAGTTCTATAAGTTCAATCTGATTGGCTATTTCCTTAGCAACAACTTTGGCTTCACGCTCGGAAGATTTTCCAGTGCCTCTGAGAAACTCTTTCTGTCTCCCGAAGACGATTCGCGCGGTGTAGTTTTTCTCCGTGTATTCAATTCCGTCACCACGCTTTCTTTTGCGTTTGTATATCCACTGTGACCAGACTGGCAGGACACCAGAGCCACGGGTGAAGCCACCGGTCAGGAAGAGCAAAGCCACTGGTAGAGCCAATCAAAAGCCACCGAAGCAGGCATCGGCTAAAGGGTTTTTACGGTGGCTTTTGAGCGAAGGTGATACAGGGGCTATTGCCTGGGATGAATTGGCGTTTCTTTATCAGTTTTACTGGGAAACCAAGGGTTTAAAGCCTGTTGGAGACAGGACATGGCGCAGGGACCTTGTCGCGCTGGGGATCAAAAAAACGCAGCGCAACGTTAAAACCTCCGACAACAAAAGAAAGCGCAAGCTTCACTACATAATAGAACCGGTGGCTGCTCTGAAGAAAACCGGTGGCCGGAAGAAAGCCACTCAAAAAAGACAGGTGTCCTCTCGTCCTCCAGCACTGGAAGCAAGTGTCCTGAATTATCAGGAGGTGGCTTATGCCTGATTGATCTCACCCAATAAAAACACCCGGGAACGCAAGTCCCCAGGTGCTTAAGTTATAAGTAGTTCTTAGCGTTCCAAAACCCGCTGTTCAGAGTTCGACACCTGAACAAACGGACCCGCTTGCCCGAAGGCAAACACGAACCCTATGAGATTTTCCTACCGTGTTCGTTGGGTATAAGCAATTGAAAAATGAAGGTTATCACCTGATGAAAATTACGAAATGCAAAAGCAAAGAAGCGCTATCATATGTTTATAGCAAAGAGATTAGCAGTAACCGTTTAAAGGTCCTTCTTGCTGCTATAGCTATAAAGATAAACAATAGAATAGGGCAGTGTTCCTTAAGCCTGAAAGAGCTTATCACTCTGACAGAGTTCAAAGAGAATATTATATGGGAAAGTCTTTCAGCACTCAGGGAAAGAGACCTTATAGAGTTCAGGCAAGACACCTCAAAAATCAACAGTGTTCAATTTGATATTAAGCTAATCGGCTTCAGTGACTGGTTAGAGCAACGGGGGCAATCATGAGCGGTCCACGTTATTCAATCATACCCGGACGCTTTGTTGATGATGATAGAGCGAAGCTGGTTCACTACCGCCTGTTAAATTACTTTGGCAGAAAAACAGACAAGGAAGGCTGGTGTTTCCAGCGCCTGAAACATCACCAGAGAATAGCTGACAAATACAGTGTAGCCCGTGAGACGATTGTCAGAGGCATACGTGATCTAATCAAGTGGGGGTATTTAGACCAGAAGAAGGAATATAAGGGTAGGGAAGTATACTGGTTCTATCGTGTGAAGATGGATCAGGATATTGCACCTCAAGAACTATTGAACGATGTTAAAGATGGTGGTTCTGATGCTGGTGGCTGTGATCTGGAGATCACAAAGAGATCTGAGGATCACCGTAATTGTGATCTGGAGATCACAGAGAGATCTGGAGATCACCATAATTGTGATCTGGAGATCACAGCTATATATAAGGATAAACGACCCCCTTTAACGACCCCCACACTCAAAAAGAAAGAACGGGGGTGTGAGAGATTTCCAATTCTGGAAATGAGCAGGAAGAAAGTTTCTGAAAAAGTCATTCGGAATTTTCTCAAACCTCTCACCGCATCGCTGCAACTGGACGCCCAGCAGGATCTGGATTTTTTTGAACGGCTATGCAGGCGACTGGAAGTTTTTTCCGAGAAGGCCCTGACAGCGGCTTGTGACAAGCTTGAGGTTTCCAGAACCAAATTCCCGTCAATCAAAATCTGCGTGGAAGAATGCGCCAGGGTCCAGTCTCAGCACATGCTGATCCTCAATCACCAGCGTGACGCTGAAGCCTGGAATGCCTGGAAGTCCTACTACGCAAACACTCAGGGCCTTGGCTGGAGAGCAAGCCGCATGGAAAACCTCGAAGACCAGCAAATATCCGTGAATACCAAATTCCCACCTGTGGTTGGGGAGGCAGCCCGATGAGCGCATTAAGAAAAATCAAAGCGCTGTTGAGGAAGACGACTAGCGCGGGTTGCTCTGAAGCAGAAGCCGTTACTGCGGCTGAAGTGGCGGCAAGGCTTATGGATGAGAATAATATCAGCATGTCGGAAGTGGATGCGAGGGAAGAGGAATATTCCGAAAATCGCCAAAAATTTGCAAGTGGGACCGTCCGCCCGACATGGCACCCGGTAAGTTTTGTATTTGAAAGCATTTCAAAATTTTGCGATTGCGAATACTGGATGCAGGGGTTTGATTTGATTTATTTTGGTTCGAAATCCGATGTTGAAATTGCGCATTACCTCACCTCTGTACTCAGGCGTGCAATGGATATTGAGTATGAAAAAGCCAGGGTTCAAGCAAGGCTTTCCGGCTCTAAAATCAACAGGAGATCATTCCATATGGGGATGTCCTACAAGTTAAGCCAGAGATTATTAGAAATCAAAAGATCTAAAGATCAGCAATCAAAATCTCCGTCATCATCGGCAGCAATCGTCTCGATTAAACGAGAGCGAATACAGGAAGAAATGATAAGCCTTGGAATATCCCCGACTGAGAGAAAAAACTCAAGGCAAACATACGACAAGTTGGATTTATTGCGTGGATCGGAGGCTGGAGAAAATGTCCAGATTGTAGATGGAATAAAGCGCGATCATGGCGCAATGGAATTGTTAGGAAGGGAACAGGCTGTATGACCGCAAATACCAAATTCCCGCCCACGACCGTGGAGGCCACCCAATGAGAAAAACAGACGAATGGATAGCAGACCATGATGACCAGGCTATTCCGGTACGGGTCAAGCTCAGAATATGGGAAAGGGAAGGGGGCAAGTGTCACCTCACAGGCAAGAAGATCATGCCAGCAGACAAGTTCGAATACGAACACAGGATAGCGCTCTGCAATGGTGGAGAACACCGGGAAACAAATATCGCGGTAGCCCTGAAAGCACCTCACAAAAAGAAAACCAAAAAAGACCGCAACCTGAAAAAGAAGACTGACCGCCTGAAGAAGAAACACTTCGGCTTAAACAGGAAAGCAAAGTCCAGAATTACCAGACGTTACAACCGGGACACAGGCCAATGGCAAGCCTACGACAATCACAAACAGGAATTTATAGGAGGGAATGGAGAGTGAAGGAAGAAATAATTCTCAACCGCGAACAAATAGAAACAGCCATACAAAACCTGAAAGAATTCCCCATAAAGAAAAGCAGGTTAAAGACCATAAAAGCAAGACTGGAAAAACAACTGTCAGATATCCAGAAACCAAAGAAAAAACTCAAAGACCTATCCAGGGTAGATGCACTCAATGAGATAGAACAAAGGATCATCAGAGCCTATAAAACATTGAGATCATTACCGGACAGGGAAGCCGGATGGTTGAGAGTAAAATCCAACTGGCCTGAAGTGTTGAGGGAATATTCAGATCTGGTTGGTGCTGAGCCTATTGATTACATCGAGACTTTCAAACCAACACCCTATGACCTGGATGATATGCTGATAGCGCTGGGGTGGTTGACCAGAATAAACAAACGTCCTGCACTCAGGCAAAAATACCAACGTGTGTTCCTGTTACGTTCTCTTGGCTTTAGCTGGTATACAGTCGGCGGGAGAATGAACGTTCATGAAACAACAATCATGAGATGGCGCAAGGATGCAATCATACTGGCCTGGAGGGTTGCGCTTCGTGATTAACGAACGAATAGACAGGCGCTGGAAGCAATTGCAACGCGAAGAAGAAAAGAAGCTTGGGTTTGTTGCAATTCATGCTGTCGGCTGTATAGAGGGCAATAATACCCCGTTAAATACTAATTATCGTATTGTCCGAATAGGATACAGCTCAGATCCTGCCAATAATATCAAACAGGGCCAGTCCTGGAATTCCAAACGCTTTGAAATTTTATGCATGCTCTGGGCTCTGGACAGAGCCCACGCACAACGTGTCTACAAAGAACTTATGAAAGGCCTGGATCATCAGAAACCCCTCTATGAAGATACTGAAGAATTAATAGGTCCCTGGTATCGCGTGCCCTCTGCTATGGGAGCCTTTACAGATCGTGAAGTGATGGAGTTTTCAATTAAAGATGCGGCTGCTGCGCTGGGTGTCAATCTGTTGACGGAAAGTGAGTATGAGGTGAAGGTGGATGGATTGATCATGCGTCGGTTAAATCGGGTTTTGGACGGTGTTTAGAAGGTGTTTGGAATGAGCATACTCCTTTTTCATCTTTCGCCACACTCAGGCTGCCGCTAGCAAAAAAGCCTGAATGTTACGATATAAAGCACCTGCACGCGCGTGCAAATCAAATGCTGTTGTCAGGAGCCCTGCAAACAGGCGTCCAGATTACCGCGTACTGCAATGATTGACGGATGACCTTCCGGCAAACTCTTCTCGAAGATCTCCAGGGCGCGGCG
>JBOEGA010000048.1:0-27573 GCA_050633205.1 Methyloligellaceae bacterium | reverse complement strand
TATGTATTTTTTCTCTGCCGCAGAAAGTAAATATTAAGCGTTACCCTGATAGTTCTGAAATGGAACAGGATGACATAAATCATTTACCATGCGCGGCTACATGAAACTTCATCAACTTGAGACTGCTGACTTACAGTCTGCCTCCGCTCCTGTAAGACGTAGAAGACCGCGGAGTGAACTCGCATATTCAGAACAGGAAGCTGGAAGTGATTACGACTTCCTCGTAGGCAGCCTTATATCTCAGGAAACGCTTGAACGGGCAATAACTCTCTCTGTTGACTGGCATGTTCCGGTTCACGAGGTATTAATTGCATCCGGTTGGATTTCGCAGGCTGACTACACAAAGGCGTTAGCTGAATATTCAGGTGTACAATATATCCAGAAGTTCAGAGCGTCCCAGCTTAACCTGCCTAATATTCCGGACAAAATTCAGGAAGGTTACAGAGCAGGATTATTCACCGGAAATGATAGCAATGCGAATGGTCAGTTTGAAACAGTAATACTGGCTTCCACATCTCCTCAGTCTCCTTCAGCACTCAAGCGTATGATGGCAAGACTGGGTAATGCCGGCGAGCGGTTATTCCTCGTCAGCACCCATCAGTTACGACATTCGATATCTGCTCTGCGTGGTTCTCTCCTGACAAGAGAGGCCATATTTGGCCTTGAAAATTCGCATCCATATTGTAGTGCAAGCAGAGGAATGAGCCTTTATCAGAAATTTTCTCTGTTGACCCTTCTCATTGCATCCATAGCATCAGTTATAGCATTCCCTGAAATTACACTATTTGCAGCAAGTATATTATTATCTGTATTATTTTTTCCTGTTGTCTGGTTACGTTTTCAGGCCTGTATCCTCACCTTTAAACGTCCCTTCAATACAGCAAAAGCCGGTACGGAGCTGGCAAGATCCTGGCGCCACGCTGCTTCTGGATTATCCAGTGATGCAACCCTTCCCGTCTACACATTGCTTGTTCCCATATTCAAAGAAAAGGATGTTCTGTTTAATCTGATACAGGCCCTGCTCAGGCTGGATTATCCGGCTGCTAAGCTGGATGTAAAACTGATATTTGAAGAATGTGATCATGAGACTCTGGATGTTGCTCAAAGTTTCTGTATACCGGATCATTTTGAATTCATCATCGTGCCGGACAGCCAGCCCAGAACAAAACCAAAAGCATTGAATTATGCCATGCAGTTTGCTCGCGGAGATTATGTCGTAATCTACGATGCAGAAGATCAACCTGAACCTGATCAGCTTAAAAAAGCCGTAACAGCATTTCGTATGGCTCCAGAATCTGTCGCTTGCCTTCAGGCCAGACTAAGCTTCTACAACGCATCCGAAAACTGGCTGACCAGACAGTTTTCAATAGAATATAATTCTCTGTTCAGCGGCATTCTTCCCACATTACAAAGCCTTGATTTCCCAATTCCTCTGGGGGGCACTTCAAATCACTTCAGAATGTCGGCATTAAAAAAAACAGGTGGATGGGATGCCTTTAACGTAACCGAGGATGCTGATCTGGGAATGCGCCTCTACCGGTCCGGTTATACATGCCGGGTACTCAACTCGGTAACCTGGGAAGAAGCCACTTGCAGCATTAAGGCTTGGATACCGCAAAGGACCAGGTGGATAAAGGGCTGGGTACAAACCTATGTGGTTCATATGAGAAATCCACTACGGCTTTACAGGCAGTTGGGAAGCAGGGGGTTTTGGGGATTTCAGGTGACTATTGGCGGCTTTCTGATGTCGGCATTTATTCACCCCTTATTTCTGGCGTTTCTGCTATTTGCCTTTGCGACCAACAGTACAGGTGTGTTCTGGCAGCTTTTTCAGGACCCTTATTGGGTAATATCTGCTCTGAATCTCATTATGGGGTATTCAACTGCCATGTGCCTCGGCGTAATTGTATCCTGGCAATCCGGCCGTAAAAGGCTGATTCCCTTTGTTATTACCATGCCGCTCTACTGGTTGCTGATTTCGTGTGCAGCCTATCGGGCTTTTTATCAGTATTTCCGTAATCCGTTTTTATGGGAAAAAACAACTCATGGCGTAACAAAAATTCACGCAGGAAACCAACACTGATAGCTGGGGAGAGATCTTGGGGGAAAGGAAATTCGGGCACAGTTTGATAAACTCGGTGCCCGAAAGTCAGATCATTTTGAGCAGCTGTTATTTTCGTATACAAAACGGCAATGCTGTTTGATCGTGAATGTCGGTTGCCAGTGCCATGAGCATGACTTGAGACAACGGCCTTTAGTCAGAATAATCTGATGGGCAAAGCCTGATTCATTTTTAGTATAAGTAAATTTGTCAGTAGAAATTGTTTGGCCACTGCGGTGATCGTGAACATAAACTTTGAAAGCTTCTTTGCTCAACAGGTCCTTTTTGATCATTCCACGAAAACCAAATTCTCTTGATGTTCCACGCGCATCAATAATGGCGTTAGACTTTTCAGGAACCCAAACACTGACAGAAAGTACAGCATCTTTAGAAGTATCTGCGGAGGCTTCATCTACAAATGAAACGCTTGTATAGGCCGCATAGAGAAATACAATACCGACACTTACTACAAGAATGAAGAATATGGATAGAAACCTGGACATTCCCCATTTAGATTTTTTTTTCGTCACTGTGTTATTTTCCATTTTATAATTACCAGTTACTTTATTTTTGCAAATGAGTTCTAAGACATAAGTATAGTGTTTTTTAGGTTATTGATAACAAAAAAATGAAAGTTTATCTGTCCCTGAGGAAAGAGGGTAGAATGAGGGAACCTGCTTTAGTAGTAAGTCTTTGTATTCAATGAAAATTGATTTTTTCCAGAGGTGCAGAAATACCCGTAAAAAAAATTATAAATTTCTGACACAGGCCTGAAAATGCCCAATATTTTTTTGTGGTTAGCCTGAATGTTGACATAATCTTTTATCCTGAAAGGTCCGGAAAATTATTACCACAAACCGGCCGTTATGTGCATGTGTAATAAAAATGGAAGCAGGCATATTAATACAGAAGGATACGATCTTAGCGGATACATCCATCTTGCAATAAGATTTAAAACCCTCTCAATGTCGCCAGGATTCTGCATCTGAACAAAAGACTGTTCATTGTAACGAAATTTGTTAAGCTGCTCCGTGCAGGTAGGAAACAGCAAATGAGCAGAATGCTATGACAGAAAATAATGAGATCAATATAAAAAATACGGCACGCGTAGCAAGAAAACATGCTACAGGCCTGATCTTTTCCAATATCTTTGGATATTTTATCTGGTCCATAATCTACGGTGTCGTAATTTATTTTGGCGTTCAATACATCCTGGACAATTATGGATATACACCTTCCCTTGTATGGCTGGGCGGCGTGGTTTTATATTTGGCAATTCTCGCACTGACATTCCTGCTCCGCATCAGAGCCGTCTATAGTGGATTTAAAGGGGCAGCCCTCGACGCTGCCGAGGAAGTCCTGTCAAGTTCTGACCACAAGGCAGCAAAAGCAAGCGCACGTACTTTCAAAATTATTCGCTGGTTTACAGGGTAATTCAAACTGGAAAGGGGCTTAGTGCCCCTGAAACATCTCTTTGAGGTTTACGCTGCTTTTCTTGCCAATTGAAGAATAGTTCTTATCCAGCCATTGTCCTGCAGCATCTCTTCCAATACCGAACAGATGCTTCAGGAATGCCCATTCAGCATTGACTTTACTCGAAGCACCAAGCTCTTTCAGAAGCTCCTGGGGTTCAACAATATGTATCTTCACATCCTTATATTCATTCGGATCAATCCGGTCTTCATGTAGCAGTTTGTGAACAAAATCAATTGAACGCAGTTCTTTCAGCAGGCTGCTGTTAAAGGTAATCTCATTAACTCTGTCCATTATTTCCCGTGGAGTTTTTGGAGTCCCTTTTCTCTCTATCGGATTAATCTGAACAATAACCACATCGCTGGATTTACAATTATAGAAAAATGGATACAGGACCGGATTGCCCATATAGCCTCCGTCCCAATAGGGAACCTCATCAATCTCGACAGCCTGAAATAAAAACGGAAGACAGGCAGAAGCCATAACCATATCAGCGGTTAGCTTCTCCTGATCAAATACCTTCACTCGCCCGTTTTCAACATTCGTGGCGGAAATAAAGAGCTTAAGCTTGTTACACGCCTTGATTTGATCAAAGCAAACGACACTTTCCAGAATATCCTTGAGTGGATTAATATTAAGCGGATTGGTTTGGTAAGGAGATGTAACCTGGTTCATAAGGTCAAACAGAAAGTAACCGGGGGAATAATCAAGACTCCAGTTTCCCATAAACATATCAATGGGTGTTCTCTGAACAGGGCTGAGACGGCCTGCTTTACTGACTTTCTCCCAGAAATCCTGAAGTCCCTGGCGTGCACCGTCAGCTCCCCCTTTCATCAGGCCATCCGCAATAACAACAGCATTCATAGCTCCTGCGCTGGCTCCACTGATGGCTTCAATATCAACACGCCCGCTTTCCAGAAAATAATCCAGAACGCCCCAGGTAAAAGCACCGTGTGCACCACCGCCTTGCAGTGCAAGATTAATTGATTTGGATTTTGCAGCCATAACACTCGTCCTCAAAACTGTCTAAAAGGAACGCTATCGGCAAAAAATGGATAATCAGTTATTTGATACATAAAAAAATGGCAGGAAAGCTGATGCTGACCTACCATTCATTATAAATATTCTGAGGGTGTGAATTAGTCTTCGAACGGGTCTTGAACCAGAATCGTATCATCTCTCTCCGGGCTCGTGGAAAGCAGGGCAACAGGAACCTCGATAAGTTCTTCAACGCGCCTTACATATTTAATGCAGCTCGCTGGCAGTTCAGCCCATGAACGTGCTCCCGCAGTCGATTCCTGCCATCCGGGTAAAGTCTCGTAAATTGGCTCAACACGCTGTTGTTTGCCCTGACCGGCAGGCAGATGATCAATAACCTCACCATCAATCTTGTAACCCACACAGATTTTAAGCTCTTCAAGTCCGTCAAGAACATCAAGTTTGGTAAACGCAATACCGTTAATTCCGGAAACCTTGGCTGTCTGGCGAACCAGTGCAGCATCAAACCAGCCGCAACGTCTTGCACGGCCCGTTACTGTCCCGAACTCACGCCCGCGCTCACCAATCCGCTGACCGATATCATCGTGCAATTCCGTAGGAAACGGCCCGGAGCCCACACGAGTCGTATAAGCTTTGGTAATCCCCAGAACATAGCGAATGGCATTCGGGCCAACACCGGATCCTGTTGCCGCTTGAGAAGCCACAGTATTAGAAGAAGTCACAAATGGATACGTTCCATGGTCAATATCAAGCAAAGCTCCCTGAGCACCCTCGAACAATATACGCTTCCCGCTTCTGCGACACTGGTCAAGCAGAGCCCATACAGTTTCCACATATGGCAACAAGGTCGGGGCAATCTCCGCCAGTTGGCTGTGCAGTTCATCGGCAGAAACCTCAGGCTCACCCAGACCACGGCGCAAAGCATTATGGTGCGTTAGAATCCGGTCGATTTTGGCTTTCAGGCTGTCAAGATTCTGCAGATCCTGAACACGAATGGCACGTCGGCCAACCTTGTCTTCATAAGCAGGTCCAATGCCGCGCTTCGTAGTACCAATCTTGCCATCACCTGCTGCCGCTTCACGAATGGCATCCAGTTCTCTGTGCAAAGGAAGAATCAGCGTTGCATTTTCTGCAATGCGGAGATTTTGATGCGTAATTTCAACGCCCTGATCCTGAAGTGTCTTGATCTCTTCAGTAAGCGCCCATGGGTCGATAACAACGCCATTACCTATAACAGCAAGTTTCCCTGGTCTGACACAGCCTGAAGGAAGCAGCGAAAGCTTGTAAACCTTCCCGTCGATAACCAGTGTATGCCCGGCATTGTGGCCGCCCTGGAAACGCACTACGACATCCGCTCGTTCAGAGAGCCAGTCGACGATTTTCCCTTTTCCTTCGTCACCCCATTGTGACCCGACCACAACTACATTAGCCATGCTGCCATCCTATTTTCGGTTAAAGTGAAACGCACTGTACGCAATGAATAATTGCTAACCCCTTATAAAGGGTTTCATTTCCTAATGCGAGGCCACGAGAAGAGCTCCAATGTCGCATAATATTGTTTGCGCAGTATATAGACATAGAGTCGTATTAGGAATGCGGCTTTATTGCCAGAGCTTTCCATAAATTCATACTGCTCATAAACAGGAATAGGTGCAAAAATTTACTACTGGGCTTTACACTTGGTCCAATACCATTAAGTTATGTAAAAACATTAATGATAAGGCGCATCTCCCTCATGTTTCTGAGATTTACGGCAGTATTGTTCGCCAATGCTCATATTCTCCTTTGCCTGACGACATTATTCTGGGCAGGAAATTTCGTTCTTGCTCGCGGTGTATCTGGTCATTTTCCTCCAATTGCCCTTGCCTGGTTCAGGTGGACACTCGCATTTATGATCATTCTGCCCTTCACCATCGGACAGGTGAGGAAAGACTGGCCGATAATAAAGAAACATATCCCTGTTCTGATAACTCTGGGAGTTTTGGGAGTTGGATCATTCAATACCCTGTCCTATATCGGCCTGACCCATACAACAGCCATTAACGCTTTAATTCTTCAATCCAGCGGTCCAATACTGATTGCAATCCTCGCTTTTCTGATATTCCGGGATAAAGTCACAAGGCTCCAGATGATTGGCATCCTGACGAGCCTCATTGGTGTATCGATAGTCATACTAAAGGCAGATATCCAGACACTGGCACAACTGACATTTAATGTAGGGGATATCTGGGTTTTCGCAGCCATGGTCTGCTGGGCAGTCTATACTGTTTTTCTGAGATATCGCCCGTCCATTCACTGGAAAAGCCTCGCAGCAGTTACATTCTTTATAGGTGCAGTGTTCGTAACACCATTCTATATATGGGAGCATACCAATGTTGCGCAGGTAAACTTTGATATCGAAAGTCTGCTATCTATAGGATATGTATGCATTTTCCCAAGTGTATTGGCCTATATCTTTTATAATCGAGGAGTGGAACTGATTGGCCCGAACAGGGCAGGGGCTTATCTCCATATGGGCCCTTTCTTCGGGAGCTTCATGGCTATAATCTTTTTAGGTGAGAAAATAGAGCTATTCCATATTATAGGGCTGAGCCTCATTCTTACCGGTGTAATAATGACCTCTAAAAAGCAAAAGGGCAGTTCCTGAGAACCGCCCTGAATGCCACATTCTTTATCTGTTGCGATAGATAACCTCTTTATTTTCTGGCCAGCCAACCTGATAGGCCAGATCGATTTTCTTTTCTTCGCCCTTCTTCAGTTCAAAGTCCCATGCCAGTAGTCCGCGTTTGTCATCAATATCCTTGCGGTTAGGCTTGGTAGTCTCTGACAGCAGAGTAACTTTGATCTTCTCATTTTCTGAATAAGGTATCTGGTCAAGAACTGTCATAGGTATTGACCATCCATGAAGGTTTTTGACAGAAATCTTGAATTTCCGCATATCTGTTTTAGATGAGGAAATAATCCCGGATTCACCTTTGGAGCGTTTGACTTCAGCATATTTAACCTGAATAGCATCATCTGCTCCGAAGCCGAGGTCATGCTCTGCACCAGCAGCCATATCGGGCAGATACCCGCTTCCAATATAAACACCATCACGATGCAGGCTAACCCGTCCTGACAACAGTTGATCCCCTTCTGGCAGCGTGAATTTCGCGGACAAATAGGCCGCTTTCTGCATTTTAGGGACAATAATAGCCTTTAACTCAGGTTCAATTGATAGCTTGCTGATTGTCAGCTTTTTAGCTACGCCTGTCGTCTCAATGCTCACCTTTCCAGGAATTGAATAGACAGCCTGAAATGAAGATACTGTAGTTTTGGCCTTCCGCTCTTTGGCAAGGGAGAACATGCCCAGAATATTTTTATTTTCCGCAGGAGCTTCAGCCATTACACTGTCTGACTCACTGGTAACAGGTGCTGCTCTTTTTCTTCTTTCGTAAAGCGTTAGCTTTTGCGGCTTCGGTTCAGGGCGTATAGCAACCTGCAGGGCATTAAGGTTAGGGGCTGCAGTACTTCTGTTTGGCTTTGTAGTAGACAGAAGCAGTTCTACATCTTTCCATTCTTCACCACTGGCCTGGCTGATAGATGCACGGCGGGTCAGAAGCAGTTTGTTTTGCTTGGGGTCCTGACTGGTTTTCAGGCGCGCATCATAAAATGGTCGCCAGCTGGCATTCCTGATTTGATAACGAACCTTCAGAGCTGCCTTCAGGTCCTTGTCAGCATTAACAATAATCTGAACCTG
Source organism: Methyloligellaceae bacterium (assembly GCA_050633205.1). Lineage (GTDB taxonomy): Bacteria > Pseudomonadota > Alphaproteobacteria > Rhizobiales > CBDHHC01 > CBDHHC01. The sequence goes on along the minus strand of JBOEGA010000048.1, from coordinate 19,261 downwards.
TGTGCGTCTTTCAGGACTTGGAGGACGGGCACGAAGCTTTTTCTGAACTTCCCTGATTTTCTTGTTCACTTCCCTGACTTCAATATTTGCCTGTAATTTCTGGCTTTGCAGGCTCTGCATACTGTTGCCAATAAGATTGAAAAGCTTCTCCCAGTCAGGTTGTGTCTGGTTTTCCGCGTGTTTTGAAATGCTGACCGGCTGTTCTGGAATGCGGGATAGTTTCTCAATATAGCTCTGCTGAAATTTAAGTGCTTTCAGTTTGCCATTAAGTCCTGCTCTTTGGTCAGTAAGCCTCTGCAGCTCATCTTCTAGAGCCTTGCGTTCATCCCCTTTCAGAGAATTACTTTCATCTCTTGGTATATGGACTGTTTTCACATCCACTGAGCCTATTTCCAGTTTACCGTCAGCCGCCCCTTCAACCCGAATAGAGTCATGAATAGCTCCGGCAGGCAGATCTTTTAGAAATATCGTGTGCTCGCCAGACTTAACATCAACAGTTAGCTGCCGGGTGATCTGGGCCCCTCTGGGGAAAACAGTAACCTTGGCAATGCTGGATTCTGCAGGAATATCATCAGCAAACACAAAACTCGGGCAGGTCAGGGCACTAGCCATCATCAAAGCCCCGAAAAAACGACCATACATATTTATCTCCCTTATGCAGTTTATTCGTAAATCAAAAAGTCGAATTATATGTAAGACGCACCAAAGCGATATTCCTTGGTCGGTTTTCATTATTTTTTCTGAATTTTATATTGGAGAATTTTTCTGAGTTAAATTGAGATATAAACAGGTTTTTACACAAGTAAAAAAATATAAAGAGCTGTATTTACAAATAAAAAATATTTTATATAATCCATAAAGTGATTTTTAAAGAGGGTTTATTTAATAATACATCCATTAATTCTCTTTTAATCAAAGGGAAATACTAATTGTTGCTGTGGTGCCTGCAAGGTAATGCGCCACTTATATTCATTTGTGAATAAAAACAGTTACCTTTGTCAGATTCGTCAGTACTCACCACCTGACCCACCTGATGCATCTGACGCGGCGGGCCTTTGGCCCGCCGTTTTATTTTCCGGTTCACAACATAAAAAGCTGTCATTATAGTCTGGCAAAGTAAAACTGCCAGGTACAGAATTATGAAACAGCTATACCCAGACCATATCCAGTCCTACATAAACCTGGTTACAGACCAGCCAACCCCGATACAGGAAAAACTTCTTGAGTTTAATGCCTCCCACCCGCAGGCAGTAATGCAGACGCCACATGATCAGGTCGTCTTTCTGTCCATGCTCGTTGCTTCTCTAAATGCTAAAAAAGTATTGGAAATTGGAGTCTTCACCGGTTACAGCGCTTTAGCAATAGCATCCGCTCTACCGGATGATGGTAAATTAATTGCCTGCGATATAAATGAAAAATGGACATCTGAGGCCCGTAAGTTTTGGGAGGAAGCCGGAGTATCAGATAAAATCACTTTGCATATCGGACCTGCAATAGAAACAGTAAATGCTCTGATATCAGAAGGGCAGACTGAATCATTTGATCTGGCCTATATTGATGCTGATAAGAAAAAATATGAAGAATATTACGAAGCATCCCTCAGTTTGTTACGTCAAAACGGCTTGATAATACTGGATAATATGCTTTGGAGAGGGCAGGTCGCAGATGCTGATTGTGAAGATGAATTTGCTCGGGCGCTGAGGCAGCTTGCCATTAAAATCAGTCAGGATAAAAGAGTCAGCACCTGTATGCTCCCTACCGGAGACGGTGCATACATAGTCCGCAAACTGTAAAAAACGACTTGCAGTGCAAAACTCTGAGCTTACCGTTTGCAGATCTGCGCAACTCACTTAAAGTGAGCAGAATAAAAACACATGATGTGGGGCGGTAAATGCAGAAGGCACACGAGATTCTACAGAGTACATTTGGCTATTCCGAATTTCGTTGGCGCCAGCAGGAGATTATAGAAACCGTTGCTGCTGGCAATAATGCTCTGGTCCTTATGCCAACAGGTGGTGGTAAGTCTCTCTGCTATCAGATACCTGCACTCATGCGAAAAGGGACTGGTATTATTATATCTCCCCTGATTGCTCTTATGCAGGATCAGGTAGATGCTTTGTCCGAGCTTGGCGTTAAAGCGGCATTCCTTAATTCAACACTGGACTATCATGAGCATAATCAGGTTGTTGATCGCCTTCGAAACGGTGATCTCGACATGTTATATGTTGCACCTGAAAGATTGATGATGGAGGATACAATTCTCCTTCTGCAGGATTGCGAAATATCCATTTTTGCAATTGATGAAGCTCATTGTGTTTCCCAGTGGGGGCACGACTTCCGCCCGGAGTATCGACGCCTCTCCATGCTGTCAGAGGTCTTTCCTGACATCCCCAGAATTGCTCTGACCGCAACAGCAGATCCCCGTACAAAAGATGAAATAATAGATCAGTTGCAGCTAGGTGAAGGTCATGAGTTCGTCGCAAGCTTTGATCGCCCCAACATACGTTACACGATAGCAGAAGGTGCTGGCGGGCGTGAAAGATTATGGCGTTTTATCCAGGCTGAACATCCTGAGGATGCAGGTATCGTCTATTGCCTTTCAAGAAAGTCAGTAGAGGAAACAGCAAAGTTTTTTATAAATAAAGGGCGTACTGCTCTTCCATACCATGCTGGTTTGCCAGCAGATGTTCGCAAGGATAATCAGGAACGTTTTCTGAGAGAAGACGGTGTAATAGTTGTTGCAACTATAGCCTTTGGCATGGGAATTGATAAACCTGATGTTCGCTTCGTTGGTCATCTGAATATGCCAAAATCCATGGAAGCCTATTATCAGGAAACTGGCCGGGCTGGCCGTGATGGTGAACCGGCAAACGCCTGGATGCACTATGGTCTGCAGGATGTAATAATGATCCGCCAGATGCTCGCCAGTTCAGAAGCTGATGACCAGAGAAAAAGGGTAGAACACAATAAACTGGAATCCATGCTTGGCCTGTGCGAGCAGATCACCTGCCGCCGTCAGTCCATGCTGCATTACTTCGGTGAAAAACTGGACCAGTCCTGCAAGAATTGTGATAACTGCCTTCATCCTCCCAAAACGATTGACGGCACAAAATTTGCCCAGATGGCACTCTCCTGTATCTACAGAACCGATCAGCGGTTCGGAGTAAGCTACCTTATCGACGTGTTGACCGGCCATGAAGATGACCGCATAAAACGCAATAACCACGATAAGGTATCAACTTACGGAATTGGCACAGAATTAAGCACACCACAATGGCGTGGCGTCTTTCGCCAGTTGATCGCTGGCGGTTATGTTGAAGTGAATGTGGATCGCTATGGTGCTCTCGAACTAACAGAAAGTGCAAGGCCACTGCTTCGCGGAGAAACCCCGTTTTCCATGAGGGAAGAAGTAAAACGGGAGCGCACAAAATCAAAGTCAGCAAAGCGCTCTGCAGTAAAACTGTCAAAAGAAAATCAGCCTTTGTTTGAAGAGTTAAAAGCCCTCAGGCTCTCTCTGGCCAAAAAACAGAACAAGCCTCCTTATGTTATATGCCATGATAAGACCCTCATAGAACTCGTAGAAAAACGTCCGTCCGAGATCTGGCAACTGCAGGATATTTCAGGTTTTGGTGAAGCCAAGATAGAGCGCTATGGCCAGAAATTTCTCGAAGTAATCCATGAGCATGGTTAAGAAACCTTCCCCGAATGCTATCCGGGAAAGTTGAGCTGAATCAAAGTTCTCCTCCTGCCTCCATGCAATACTTACTCACCTGTAATGATCAGAGGTGGGAATATGCCAAAAAAGATTACAATCATAAATGGACACCCGGATAGGGATGCCAGTCGTTATTGCCATGCGCTGTCTCAGTCATATATGGAAGGTGCATTGGAAGCAGGACATGAAGTTAAACAGATCAATATATCTGAATTACAGTTTCCCCTGATTACAAGCCCGGCTGATTATAAAAAAGGTGATGCTCCTGACGAAATAAAGCAGGCTCAGAACAGTATAGAATGGGCAGAACATATCGTTATTATATATCCCTTATGGCTGGGAACAATGCCCGCATTACTCAAGGGATTTCTTGAGCAGATCGCACGGCCAGGATTTGCCTTTCAGGATATAAAGGGAGGCTTTCCCAAAGGACGCCTGCAAGGTCGGTCAGCAAGAGTAATAGTAACAATGGGAATGCCGGGCTTTATCTACAAATGGTTCTTTTTCGCTCATAGCCTGAAGGCACTTGAAAGAAATATTCTTAAATTTATAGGAATATCCCCAGTGCGAAGCACTATTCTGGGAAGTGTTGAGGCCGCAAAAGATCCAACCAGAAAAGGTTGGATCTATAAAATCAGGCAGCTTGGTATCAAAGCAAGGTAAACTTGCTTTTACCCCTGCATCTGAGCTTTCTGTGGAAGGTCATGGCTCAGTGCGACTTGCGTAAAATAAGTCTGAAGTTGCCTTATGGAACGCAGGTCAGACAGTAATGCAGTTTTTTCTTTTGGTGTTAAATGCGCAATAAGCTCGGCAAGGCTGGAGGCTGCTTCCAGTTTGGCTCGTGCCAGAGCAAGGTCCACATTGATCTCTCTCAGTGAAACATTATCCTGTTTGCCCAGAAGAGTATGGTGCAGATCATAAAGCTCCGGATTCGTTGCCAGGCTGGACAGCGCTTCGTCGCATGTAACGCTCTTTGCAATAATATCACGGAACTTTTCCGCATCACTGACAATAGCAGGTTCTTTAAGTTCCTCAGGTATTGCAAAAATTTTCAGAGCCATAAACCATTCACCGACACTGCGGCGGGATGTGATAACTGATAACGGGCCTGACAAAATCAACCCAAGCAGTAAAGGTGACATCCATAATAAAAGTGGAATGGAAATCGAATAGCATAAGAATGCTGCAGCAACGCCGACAATCATATGAATACGGTGAGCCCATAAAACCTGAGAAACAGGTATGCTGCCGTCTTCACGGCTTTGTGCATTCCATCCGCTGTCTCTGCCTGCCAGAATGTCAAATATAGCCATGGACTGCATAAGCATCATAATCGGTGCGAGAAGAGATGAGATAATTGTTTCAATAAGTACTCCGGCAGTCAGGCGAATTGCACCACCAAACTGTTTACGCTTTGATGAGGAAAACAGAACAGTGAAATAGCCGAATAATTTCGGTACAAGCAAAAGGCCAAGAGTAACAAGAAGAATTGTGAATGCAGTCTCACTGTCCTGTTTTGGCCATACAGGAAATAGCGAAGGTGTTGCCGCAAAATAGGACTGTCCGTAATATTGCGCCTGCAATGTAATCAATAGTCCGGTTACAAGAAAAATAAGCCATACAAGGGTCGACATATAGGCCATAATGCCTGTCATCAGATGTATGCGGTTAACCCAGTGCAGCCCTTTTGCAGGAAGTACTCTTGAGTGCTGTAAATTACCCTGACACCAGCGGCGGTCTCTTTGAGCAAAATCAAGCATTGAAGGCGGGCTCTCTTCATAAGAACCACCTTGCTCTGGTACCATACAGACCCGCCATCCCGCGCGACGTAGCAGTGCTGCTTCAACAAAATCATGACTGAGAATAGGGCCACCAAATGGAGGAGTACCCGGAAGAGTTGGCAAACCACAGCAATCGTGAAATGCTTTAACTCTTATGATCGCATTATGCCCCCAGAAATTACCTTCACCGCGATGCCAGAATGCCAGACCCACAGACAGTATCTTGCCATAGACCTGTCCTGCAAACTGCTGCATACGGGCAAAAACCGTTTTCTGTTTGATGCATTGTGGTACGGTTTGAATAAGTGCAACATCAGAGTTGCTGTCCATGGCATCAGCCAGAGAAATCAAAGTATCACCAGTCATCAGGCTATCTGCATCAAACACGATCATATGGTCGTAATTTGAAACATTCTTTGTTACCCATTCAGCAACATTACCAGCTTTTTTCCCGGTATTAACCCTGCGTCTGCGATAATGAAGCTTGCGGTTGGCAGTGAACAGATCACGTGCAATTGAAAAGGCAGTTTCTTCCTGCACCCATATATCCGGATCAGTAGTATCGCTTAATACAAAAACATCAAAATTATCTGTTACACCCTCATCAATCAGAGACTGATTAACAGCCAGAGCAGTGCCGAAAATACGGTCAGGACCTTCATTATATGTCGGTATTAATATCGCTGTACGCCCTGAAACATTTTTGATTTCTGACGAAGGTCTGACGCTTATGATAGAGGTTGATAATCCGAGAACCTTGACTAGAAATCCCGAAAGGCCAGTCATAAAAGAAAGTGAGAGCCATAAAACATTAATACAAAAGAGAAGAAGAAGCCCCCACTGAAGGAGCGTCATTCCACCCAGACTCAACATTTGGTAAAAGTAATATGTGAGAGCCAGAGACAGCATAACAGTGCCGCCGAATACAAATATCCGCCGGCATGCTGCTGTCCAGTCTCTCGTCACAGGCTGTCGTAGTGCGCTGTCAAACGCCCACAGGTTTTGTGTAATCATCTTTGCAAACTCCATCGTTCGTGATGATCGTTATTATTTTTCATTTTACCTGGGCCAGCGGATGCTATCATCATGTTTCCCAGCGATAGACCCAGACTTCTGAAATAGTCTTGCCGTTTTGTTTTATCGTGCTTCTGAGATCAGCATATTTTACATTTTGAGGGTCATATTTAAAGTTCAGGCGAACCCCACCGTCTTCGTCATTCGATTGTAAAACAATATCGCTGATAACTCCCCCATTTGCAGTGACTTCAGCCTTCATATTTTCCTCTAGCTGTAGCGGAGCGCCAGTAGGAAGCTTGTAATCCAGAACAAACTGGCGTTTGTCTGTATCAAAACCTTTCCCCTGTCTGGTATGTTCAATATAGGCTTTGTCTGTGTTTACTTCAGGGCCGCGTCCCCAGATGAGTGAATAATCATATTGATAAATCTGGCCGGGCTTAAGCGGTTGCTCAGGTTTCCAGAATGCAACAATATTATCATGTATTTCCTGAGACGTAGGAATCTCGATAAGATGCACCTGCCCTCTGCCCCAGTCACCTTGCGGTTTGACCCATAAACTTGGTCTCTGTTCGTAATCAGCTTCAAGATCCTGATAGTCAGTAAATTTTCGTGTTCTCTGAACAAGACCAAAGCCTTTGGGGTTTTCATCCATAAAGGAGGAAAACTGGAGTGACTTTGGATTGACCAGAGGGCGCCAGATGATTTCATCTTTACCATTCTGAATACATAGTCCCTCAGAATCATGTACCCGGGGGCGAAAATCATCAAAGCGCCTGCGGCTTCCAGGTCCATGCATAAACATGCTGGTCAATGGACCAATGCCGACATAGTCCATTTTCTTTCTTGGATAGAGAGTGGATTTAACATCCATTACGGTTTTGTTTCCTGGAGTAATAACAAAACGATAAATGCCAACAACGCTTTCTGTATCAAGCAGCGCATAAATTGTTATTGAGGTTGCATTTCGTGTTGGTGTTTCAATCCAGAATGAGCGGAATATCGGGAACTCCTCACCAGCTGGTTGCCCGGTATTAATTGCAAGTCCTCTTGCTGAGAGACCATAGGCCTGACCAGCAGCGACAGCTCTGAAATAGCTGGCTCCCTGAAACAGACAAAACTCATCAAGAATTTTTTTGGAATTGATTGCTGTATGAATTCTGAAACCGGAGAAGCCTGCTTTGCTTACTGGTTTGGGAGGTTTTACATGCTTGCCAAACGTAAACATACTGGTTGAGTACTTTAGCTGTTTTGCACTCTGGCGTTCGATCAGGTGAACATCCACATCATGTTTGTACAAAAATCCATTATGGAACATTTGTAGCTGGAATGGTGAGTTCGTATCTTTCCAGATCGATTTCGCAGGATTGAACCTGATATCCCTGTATTCGATATAGCTCATCTTTTTATAGTTATCAGGTAGCTTTGTAGACGGTTTCTGATATTTACGCTTCGCGAGCTTTAGTGCATGTGTTTGCAACCACTGCTCTGAAAATGGAGTCCTGGAGCGAGAGGCAGCTTCTGCGGTAGACAGGCCGAGCACATTGGCTCCGTTACTGAGTGTATAGGCCGCTGCACCAAGTGCAGTATATGAAAGAAACTCTCTGCGTTTCATTATAATGAGCTCCAGTTCAAGAGTCTGAATGTTTTATACTATTGCGCATGCAATTTATTGGTGCATCGCCTGCGCGCACAATTAATACCCGGTGCCAGGTGTGTTTCACCTTGCATCGGTTTTCTCGTCCCATCCCTCAAATGAATATTCACGTACCCGAGTCGTTCACCACATTCTGTTTTGTATCTCTTTTGGGCAAATTTGCGGCGGTTCTAAATTATTCAGTGTGTATTAGGCAACAGTGCGATCCTTTTTTACTGTCAGGGCATGACAAACTAAATATCGGAAAATAATAGAAAAAATATTTTTTGTTATATCGTTCATGTATTCCAGATGATATTTTATTAAGTAGGTGACCATCACTTTTAGCTGTCCTGGACAAGCTCTCCCCATAAATCATATTCATCCGAGTGTTGTATTTTTACCTGCACAATATCACCTGGAGCTGGTGAGGTTTCTCCATTCAGGAAAACGTTTCCGTCAATCTCGGGTGCATCCCATTTGGAGCGGCCAATTGCGCCTTCCTCATCAACTTCATCAATAATAACATCGATTGTCTTGCCAACCCGTGTTGCCAGTATTTCTCTGCTGACTTCCTGCTGCGCCAGCATAAAGCGCTCATATCTTTCTTCTTTTACTTCCTGTGGAACCTGTCCATCCAGAGTGTTGGAAGTTGCACCCTCCACATCCTCGTATTTGAAGCAACCTGCGCGATTAATTTTAGCTTCTTTCATCCAGTCAAGAAGCATCTGAAAGTCTTCTTCAGTTTCTCCAGGAAAGCCGACAATAAACGTTGAACGTATGCCAAGGTCCGGGCATATTTCCCGCCATGACTGAATTCTTTGCAGTGTTTTCTCCTGATGTGCAGGTCGTTTCATATTCTTCAGGACTGCGGGGCTTGCATGCTGGAATGGAATATCCAGATATGGCAGAATTACCCCCTCAGCCATCAAAGGAATAACATCGTCCACATGTGGGTATGGGTAAACATAATGCAAGCGTACCCAGGCACCAAGATTACCAAGTTCCTCCGACAGGTCTTTAAAGCGGGCAGATACATCCTGCCCTTTCCAGCGGCTGCTTTCAAATTTCAGGTCTACACCATAAGCGCTGGTATCCTGACTGATAACAAGAAGCTCCTGCACCCCGGCCTTAACCAGATGTTCCGCTTCAGCCATAACCATATTAGCTGGTCTGCTTTTTAGCTTCCCTCTCATGCTTGGGATAATGCAGAATGAACAGCTGTGATTACATCCCTCGGATATTTTAAGATATGCATAGTGTCTGGGGGTGAGCTTTATTCCTTCTGGCGGTACAAGATCAACAAAAGGGTCATGTGCCGGTGGAGCAGCCTTATGAATCTCCTCGACAACACGCTCATATTGTTGTGGTCCTGTTACAGCCAGAACACTTGGATATTCTGCCCGTATTCTGTCTTCTTCAACACCAAGACAACCGGTAACGATAACCTGCCCGTTTTCCGCCATCGCTTCACCAATCGCGTCAAGAGACTCCTGCTTTGCCGTATCAAGAAAGCCGCAGGTATTAACCAGAACAACATCAGCAGCGTTATAATCTCCTGATATCTGATAGCCTTCAGATCTGAGCTTGGTAATTATCCGCTCCGAATCCACCAGAGCTTTAGGGCAACCAAGGCTGACGATACCCACCTTCGGAGAAGGGTCTGTTATAGTCGCCTGCGGAGTCCCGCTATTTTCTGTATCTGGCGTTAATTCTGGCATCGTCGCAGCTTTCATTATAAACAAAGTCTGACTGTTTACATCAGCATCGTTAAACTAAAATTGGCTCTTTGTGGAAGCTCGTAAAGGAATAACCTGCATAGCCATTAAAGCAAGCTAAAACTGAATGGGAGATGAATCAGTAAATGGGGGCGGAATCAGTTCCCGCTTTTGCCCAGCACCCCTTTGATCATATCTTCAAAGTTTTTAGGCTTATCTGGAATGGCCCCGGTTTGTTCTTCAGGGTCTTTAATTGCCGTATTATTCAGCCCTTGTACAATAGCATCTTTATTTTTGGCAATAGTTTCGTTGACGTCAAGCTTAATGCGAGGAGCATCAATAGAGCCCTTAATACGGATAGGCACTGACATTTTCTTTGCCTGAGCAGAGTCTTTACCATTAATTTTGGTATCAACCTGGTAATCTATGAGCCCGCGGGAAAAGTCTATAACCCCTTGCCCTTTCAACTTCAGGTTGTCAGCAGAGAGCAGTAGGTCCTTATTACTCGCAATTCCCCGATTAAATTTGAAGGTTGCTTTTAACTCATCAAATTCAGTGCGCTGGGTGGAATTTGGAACCAGTGACTGGGATGCAACCTTTTGCAGGTCCTGTACACGGCCAGTAATGTCAATTCCTTCAACAGCACCTTTCAGTAAGGTAACCTTGCTGTTTCCAACAAGTTCAGAAAGTATCTGCTTTCTCGAATGACCGGAAGAAGACAGTTTTATTTCCATATCTGCCTTGCCTGATATCCAGCTGAAACCGTAAAGAGATTTAAGGAAATCGAGTGACACCACATCAGAAATTTTAAGATCAGCAGAGAACCGGGGCAGAGGGCCATCACTTGAAATCAGGAATGTTCCACCGACTTTTCCTGAATATAGATTCATTTCAGAGATCTTGGCATCAAGCTTTCCTTTGCGAACCTCCATAACAATCTGGCTATTATCGATTAAAAGCTCTTCATACAGGATTTTTTTGGCGTTAAAAGTAATGTCGGCATCAAAAACCTGCAGACTGGAAGCAAAGTTATTGATTGGTTTGGCTGATATCTCAGAATCTTCAGATGATACCGGTTCTCTTTCAATCTCCTGAACAGGGGTATTATCGTCCTGGTCCTGATTTATTTGCGTAAACTGCCCTGTAGAACCGGTCTGTCCTGCAAAACGGAAGCGGCTGCCATGCAGGCTGGATTTACTGATAGGCTCGTCTCTGAAATAGGGGCTTAGGTAAACAGTATCAGATGCCAGTGTTGCCGACACATAAGGTCTTTTGCCGGACAATACGATAGTCGCCTGACCATTGGCAGTCGTATCATCCAGTGTAATTGAGGCATTCGTAATATTAATCCGCTGGGATTGAGCTGTAAAATCTCCAATTACTGAGAATGCTTCCATTCCCGAACCTGGCGCTATTTCGTGGCTTAACCATTTGGCCAGCCTTCGTAATGAGCGAACCTGCAACTCACTGACACCGGTGAGATATATACCACCTGCCCAGGACATCTCTCCTCGAAGCAGCGTAGAGAAATATTTTGATTTTACTGTCAGGTTATAAGGAACTTTCTCCCCTTCAATCATAGAGAATGGAGAAGCCAGACTTAAAAGGTAACTCACTTCTTCCGCGCGCCATTGCCCGGTGCCGGTTATATTCATCGAAGTGGTTTTTGACGGAAGTGATACTGTACCATCAATATTTTCAAACTTATCAGAGAAACCTGATTTCTCATCATAATAGGCTACAGTTCCGTCTTTAACTTTTATCTCGCGAAGCTTTATATCCTGAAGTAAAGGATAGGAAGAATCCGAAGCTGCCTGAGCTTTTAAAAGTTCAGGTCCCGCGATTACCTCCTTTAATGCAGTCAGGAGGCCAGCCTCCACCGGGGCATGGTCCTGCTTTGTAGGTAATAAGGCTGTTTGTCTGTTGTTTGATGCTGCCTGCGCAAAATTCCAGTTACTTTGCCCTTGCCCATCAACCTTCAGGGACACCTTCGGCTTGGTTAGAATAAATCTCTGAACTTCAATCTTACGTTCCAGAAGTGGTAGAAACTTCAGCTGAACCTCGAATGATTTCATCTGTATAACAGGTTCACCAGGCATCCCAGGAGGGTTGGAAATGGAAACATCATGCATCCTCATGCCAATATTGGGCACAAGAGAGAATGAGCTTTTTCCCCGAACAGTCAATGTCCGGCCAGTCTGTTCTTTAACAATTCTGGCAATATGCTCTCTTATAAAGTCTGCCGGAATAATAGGTGGAAGCGCAAAAACAGCAATGCCACCAATAATTAGCATAAACAGCATGAAACTGAAGAAGCGTCGGGCAAAACTTTTCCTGCGTCGTGGTAATTGCTCTTCCTGACCATAGACCTGCTGGTTGGCAACGACCATTTCATCTCCTGAGCCGGGTCGGTCAAAAACAGGCTCTACTTTCAGCTCGGTATCTGACTGAAATGATTGATTATTATAGGTGTCATTCGGGCTATGGTCTATACCGCTATAATGGTTCTCCTGTATCTCAGATGAAGACACAGGCTCTGGTCTGATATTCTCCTCCTCAGGCAAAAGCCCGGCTACGGTTCTGGCCTCAACCCATTCAGGGAAGCCTTTTCGCCATATCAGATCTTCAGGTTTTAACTGTCCTTTGGCTACGAGCTGATGTAGGTCATCATCTGCAATGGGGCCATATCGCTGCCCCTCTCGCGCAAGATACCACTCATATTCCTGTGCGGTGCTATCCATTATCTTGCCATATGCTCCCCATACGCCAAAAGTCATCGCGCACTGTTGCCAGTATCAACATATTATTGTTATCTCTGCACCCAAAAGTCTCATACACCCTGTTCGCTTCAGATCAATGATAAAACATCATATCTTCAGGAACTCGCCATAAGATATTACTTATCTGTGGAATAGACGTCCACACATTTATTATACGGCCATCAAACAAAATTTGATCAATTGTTTGAATTATAGCAAATTTGAAATATATCCCTGAATATGCCCGTAAACATGAGCATTTGTCAGGTTAAAAATCTTTAATCTGAGCGGGAAAACATGCTGTTTTTTTCATAATTTGTAACAAGGCAAAAACGAAGACAGTCAGCTCTTTCCATTGCAAAGACTACAGGCCACCTGTTGTTTCTATAAACTTGGCAACATCCTCAACAGAAACGCCCCCTTTGACATTCGCAAAAAGAAATGGTCGTTCACCACGCATTTTTTTGGAATCCCGGTCCATAACATCAAGGTCAGCACCAACCAGTGGAGCAAGGTCAATCTTGTTTATGACAAGTAAATCAGATCGGGTAATACCAGGGCCGCCCTTGCGCGGTATCTTGTCACCAGCCGAAACATCAATCACATAAATCGTAATATCCGCAAGCTCAGGGCTGAATGTTGCAGCCAGATTATCACCACCTGATTCGATAATAATCAGATCAAGATCCTCAAATTTCTTGTTCAGGTCAGCCACAGCAGCAAGGTTAATAGAAGCATCTTCGCGTATCGCCGTGTGCGGGCAGCCACCTGTTTCAACACCGACAATCCGTTCTGTTGGTAACGCACCTGAACGGTTCAGAAACTCGGCATCCTCTTTGGTATAAATATCATTAGTAATAACGGCGACTGAATATTTATCCCGCAAAACTTTGCATAATGCATCGGTTAGTGCCGTCTTGCCTGATCCGACAGGTCCACCAATACCGACACGAAGAGGTCCATGTTTTGAAATCGTCATGAGCGAAAGAGCCTTGTATGTTGTGTTTCATGCTGCATCGAAGAGATATCTATCATCATACAACTGTTTGATATCTCTTCTAACGGTATTTTAAGCGCTTTTCCAGCCGTTTCAATAACCACCGCCTCAAGTCTTGCAGTCAGGATCTGTCCGTCAGTCTGGCCAAATGGCACCAGCCGGACCAGTGCCGAAACCAGATTCGCGACCATGGCATGCAAATAGGCAACGGCAGTATCTTCCAGAGCGACACCATGCCCCGCCGCGGCAACTCCCACAACAACCGGATAGGCAGGTTGCTCCGGCCATATCTTTATAAGCCGTTCAACAGCCTCACATGGCCAGCTTTTGGAGGTAATATCCAGAAATGCCCGCCCCTGGGCCATTGTTTCAAGCGCCAATTCCTCAGTCCCGCAGAAGGCTTCTGCCATCTCAGCACATTTAAACAGGGCCTGATCATCATTATCCTTAATGGCCTTATAGGCATGTCTCAGCAAAACAACGTCAGACTGCCCGGCGCCAAAACGAATAACACCCTGCAGCCATGCAAAAGCATCTTCAACTGTCTTCAGCACCCCGGTCTCAACAGCATTTTCAAGCCCATGGCTATAGGTATAGGCTCCAACCGGATAAGAAGGAGAAAGCCACGTCATAAGCCGGAGTAGGGACGTACGATGTTGATCAGAAACGGCAGGCCCAACGGCTTGTTTATCAGTTGTATTTGGAGTTTCCACCTTGGCCCCGGAACTTTAAGCAGCATTAACAGATTAGATTCAGGAGACTATTACTGCTGAAAATTTCGGCGGAGTCAAATAGGCACATTACCCACTATGAATGATTGATGCTCTTTGCAGGATCTGACCTCTAACTACACTTACCCTGGGAAGCGAGGTCTGTTCCTGCCCGGTTGGCGTAGCAGTCATTGCTATAAGTCTTTCCGTCACATCCACAAACAGGCAAATACTGCTCTGTGCATATTTCTGGTCTTTTCCGGCAAACCCCTGCGAAATCAGCAACACCACATTTAACATTCTCCGGGAAATCACACCATTCGCCAGCACTACACTGGATACCGGCTATGCCGCCACACATCCGTTCACTTGAAACTTTGTTTTCTTTGGTAATTTTGTCAGCATAGGCATGAGGAAATACAAAAAATGTAAATATAAAAAACGCATAAACAACTCTATACACTGTCACCCCCTGAGTTATATACATGAACAGCGTAGTATAACACCAAAACCGGGAGATATCATGCTATACTAAAAGAGGTGGTTACAGTTATGTATTGTTCATCATCTTCGCCAGATCCAGTGCTGCCACCTCAGGTCCGGTTAACTCTGCATCCCAGTTAGGCCCAACCAGAAAGCCGTCTTTGTACATGCCTGGCAGCCAGTCCTCTACGAAACTGTCTAAGTCAATTGCAAACGGAACAAGGTCCTTCCAGTCTTCCACGCAGCAGACCTGGGCAGAGGTCTTATCACTCCAGACCACATAAACATCAATTTCATCAAATTCTGTGGAAGGGCATACAGCAAATCCTCCATCCGGATATTCAAGAGTCCACACTTCTTTGGATGTTTTGGCATGTTCTATAAAACCCGCCAGAGTACGATCCTCTTCGCCTTCAGTTTCAGTCATGAATTTCCCCTCCCGACCGTATATCAGTCATGACTATGATCGTGTGCATGGCCGTGACTGTGTGAATGGCTGTGTCCATGATCATGTCCCTGAACCGAGCCATGCCCATAAGCCCCACCCTCAGGGGTAAAAGCAGCAAGAATATGAGTAACCTCACCACCAAGCCCCTTCACCATATCAACAATAACATGGTCATCCCGGATAATCAGACGATCCTCCAGAATCTGGGTTGGCAGATGTCTGTTTCCAAGGTGCCATGCTACACGCATCATATGGTGCGTATCACTACAGCGAATTTCGGCAAGCTTTTCTTCTGCGGCACAGACACGGATAACTTCACCTTCATGGAGCAGCAGTCCATCGCCGTCTTCGAGTAATTGTGGCTGGGCAAGTTCAAGCAGGAGCCGAGTTCCCTTCTCCCCCGTCAGAACCATTCTGCGGCGGAAACGATCTTCATAGTCCAGAACAACCTGATCAGTTTCTCCACCATCCCAGGTGCCTGCCGGCAAAACTTTCTCTACCTGCTTTATTATTTCTGACATTCTGTTCCTCTCAAGCTGGTCAGCACACCAAAGCTGCAGGGTAGGATATTAAAGAGAGCTGAGCCAAATGGAAAATGACTTTTCTTCTTTTCACCATATTACCTGACTATCGGTTTTGTTATGCCCTGATACCACACATTTTCAGAAGGTAAAATCTGCAATGACGATGCAGGCAGGATGAAGTGAAAATGAAAAAACAAATTACCTGTCTGATACTGGCTTTGATGATGAGTACGCAGACCCTGTGGGCACAGCAGCTTTCAGATATTCATATGGACAATGAAATATTGGCAGAGTGTGTATCTTTCAGGAAAAAAGCGCTGAAAACACATAACAATAATATATTTCTTGAAATTGATATCATCATAGGAAAACCAATAGGCCACTGTGGGTGTAAATCAATGTTAATGGCCTATTGGTCCTGGAGGATGATTAGGAAACACAGTAATGCGCTAAAGAGCGGGACCATATTAGTACGGGAAGCAGAAAAGACAGTGACAATACCGATCTTTCCTGCACCTCAGGGCAATGCACGTCAGCGCAACTACCATGTTTCATTTTCCTGTGCTGCTCCTGACTAAAGCTCTTAATGCTCGGAAGCCGGCACCTCAATTATAAGAACTTCTGCATCAGTCTGCGCCTTGATATTAACCGAAGACATATCCGTTAACTCCGCCCCATCGCCTTTTCGTAACAGCTGGCTGATAATTTCGATATCTCCATCTGAAACAAGAAGATAAGCCTGCCCTCTTATATGGTGCTCAATACCGGTGCCCTGATTGAGCCGGCCACCATAAATTCTTGCATCCTGATGAATATGGAGCGGGGCAGTATTATCTCCGGATACGAGCAAAGGCAGTGTATTTTCAACAGGTTCCCTGGGAAACTCCTGAGAACCCCATTTCGGCGTAATTCCCTTTTCCTTAGGCTCGATCCAGATTTGATAAAGGTTCGTCTCTTCATTCTCAAAGTTATATTCGGAGTGAAAGATGCCGTTACCCGCACTCATCACCTGCACATCACCTTTGGCAGTCCGTCCGATATTGCCGTTATTATCGCGATGCGTAATTGCGCCTTTGCGAACATAAGTAATGATTTCCATATCTTTATGCGGATGACTGTCAAATCCTGCACCGGCTCTGATCACATCATCATTAATAACGCGCAGTGCACCAAAATTCAGCCTTCCGGGATCATAATAATTACCAAAGCTGAAATGGTATTTAGCATCCAGCCATCCATAATTGGCATGGCCAAGAGTGTCATATGGAATAATTCTGAGCATGAAGACCTCCGGTTATTTTCTTATGGCAAATGCTCCAGGCCCCTGAAGCGCAACCACAATGGCCAGAACAATAAGCAGGGCAGGGAATTCCCAGCCGCCTTTACTACTACTGAAAACCCAACCGTTACCGATATGAGCCCATGTCGCTCCAATCATAATTGGAATGGTCAGAGCCGCTGCCAGCCTCGTCAGAACACCTGATAAAATAGCCAGTCCCCCGGCAATCTCTCCAAAAATCGTCAGATAGGCAGTTATGCCAGGCAGGCCCAGACTTTCGAAATAGGCGACAGTTCCGGGTATCGTGAAAACGAAAACTTTAAGAAGGCCATGAGCAAGCAGGATTGTTCCAAATGCCAGCCTTAATAAAAAGCTTCCAATTTCCTGTTGGTTGGTAGTCATAATTATAGTCCTTTATTAATTCTGCCCCATATTTGCTAATTCCAAATCAAATGGTAATACTGTAATTAGTCACTTGATAAGTTCCAAAAGGTAACGAGTATGGATAATATCTCACGTATCAGTATGTTTCTGGCTGTTGCTAAACATCAGAGCTTTGCCGGAGCAGCACGTGCTCTGGGAGTTACCGGCCCTGCACTCAGTAAACAGGTACAGGCCTTGGAAAATCAGTTGGGAGTGCGCTTGCTCCATAGGACAACCCGTCAGGTGACCCTTACCGAAGAGGGCGCTGTCTATAGCGAAAAAGCCAGAAAGGCTCTGGAAGACCTTGATGAAGCCAGGCAGCAGATACAGGAGTTGAAAGCATCTCCTGTCGGACATATTAAAATGAATGTCCCCATGTCCTTTGGTGAACAGTATCTGGTGCGCCCAATAGCAGGGTTTGCCAGAAAATACCCTGAAGTTACCATTGATGTTGATTTTGATGACCGCAAGGTCGATATGATCGCTGAGGGTTACGATATTATTGTGCGTATTGGTGACCTGAAGGACTCATCACTGATCGCCAGACATCTGGCTGTTTGCCCGATAATCCTGTGCGCATCAGCAACACTGGCAAATCTGGGAAAACTACCGAAGTCCCCTGAGGAGCTATCTGATTTTCCGGCGATTACATATAATTTTCATGGCGATAGTATCGACTGGAGATATAAGGATAAAGACGGAAATATCTCTTCCGTTCAGCAAAACCGGGTGTTTTCATCAAACAATCTGAAGATGATGGTCGAGGCATGTCTGCAGGGGCTGGGCATAGCTCAGCTCCCCATTTTTGGAGCAGCATCATATCTGAATTCAGGAGAACTTGTCAGGGTCCTGCCAGAATACGAAACCTATCCGGAACGGGGAATATACGCCATATTCCCCCAAAACCGTCACCTCTCAACAAGGGTGCGTCTTTTCATCGACTGGCTTGCTGAATGCAGCAGGGAATTTCCCTGGTAATTCAGTTTGGCAGGCATTTATTCGGCAGGTTGTAATTCCTGATAAGCTGCCTTGGATAATTCAAAAGAAGCAATAAGCAACAGGGCATAACCATTAAGTTCCAGTGCTTCTTCAATAAACACTTCCATAACACCGTGTGGCAAGAAGTTTGGGCTCGCAAAGCTGGCAGCTATAAAGGCTATGCTTAGATAAAATGCCCATGCCTGCCAGCTCAGCATAATACTGATCCAGTTGGAAAAGTGGGCACGAACCAAAACAATATACCCCACCATAATTATACCTATGATTGCAAACACAATATCTCTGGCTGGACCAAAAAGATATTTGATCATGGCATAGGCATCAGGAGCCTGCCGAAAATCAACCTCGCGAATAAACCCAATCATGCAGACGCCAAACATAAGAAAAGCTGCAGATCTGATAGCGCCGGAATTCTTATAGCCAGCATACAGGTAAACAAGGCCCGTGATTAATACGAGTGCAACCTGGGCATTTTCCATCATCCCGTTCTCTACCGAAAGCCATTTGGCTGCTCCAGTATATGCCCACGCGAACAATCCAATATTAAACAGAATAAGACAGGCTAGAGGTAAGAATTTGGTTATATTTTTCATTAGCATCACTTCCTCCCGGGATTTCTTTTGGCATAAAGTGAGAAGGAATATGTTCTGGTATAAAAGCTCATTTATTTTATTTTTTACTTAGCTGTTTTACCTGTTGTTTTTTAGTTAAATTATATTTTCTCACTGTGCTGATTAGTTAAATCAAGAAATAAACTATATTGGATATTCTATCC
>JBOEGA010000047.1:0-7498 GCA_050633205.1 Methyloligellaceae bacterium | reverse complement strand
TCTTGTCGAGGCTAGTACACCTTATTAGCCTGACAGAGGTTTGTCCCTTCCCTCTGCCAGGTTAAATAAATTATCTCTGAGCTAAATTTTGTACTTTTCCATATACACCGACACATACAAAAAACTCGCTATCCAACATTTCTATGTAGGAACTTTTGTCTTCGATTTTCTTTGCTCTGGGATTGTAATATGCATAATTGGCCCAGCCTTTACTACCTGGACTGCGAACCACTTTCATAAACTGCTGAAAAATGACTTTGCCATTTCTGTCCCGGTTTTCATTAAATTTCAATCCGCGTAATGAAACCAGAAAATGTGCTGCAATCCACCCGTCAGTATGAGCGATAAAAGGATAAAGGTCCCCTTGTTTAAACCCATGTGAACGGTCATTCACTGCACGAAATGTCTTTTCCGCACCCTGAGTTCTAAACATTTTTTTTACTTTCTTCACCATGGCAATGGCTTGTTCCGGCGTGCCTCGTTCCGCTGCTTGTACTAAATTTACACTGACAAGTAATGGAACAACCGCCAATAGTATAATATACCTAAGATAAGTCATCACTTCTATTTCTCCCTTGAATATTCCGACGTCTCTATTTCTCGATTTTTCTTCTTTTATATTCATCATATTATTTTATTAAACATGATTATTTCTCATGTATTTTGAATGAATACTTATAACTATAGGTAATTCGAAATATTGACCGTATCTTGGTACGCTTCTGTCCCAGAGGCTATATTTAGTATTTTTTTGCCGTATACGACATATTCTGCGGTAATATTCTACAGCATCGTAACTCGCTAATTATGGCAGGGTATCATAGTATGGAAAGAGGGGGATGAAGTGAGAACAGTATTGTTTTATTAGCCTTGCTCTCACCTGTGCTTATTACAAAAATAAAAATTATTTAACTGCTTAATTATTACGATTTGAATGTCACAGAACCTAAACAGGGAGGGAGATATCTGTACATATTCAATTATATTACTCGGCAGTTTTACCAATATCTTTAGGTAAATCACGTGCAACCCGAAACCCGATAGTAAAGCTGCGGAAATCAGCTCCTTTGTAAACACGGGCAGCTGACCTCATTGAATATGGACTACTGGTCCACGAACCACCACGCAGAACATGATCTGCTGTCAGGCTCTTTTTCTTTTTAACCCAAGCGGTTCCATCTGTGGGTGCACGGTCATAGTTTGGATGCCATTCATCCTCTACCCACTCGCGTACATTGCCGTATACATCATAAAGACTAAAAGCATTTGGTTTGTAGGAACCTACTACAGCAGTATATTTTGATCCGTCACCGCAGATCAGTTTTATAAACGAAATAATGGACCGCTTATCGGCACCATTAGCATAATCACATATCTTGTTTTTATCCTCACCAAAATAATATGGAGTCGCTGTTCCTGCACGTGCAGCATATTCCCATTCAGCTTCAGATAATAACCTGTAATTTTTTCCAGTTTTGCTTTTCAACCATTTCACATAGGACTGGGCATCATTCCACGATACCCTGGTAACCGGATGTTTTCCCTTGTTACGAACGCGAGGATTATAGCCATCACACCCGCCACCTTTCACACAAGCTGACCATTCCTCATAAGTTACCTCAAACTGCCCGACAGCAAAGCTTCCAACATTAACCTCATGTTGTGGAACTTCAAACTTCTCGTGCCCTTTCTCTTCTGGGGGAGATCCCATAAGAAATGAACCTCCCTTGACCACAACCATCTTCGGACAATCCTTACAGTCCTGAAACTGGTAACCGTGAACAAATTTGATATCTTCAGCCTGACCAGTCTTCAGAAAAGCCAGCGAAGTAAATATGGAAAGAATGGTAATTTGAATGAATTTAATGCGGTCCATTTGGGAAATTCCCCTGCGTTTCAACAACTTCACGACGAGAAACAAAAACATTACGTTTTTTATATGAAAGCGAACAGCATAAAAATCAACATCTGCACACCCCTTTTAAAACGAAACTAAAGGTACTCAATACTGTTAAAGAAATTTAATCTCAGAGAAAATTAATAAACACCAATATTATTGGCACAGAAGCTCGATTTTAAAGAGCTTTCTACTCCTCACTGTCAAGGCGAACTACCTGTACATTATGATCATGGCATATCTGGCTGAAATCTGCTGGTGGTGAAACATCGGTTACAAATGTATCGACCTGGGATATATGTCCGATGCGCACAGGAGCAGAACGCTCAAATTTCATATTATCCGCAACAAGAATAATATTCCTCGCATTTTCCAGAATAGCCTGAGAAACTCGCACTTCCCGGTAATCATAATCCAGCAATGCACCATCCACATCGATTGCAGACGTACCTATTACAGCATAATCAACTTTAAACTGTTTGATAAAATCATAGGTTGCAGAACCAACTATACCGCCATCAGACTTTCTGAGGCTGCCTGCTGTAATAATAACTTCCACACCTTCTGCCGGGCGCAGAATATTGGCGACATTCAGGTTATTGGTAATAACAAGCAGTCCCTTATGGCCTTTGAGCGCCGCAGCAACATTTTCAGTTGTCGTACCAATATTAATGATCAGAGAGCAGTTATCAGGTATCAGCTCAGCCGCTCTTTTGCCTATTGCCAGCTTTTCACCTTCTGCAAGGGTTTGTCGGGATTCATAGCCAAGATTCTCAACTCCGGAAGACAGCAGCGCACCACCATGATATCGCTGCAGAACATTCCTGTCACAGAGCTCGTTCAGGTCCTTACGAATAGTCTGCGGAGTAACTTTAAACCTTTCAGCCAGATCCTCAACATTCACCTGCCCTTCATCACGGGCAATCCTGACTATATCAAACTGTCTCGGGTTTAGTGCATCCATTTCTTAACCTCAATAAGACCCTGTCAAACCGGCTCAGGAGGTCAGCGTTCGGCGAACAGCATCATTCCAACCAGCATATTTTCTTGCCCGCTCAGTCTCGTCCATTTGCGGAACAAATCTATGCTCCAGTGACCAGCTTTTACTGAACTCTTCCAACCCAGGATAAAACCCGACCTGCATTCCCGCCAGATAGGCTGCACCCAGAGCAGTTGTTTCCAGAATATGCGGCCGATCAACAGGCGCATCCAGAATGTCAGCCAGACGCTGCATAGTCCAGTCTGATGCAACCATCCCGCCATCTACACGCAATACCATATCCGCTGAATTTTCCCAGTCAGCAGTCATTGCATCAAGCAGGGATCGCGTCTGGTAACACACACTCTCCAGTGCAGCCAGCGCTATTTCATTAGGCCCGGTACCACGAGACAATCCATATATTGCCCCTCTGCACTCAGCATCCCAGAACGGTGCTCCCAGACCAACAAATGCCGGAACAAGGTATACATCCTGCGCAGGATCAGCCTGTTTCGCCAGTTCCCCGCTTTGTTCAGCACTCTCAATCAGCTTCAATCCATCTCGTAGCCACTGCACAGCAGCCCCTGCAACAAAAATAGAGCCTTCAAGAGCATATGTAGTCTTACCGTTTAACCGATAAGCGATTGTAGTCAACAATTTGTTCCGGGAAAAGACAGGAGTTTCACCAGTATTTAATAGAGCAAAACAACCTGTACCATAAGTTGACTTCATCATACCGGGCTTAAAACAGGCCTGACCAACACTGGCTGCTTGCTGATCTCCTGCAATTCCCGATATACGAATTGTCGAACCAAAGAGACTTGTCTCACCAAAATCAGCGGCACTATCCTTAACCTCAGGCAGCATGTTTTTGGGAATACTTAAAACCTGAAGCAGCTCATCACTCCAGATATTCTCATTAATATCAAACAGCAATGTCCTGCTTGCATTGGTGGCATCAGTCGCATGAACCTTACCATCTGTAAGCCTCCATAACAGAAAACTGTCTACAGTTCCAAAAGCAAGTTTGCCCTCTCTGGCCGCATCACGGGCACCGGGAACATTAGCCAGAATCCATGATAGTTTTGTACCGGAGAAATAGGGGTTCAGTAACAAACCTGTCTTTCGCGTAAAGACAGCCTCATGCCTTGCATTCTTTAAAGATTCACACAATTCTGCAGTTCTGCTGTCCTGCCATACAATCGCATTATGGACTGCCTTACCCGTCTCACGGTCCCAGACAACGGTTGTTTCGCGCTGGTTGGTTATACCGATCGAAACAATGTCTTCAGGTGAACATCCGGTGTTTGTCATAACCTCGCGGCAGGTTTTAAGCACACTCTCCCAGATTTCCTCAGGATCATGCTCAACCCAGCCGGATTTTGGATAATATTGAGGAAATTCCTGTTGGGCTATCCCCGCAACCTTGCATTCTTCATCAAACAGGATAGCTCTGCTGGAAGTGGTTCCCTGATCTATTGCAAGTACATAACGGCCCATTCGTATACTCTCCCTCAACGACATTCTTTTTTTAAAGCTTATGTTTATCCAGCCATTCTATCAACATGGATTTTTCCTGGTTATTAAACCTTAGCCCCAGTTTGGTACGCCGCCATAATATATCATCAGCAGTTCTGGCCCACTCTTCTTTGCGCAGATACTCCACCTCGCGCTCATAAAGATCAGCACCGAAATGCTTGCCCATATCCTTCATACTGATAACATCAGACAATATTCTGTTGACCCTTGTCCCATACAGACGGGCAAGCCGCTCCACCAGACCACTCTCAAGAAGGGAATATTTCTCTTTCAGCTTTGATGTAAAGTCATCGAACCCTTCCATCGGCATATCACCACCGGGAAGTATCTTTGAATGCGTCCATTTTGGACCTGAAACAGAAATCCAGGGCGAAAGCTTTTCAAGGGCTTTTTCAGCCAGGTAACGATAGGTCGTAAGCTTGCCACCAAAGATATTCAGTAAGACAGGCTCTCCCTTTTTGCCATCAACATCCAGTACGAAATCTCTGGTAACTTCCTGAGGGTTGGCGTCCCCGTCATCATAGAGAGGCCGGACCCCGGAGTAACTCCAGTGCACTCTTTCTGGAACCACCTCCTCCTCGAAATACTCACTCGCTGCAGAACAGAGGTATTCAATCTCGTCCTGAGAAATTTTTACATCACCTGGCTCACCAACATATTCCACATCAGTGGTACCGATCAGTGTGTAATCTCCTTCATAGGGAATAGCAAAAATAATGCGCTGATCATCATTCTGGAAAATATAAGCCTTGTCATGATCAAAAAGCTTTTTCACAACAATATGACTGCCCTTTACGAGACGCACCTGCCCTTTTGAATTGGAGCCGACAGCCCCATTCAAAAAGCTCCCGGCCCACGGCCCCGCTGCATTAATAAGTATCCTGCCACGAACATCCGAAAGTTCTTCACCTGAACAGTTTTTCAACTTGATGCGCCAGCAATCTTCTTCTTTTCTGGCAGAAACCACTTCTGTTCCCACATGAATTTCTGCACCGTTATTCTGTGCATCAAGAGCATTGAGCACAACCAGACGGGCATCATCAACCCAGCAATCTGAATATTCGAATCCCTTTTCGAATTCTTTCTTTAGCACTTTGCCAGCTTCGTGTTGTTTCAGATTAATAGCCTTACTTCCGGGGAGTTTACGGCGGCCACCAATATAATCATAAAGAAACAGCCCCAGACGAATCAGCATCGTAGGCCTTAGCCCCCTGTGATGAGGGAGAATAAAACGTAGTGGATGAATTATATGTGGGGCTAACCGCCAAAGCACTTCCCGCTCGCTCAGAGCCTCACGCACCAGACTGAACTCATACTGTTCAAGATAGCGTAAACCGCCATGTATCAACTTGGTAGCAGCAGAAGATGTCCCTGAAGCAAGGTCACCTTTCTCAGCAAGAAAAACAGACAAACCTCGTCCGGCAGCATCTCTGGCAATACCCACGCCATTGATGCCACCACCCACAATCACAATATCGAACATTTGACTCATAGCCAAATATCTACCTTCCAGATTCGCATTCGTTTATATCAATACGACACAAATTCATGTATTTATTACTTATAAACGAAAATATTCGAATTATTTCGAAATGTAAATACACACTTTCGATTTCGAATGCGATTTGAAAGCCATTGTGGCAATTATCAATAGCCCTCAGGACGAATAAAACCGCCAAACTCCTTCTCTACCAGAGAAGCAAACCTGATAGTGGTTCTGTCTTCCAGATAAGGCCCTATAACCTGAGCACCTATAGGCATCCCGTCATTATTAAGCCCTACAGGCATCGTCGTCGCTGGAAAACCGCTCAGGGTAGCAATGCTGATCCACATGGATTGATGCAGGTAAGAGATTTCCTTCCCGTTAACCATGAGTTTCCGTCCCGGCACGTGCGAATGATCATGGGGAAATGCTACTGATGGACTGACAGGACATAAAATTACGTCAAATTCCCTGAAAAAGAGGTTCATCTTGTCAACTACACCTGTACGAATACGATCTGTGCGGACCCAGTCCCGGTGGCTGAGAGTACTCCCTCGTAGCATAGACGCTTCAATACTCAGATCATCATCGCTCAGATCCTTAGCTCTTTCCAGCTCGCGGGCATAAACCTCATCAGGCAGGTTTGCAGAAAAGAACGACATCAGCATAGTCAGGTAGGTCCGCCCCATAAGCGATAAATCCGGTAATAACTCACTCTGACGGCTGATCTGGCATCCTGCATCTGTCAACTTGTCTGCAAGACCGTTGACTTTGTTTTTTACAGCATCATCTGTGGGAGCAAGTGGGTGCTCATCCAGCACAAGGACTTTGAAATCCTTGAGATTATCATGTCTTGGCTCAGGCAGCTCCAGCTTATAGGCTTTCGCTTTCATATCGTCAGGCGCCGCCAGAATTTTGAGTGCAGTATCAAGGTCATCCGCGCTTCTGGCCAGTGGTCCGCCAACAGCAAAGTCAACCCTGGCCCCAACAGACAGGACAGGCTCAACCGGAGGAGTATGGCCGCGTGAAGGAACCAGATTATATGTTGGCTTCAGTGAATAAACCCCACAAAAGCTTGCGGGCATCCGCAGTGATCCGCCAATATCGGAACCAAGTTCTAGTGGAGTAAACCCTGCAGCAAGTGCAGCCGCAGACCCGCCGGAAGAACCACCTGGTGTCCTTGTCTGATCCCACGGATTATTAGCAACACCGTAAACCGGATTAGCTGACTGCCAGTCAATCAACAGATACGAAACATTTGTTTTTCCAAGAATTATTGCCCCGGCATCTTTCAGTCGCTTAACCGGAACGGAATCCTTTGCTGCAATATTATCCTTCGCCTGCTCTATACGCCATGTCGTCGGCAGGCCACCCACATTGTAGGACTCCTTAACTGTCATGGGAATACCCAGCAATGGACGCTGGTCGCCCTTATTAATGGCCTCATCCGCAAGTTTTGCAGCCTCACGTGCCCTGTCAAAGTCACGGACAATCACCGCATTGGTCTTCTCATCAAGCGCTTCAATCCGTGCAATTGCCTGCTCTACCAGCTCAGCAGAAGTAACTTTTCGCTCTCTTAACAGAGACACAAGCTCTTCGA
>JBOEGA010000046.1:0-76631 GCA_050633205.1 Methyloligellaceae bacterium | reverse complement strand
CTGATAAATCCCGCTGCATATCCGGGCCATCTCCAACCGGAAAAAAACGCAGCTCCAACCAGAAATAAACCAAGCAACCCGAATAAAACTGCCCGATGCTGCATAAGAATAAGCAGATTCGGATCAACAACCTCGATGCCGTACAAAGCAGAAAGGCGCCCTGCACCTAAAACACCGGTGACAGGCAATAAATGGATAACGCCCACAATAAACAACATGGCACCAGACAGAATATGCATTACAGGCTCCTGCAAAAAATTACTCATCAGGCACAAACCTATAACCGCCACAAAACTGTATCAATTACCTGAGAGGTAATAAAAACTGTCAGGGACCCATCTTGTGAAAACAAATAAAGTGACTCTCATCATAATAACAATTCTGCTTACCCTGACCTTTTTTCACTCAGCCCATTCAGACAATCTCAATCAGGAAACAAAAGAAAACCTGAATAACCTTCTGTCAGAAATGCAGCGCAAACACCTGAACACCGGTAAGTTTCTCACTACAATAAAAAAGTTGACCCAATCCCCACCTGCTAAAGAATATCTGGAACAAAAACTAATCATTATTCTCACACAATCCACAGCGGCTGGATCAGGAATGCGGGCTGCCTGGTTGCTGGGAGAGATGAAAAGCAAAAAGGCAGTCCCTCACCTGATCAGGGCAAAAAAAGATAATCACCTCTGGATCAGAAAAGCAGCTGAACTGGCATTAAAAAAAATACAGTAAAGCTCTTTTGGTTGCACCTGGAGCTTGTAGTGTTTAATCGGGTTCACTTTGCCGAGGAAGGAATTAAGTTTTAAAGTTCCGGGAATACTGGAGTATTTTCGATACTTTAAAACGTAGATAATAACGTAAAAATTCCCGCAAAATGAATCTGACTAAACGCGACATACTCTAGTACACGCTCATATTTCGTGTAACAGGAGCACTTTTAAGCATAGCCTCTATTGTCGCCCACCCACCGGATTCAACCACAGTCGCTATATGAGCGTCATGTATTTCCCGGCTGTCCCAGTCTTCAACCAGAACAAAAACACTGGCATCATCCTGATCTCTGTGAATAACAATACTGTTACACCCATCCACTTTTGGAAGATCTGTCTTCAGAGAAGTCATAATACCTTCAAAAATTTCCAGCTTCTCTTCCAGAACATCAAACGTCACAACAACCTTCACATTATCTGACATCGTCATATTTTCCTTTTTTTAATTCATTTTCAAAAACTATGATATCTTTATAATGGCTGACTATCAGGCTCAAACTTCAGCAAATAAATACAAGAAATAGAAATATGCCTTTCAAAAATGAAACACTGAACTGGGATGACCTGCGACTGTTTCTGGCAGTCGCAAAATCAAACGGACTTGCCGGAGCAGCACATGAAACACGAGCAAGCATACCAACCCTGAGCAGACGAATAAGCCAGCTTGAAACCGATATGGGGGTAAAACTGTTCGACCGCCATAAAACGGGCTTCACTCTTACATCTCATGGTCATGAACTACTGGCAAAAGTCAGCGAAATGGACATACAGGCAGGACTGATACAAAGCTGGCACCAGAATCTCGACCCAAGACCAATGGTAAAAGTAACTGCCGGAACCTGGACGAGCCTCTTCATCTCCCGGCATTTACACACACTTATGCAGGCAACAAATATCCGACTCCAGCTAATCAGTGACACATCATTTCTAAATTTACTTCGCCGTGAAGCAGATATTGGAATACGAAATCAGATGCCCAATCAGCAGGGACTGATCAGAAGACGCATGGGGCAGGTCAGCTTCGCCATCTTCGGAGAAAAAAACTATCTGGCATCCCACCCTGCTGCCTTTACCGATAAGCGTTTCAGCGAATGCGACTGGATCTTGCCATCAAAAGCGGGGGCTGCCGGTTCATCAGCCTTCTGGCTCCACCAGCATCTGGGAGGCATAGCAAAAATCACCTGCGATAGTCGCCAGATCCTTCTTGAAGCAATAATGCAGGGAGCAGGACTTACAATCCTTCCGTGCTTTATCGGAAACGCCATCCCCCAACTGGAAAAGTGCTCAGACACAATAGACGAACTCACCCATACCCAATGGCTTGTCAGTCACGAGGAAGCAAAAACCCGGAGCCATATCCGAAAAACAAAAAACGCGCTGTACAAACTCTTCAAACAGCACCAGTCAGACTTCGCGTGATACCCACCATGCCCAGACTATAAACACCAGTTGAAACGGAATACGCGCCCATAAAACAGAATCCGGTATTTCAAAATCAAGCGGCTGAATTCGATAGATAGCCATATTAATATTAGCAGGCAACACAGCAATATAAAGCAGGATCAACCCATATCCGGCCCATTTCCGTGTCAATGGCAACAGCAGACCAAGTCCGCCGGCAATCTCGAATACCCCACTGATTAGCACCAGCTCCCTTGGCCAGGGCAACCATGCCGGAACAATTTGGGCAAACCCGTCAGTGGAAATAAAATGCAGAACACCAGCTGTAATCATAAATACAGCCAGAAAAATCCTAAAAAATATTTTAATCATCAACATCACCACCACACAATAAAAAGGCCCGCCTGAGCGAGCCTTTCCAATTCATTTAGAAAATAACGAAATCAGCTTACACCTTATTCCGCATCTTCCTCTTCTTTAGCTTTCTCAGAACCAGTTTCCTGATCAACAACCTTCATTGACAGGCGAACCTTGCCACGGTCATCAATTCCGAGAAGTTTAACGAAAACTTCCTGGCCTTCAGAAACAATCTCGCTGACATTCGCCACACGACGATCAGCAAGTTGAGAAATATGAACCAGACCATCACGGGCACCAAAGAAGTTTACAAATGCACCAAAGTCCATGATCTTGACGACCTTACCTTTGTATATCATTCCAACTTCTGGTTCTGACGCAATCTCTTTGATCATCTTGATAGCAGCATTAATTGAAGCTCCGTCAGAAGCTGCAACCTTAACAACACCATCATCAGAAATATCAATCTTGGCTCCGGTTTCTTCCACGATACCGCGAATAACCGAACCACCAGAACCGATAACTTCACGGATCTTGTCAGTAGGAATAGTCAGTGTCTCAATACGTGGAGCAAACTCACCAAGCTCAGGGCGAGCTTCAGTAAGAGCCTTATTCATCTCACCAAGAATATGAACACGACCGTCTCTCGCCTGATCAAGTGCGATGCGCATAATATCTTCAGTAATACCGGTAATCTTGATATCCATCTGAAGAGACGTAATACCATCTGCAGTACCAGCAACTTTAAAGTCCATGTCACCCAGATGATCTTCATCACCAAGAATATCAGACAGAACCGCAAAGCCGTCTTCTTCTTTAATCAGACCCATCGCAATACCTGCAACAGGACGTTTCAGAGGAACACCCGCATCCATTAGTGCTAGAGACGTACCACAAACTGTCGCCATAGAAGAAGAACCGTTAGATTCAGTGATTTCAGAAACCACACGAAGCGTATAAGGAAACTCTTCTTTAGTAGGCAGAACAGGGTGCATTGCACGCCATGCAAGCTTGCCATGACCAATTTCACGACGGCCGGTAAAACCAACACGTCCAACTTCACCAACTGAGTAAGGAGGGAAATTATAATGAAGAAGGAATGGCTCTCTGTAAGTACCTTCAAGAGCATCAATAATCTGCTCATCTTCACCAGTACCAAGTGTAGCAACAACCAGTGCCTGCGTTTCACCACGAGTAAACAGGGATGAACCATGTGCTCTTGGTAAAACTCCCACTTCAGAAACAATCGGGCGAACTGTTGTCAGGTCACGACCATCAATACGAACTTTCGTTTTGATAATGTTTCCGCGAACAATCTCGCTTTCCAGACCTTTGAATACAGAGCCAAGAAGAACTTTCTCTGACCCGTCATCCTCATCAGGCATTAGCTCGGCAAAAACTTTGTCTTTAATTTCGCCGATCGCATCCTGACGTTTCTTTTTCTCAGGATTTTCGTAAGCCGCGCGAAGACCTTCTTCAGCCATCTCGCGAACTCTGCTTTCATATTTGGATTTGTCAACTTCAACAAGATCCCACGGCTCTTTGGCAGCCTTTTCAGCAAGATTGATCACAGCATTGATGACTGTCTGGAATTCTTTCTGGCCAAAGACAACCGCACCAAGCATGATGTCTTCGTTAAGCTCCTGAGCTTCGGATTCCACCATCAGGACTGCATCCTGTGTACCGGCAACAACAAGATCAAGCGTAGTGCTTTCCATCTCATCCATAAGCGGATTCAGAATATATTCGCCATCAATATAGCCAACACGTGCAGCGCCGATCGGACCAAGGAAAGGAACTCCGGATATTGTCAGTGCAGCAGAAGCTGCAACCATAGCTACAACATCAGGATCATTTTCCATATCATGCGACAGAACAGTCGTAATAACCTGGGTCTCGTTTTTAAACCCTGGTGCAAATAGCGGACGGATAGGACGGTCAATCAGGCGTGAAACAAGAGTTTCTTTCTCTGAAGGACGGCCTTCACGTTTAAAATAACCGCCTGGAATCTTTCCGGCGGCATACGTTTTTTCCTGGTAATTTACAGTGAGGGGAAAGAAGTCAATTCCTGGCTTCACGTCTTTTGCGGCAGTAACCGTTGCCAAAACGCTGGTATCTCCATAAGTAACCAGCACTGAACCGTGAGCTTGTCTGGCAATGCGGCCGGTTTCAAATTTGAGTGTCCGACCACCCCATTCAACTTCTTCGGTATGTATATCAAACATATTTTATCTCATTTCTTATAGATGAAATGAATCGAAAGTAACGCCTCATGTCAAATCAATATCATCCATCTATTCATACGTATCTCTGGGCAGCCGGATTGCCGCCCAAAGTAAAGGAGAGAATATCTCCCATTAAAGTTTAAGGCTTATCTTATAAGCTCATAAAACATACATGGTTTTGCAGTTAAAGAAACACATTTCTGCATTTATTCTTCAATGTTTCTTGCATAACCTTAAATAACCCCGATAAAACCGGGAGAGTACCTTAACGGCGTAGACCAAGTCTTTTAATAAGGTCCTGATAACGCGCATCATCATTGGCTTTGACATAGTCAAGCAAGCGGCGACGCTGGCTAACCATTTTCAACAGGCCACGACGTGAGTGGTTATCTTTTTTATGAGTTTTGAAGTGTTCAGTAAGATTTACTATGCGTTCAGTCAAAACAGCAACCTGGACCTCAGGTGAACCTGTATCACCGTCTTTGGTAGCAAATTCTTTAATAAGTTCTTGTTTACGTTCTGCAGTTACCGACATCGGATCTCCTATTGGTATCTGTTAATTTTACTAAGGCAAATTGAAAACACGTGTCGGTTTCAGTTCACCACGAATAACCTCACCCAAAGCCACAAGAACTCCTCGTGAAATTGCATAGCAAGGTCCTTTTATGATTGGAGCATCTCGTCCGCGTATTAGCACAGACTGCCCCCGTTTGAGCCTTTGTGCATCGTTCCCGTCAACGGCCAGCGCCGGGATGTCGTCCAGCGCGGTCTCAACAGGTCGAAGCTGTTCAGTCAAAATGGCAGGCTCAGCGCCACTCTGACGCAACTCTTCTTGCGTTTCCAGTATTTTGTCAAATGAAATCGCATCATTTTCTCTAAATATGCCGACCCGTGTCCTTCTTAATTGCGTAATATGACCAAGACAGCCAAGCTGACGGCCAAGATCACGAGCAATAGACCTCACGTAGGTCCCTTTGCCGCAATCAGCTTCTAATACGCAAAAATCCTGCTCACAAACTGTAATTTCCAGACGATCAATCCTGATCTGCCGGGCCTTAAGCTCAAATTCCTCACCTTCTCTCGCAAGGTCATAAGCTCTGGCCCCGTCAACTTTGATCGCTGAATATTGAGGAGGGACCTGCATAATATCGCCAACAAAACTTTTGATAGCTTCTTCTACTGCAGAAGGCTCCGGTCTTTCATCGTTACGGGCAACAACAGTCCCCTGCTCATCATCCGTGTCTGTTTCAGCCCCCCAGGCAATCGTAAATCTGTAGGTTTTCTCGGAATCCATTAAATAGGGTACAGTCTTGGTAGCCTCACCAAACGCAATCGGTAAAATTCCTGTCGCGAGAGGATCAAGAGTCCCCGCATGTCCTGCCTTTTGCGCATTAAATATTCGACGCGCTTTACCGACAGCCTGTGTAGACGTAATCCCTTCATCTTTATCAAGTACAAGCCACCCGTTAACCGGATTGCCTTTTCGACGTGCCATAGTCTTATTCTCTTTTTGAAAATTGAAGAGATGAAACTCCTGATAAATTTCAATCTCTCCAGAATAGAAATGTCAGCCGGTATCCCGGCATTTTTAATTCCCCGGACCTAGTCCAGGTCCTTGGAAACTTCATCAGACTTCAGAACCTGATCAA
The DNA here is from genome assembly GCA_050633205.1 of Methyloligellaceae bacterium. Lineage (GTDB taxonomy): Bacteria > Pseudomonadota > Alphaproteobacteria > Rhizobiales > CBDHHC01 > CBDHHC01. Next base: position 70,229 of record JBOEGA010000046.1, on the reverse strand, counting down.
TACGTTCTGAATAATCAAACGAATTATCAATCTGAAATTTCAGTTGCGGTGTATGCTTGAGATTAACTTTGCGGGTTACCTCACCACGCAAAAACTTTGCATGACGATTAAGAGCTGCAACCGCTATTTCCGGTTCACCACCACCAAAGGGGAAAACAAAAACCTGCGCGTTCTTCGCATCAGGACTGATACTCACTTCAGAGACAGTCCAAACAACACCTGTAAGATCCTGATCCCGAATATCAATTCGAATAAAGATCTCTGCGAGCGCCTTCCGGATCAACTCACCTATCCGCAACTGGCGCTGACTAGGGCCTTTTGCTGAATGCATTTTACTGAATTACCTTCTAAATAAGGCTATATCAAACAAATGATAGCCTATATGGCAAAGGGAACAAAAATGTTCCCTTCACTTTCCCCTGCTATATGAGGGGTTCAAATAACAAATCTGGTTTATAGCCAAATACCCGTTCTCTCAATCAGAGAACTAAAGTGTGCGAATGATCTCTTCAACATGGAAGCACTCGATCACATCACCCGGACGCATATCCTGATAATTAGTGAAGGCCATTCCACATTCCTGACCAGTCTGAACCTCTTTAACTTCGTCCTTAAAGCGTTTCAGTGTTGATAGCTCACCTTCGTGAATAACAACGTTATCACGAATAAGCCGTACCTTCGCACCACGTTCAACCTTACCTTCTGTAACGCGACAACCGGCAACCTTACCAACTTTGGATATATGGAAGACTTCCAGTATCTCGGCATTACCAAGGAATGTCTCACGCATTTCAGGAGAAAGCATTCCGGACATGGCAGCTTTGATGTCATCAACCAGGTCATAAATAACCGAGTAATAACGTACCTCGATACCATCACGCTCCGCAGCTTCTCTGGCCTGCACATTGGCACGAACATTAAAGCCCAGAATTGGAGCATTCGACGCTGTCGCAAGAGTAATATCTGACTCTGTAATACCACCTACTGCCGCATGAACAATCCGCGCACCGACTTCATCAGTACCCAGCTTTTCAAGAGCAGCCGAAATGGCTTCTACAGAACCCTGCACATCACCTTTGATCAGAAGCGGAAACTCCTGGCGTCCCTGCTCTTTAAGCTGAGACATCATCTGCTCAAGTGACAGACCTGAACCAACACCAACGGCATGAGTATCACGACGCTTACGCACACGATATCCGGTAATTTCACGTGCCTTGGCTTCACTCTCTACAACTGCAAGCTGATCGCCAGCTTCTGGAGCAGAACCAAACCCTAGGATTTCTACAGGTACTGAAGGACCAGCCTCCTGAACCTGCTCTCCCTGATCATTAATCAGAGCACGAACCTTACCCCATGCACGTCCGGCAACAACAATATCACCAACACGCAGAGTACCACGTTGAATAAGCACGGTTCCAACCGGACCACGACCTTTATCAAGTTTGGCTTCAACAACCACACCTTCCGCAGATCTGTCAGGATTGGCTTTCAGCTCCATAACCTCTGATTGAAGAACAATGCCTTCAAGAAGTTTATCAAGATTCAGGCGCTCTTTAGCAGAAACCTCAACCTCAAGAACATCACCGCTCATACTCTCAACAACAATTTCATGCTGAAGAAGATCAGTACGAACCCTGTTTGGTTCAGCCGAAGGCTTATCCATTTTATTAATAGCTACAATGATTGGAACATCACCGGCCTTGGCATGGTTAATTGCTTCTACAGTTTGAGGCATAACCCCGTCATCAGCAGCAACAACCAGAATTACCATATCGGTAACTTTCGCACCACGCGCTCTCATCGCAGTAAAGGCTTCGTGACCAGGCGTATCAATAAAGGTGATTTTGTCACCAGCATCTGTCTGAACCTGGTAGGCACCGATATGCTGGGTAATTCCACCCGCCTCGCCGGATACAACATTCTCCTGACGCAATGCGTCAAGCAATGAAGTTTTACCGTGGTCAACGTGTCCCATGATAGTTACAACCGGAGCTCTGGACTGAAGATCATCATCGCTGTCTTCATCTCCAATAAAGCCATCTTCCACATCAGCTTCAGATACACGTTTGGCAGTGTGTCCAAACTCCTCAACAATAAGCTCGGCAGTATCAGTATCAATGATATCATTAATCTTGTGCATCTGACCTTGCTTCATAAGGAATTTGATAATATCCACGCCACGCTCGGCCATACGGTTTGCAAGTTCCTGGATCGTGATAACCTCAGGGATAATAACTTCCCTGGAGATTTTTTCACGTTCAACCTGAACCCCCATATTTTGCTTCTTAATACGATCTCTCTTACGTTTCAGGGAAGCCAGAGATCTCTCTCTTTGCCCATCATTTAACGCATTCGTAATTGTAAGCTTGCCTTTAACGCGCTCAGGCGCTTTACGCACTGCTGCACGATCAACTTTGGCTTTTTTGTTTCTGTCATCAGAAGCCTGGTCATGTGCGCCTCTTGGCTTTTCAGCACGTTTACTGATCTCAGGCTTTGCAGGAGCATCACGATCTGCACCGGCATTTCTTGCTGGAGCAGGACGACCTGTAGACGGACGCTTCTCACGATTATCACGGCGTGGAGCAGCCTCTTTTGAAGAGCTGTCATCTTTCCGGCCACGAGTTTCACTTCTCTTTGGAGCTTCACTCTTCTTGGCTGGGGCTTTTGCAGCTTCTGCTTCAGCTTTTTTCTTAGCTTCAGCTTCCTGAACTTTGCGTTCAGCTTCAGCTTTCTCCTTGGCAGCAGCTTCTTCAACAGCGCGAACTTTTTCTTCTTCAGCTCGCTGTGCTGCGAGAACGGCCTGTCGGGCAGCCTCTACCTTTGCCTGCTTTTCTTCTTCTACAGCACGGGCACGCGCCATTGTGAGAGCCCTTGCCCGGGCATCTTTTTCCTCACTGGACAAAGCCTTCAGCACATTACCTGAACGCTGCTCACCCTTACCTGAAGATTTGGAGCCACGACCACGACCACCACCTTTGGCGGATCGTTGCTGACGCCCCTGTGGCTTGCTGGCCGCTTTATCCTCTGTCGCAGCCTTTGATGTAGCTGCTTTGGATTGCGGTTGAGTCGTTTTCTCGGATGAGGCTTCGCCTTCACCCGAACCAATCGACCGTTTTTTCTTCTTTTCAACTAACACAGATTTGGAACGGCCATGACTAAAGTTCTGGCGGACATGCCCAGACTCCACTGTCCGTTTCAGACTCAAGGTCATTGTCTTCCTTGATTTCTGAGTGTCTTTGTCGTCTGTTTCTTTAGTTTCGCTCATACTTCTTCCGATTTTTGGCCATTCTTTATCAAGTTGACCTGACTGACTAAATTATAGCTTTCTATCCGTGATACTGCTTCAAGAAACGAACCGCTTGCACCACCTGATACAAGGGCCCCATGAACAACATTGGGCTTACCGAGCGCCACACTGAGTTGTTCACCACTAAAGCATTCCACAGTGCGCTGACTACTTCTCTTATCACCTTGAAGGCCGCGCCACTTATTGCTCAGCTTACTTCGACTATCTGAACTTGCCGAAGAAGCATGTATCAATGCTAGTATACTCTTTTTGCTTAATGCAGCATCAACCTTGGCAAAACCAAGAATTAACTGTCCCGCTTTATTGGTCAGCGCAAGTCTTTGTAAAGCCGCAGTACGCATTAGTCGATCAATTTGCTCTACAAGATCATCAGCTACCTCAACAGATTGACGAAATGCTTTCTTAAATACGCCTTTTTTTAACGCAATCTCAATCTTGTCCGCTTTTGCCGTAACCCAAACGCCACGACCCGGTAGCTTACGCTTTAAATCCGGAACCACCAAACCATTAGGATCTAACACAAATCTAACAAGTTCGTTAACATCCAGTTTTTCGCGCGTTACAACGCACTGTCTTAATGTATCAGAACTCTTCTCCATAACTTTATATCAGATCCATTCGGACGTCCCGAATAAAATGCTGCCCTTATTAAATACTCCTTATTGTTCAGACTCACTCAGCAGCTTTTTCGCTAACTGCTTCTTCAGAGTCTTCGACTTCTTCTTCATCTTCTTCCGAATTATCCGCAGAAGCGAGTTCTTCCTCGGTAATCCATCCAATTTTTACTCTTGCAGACATGATTAATGCTTCAGCCTCATCGCGGCTTACATCAATCTTATCAAAATAACCTTCAAAAAACTTATTCTCGGTCTCAGTTTTTTCATACCATCCGGTAAGGTCATCAGTCGCGCATTCTGCAAGATGTTCAACTGTCTTAATATCATTCTCGCCCAGTCTGACAACCATAGCAGTCGTCATACCATCCAGTTCGGCAAGTTCATCATCAATACCAAGGCTTTTGCGTTTTTCTTCAAGCTCTGCCTGAAGTCGCTCCAGATATTCTCTTGCGCGGGTCTGAATCTCGCTGGCAGTCTCCTCATCAAAGCCTTCAATCGACTCGACCTCGGATTCATCAACGAAAGCAACCTCTTCAACCGAAGCAAAGCCTTCTGACGCAAGTAGCTGAGCAATAACCTCATCAACATCCAGATCAGACATAAACATCTCTGAACGTTCAGCAAATTCTTTCTGTCTGCGCTCGGACTCTTCTGCCTCAGTCAGAATGTCGATATCCCACCCGGTTAACTGAGAGGCCAGACGTACATTCTGCCCTTTACGGCCAATAGCAAGGCTGAGCTGCTCATCAGGAACAACAACCTCAATCCGCTCGGCATCTTCATCCAGAACGACCTTCACAACCTCGGCAGGGGCAAGCGCATTGACAATAAATGTCGCCGCATCAGGAGACCATTGAATAATATCAATTTTCTCACCCTGAAGTTCGTTAACAACCGCCTGAACACGCGCACCGCGCATACCAACACAGGCTCCAACCGGATCAATTGATGAATCACTTGAATTCACTGCAATCTTCGCCCGGCTACCTGGATCACGGGAAACAGACTTAATCTCTACGATATTATCGTAAATCTCGGGAACTTCCTGTCCAAACAGCTTAGCCATAAATTCAGGACGGGTTCTCGACAAAAAGATCTGAGGCCCTCTTTGTTCATGCTTAACATCATATATGAAAGCACGTATTCTGTCACCATACCGAAAATTCTCGCGCGGCAGACCTTCGTCTCTGCGTACAATAGCTTCGGCTTTACCTAGATCGACGATCACATTTCCGTATTCAACCCGTTTGACAACGCCATTAACGACATCACCGATACGGTCTTTATATTCGTTATACTGACGCTCGCGCTCAGCTTCCCGAACTTTATGAACGATAACCTGTTTAGCATTTTGAGCTGCAACACGACCGAAATCCAGTGGTGGCAGTTCCTCTGAGATAAAATCTCCAAGTTCAGCAGCCGGATTACGTTTGCGCGCCTCTTTCATAGAAATCTGGGTCGCTTCGAATTCAACAGCTTCAACAACTTCCAGCAAACGCGCCAGACGTATCTCACCGGTTTTCGGATCTATCTCGGCGCGGATCTCATTCTCGCTGCCATATCGGGATTTCGCGGCCTTTTGAATCGCATCTTCCATGGCCTGGATAACAACATCTCGATCAATCGCTTTTTCACGAGCGACAGCATCTGCAATTTGCAAAAGCTCTAAACGGTTGGCGCTAATACCTGCCTGAACCATAGCCTATAAGTCTCCAATTCAGTCCGAATGACTAATCAATATCTTAACAACATCTTACTTAAAGATGTTCTAATCCGTTTTACTCTGAGCCAACGCTGCCTTGATCAATTCATCTGACATCACCAGCTTCGCACTTTCAATCATATCTATCTGAAGACCAATAACCTGAACTCCGTCATATCCCTCAAGTTCAACCTGTAAGCGGACTTCAGTGCCTTCAATACCTTCAATGATACCCCGGAACCGCTTGCGGCCCTCGATCAATTCAAGCATCTCTATTTTTGCTTCATACCCGGCCCAATCAACGAAATCGGTTAATCGGACAAGCGGGCGGTCAATTCCCGGCGAAGAAATCTCCAGCCTGTATTTCCCCGATATTGGACTGTCAACATCCAGAACCGGCGACAAACGGCGAGATAGCTTTGCGCAATCATCAACAGAAATGCCACCATTCTGTCGATCTACCATAATCTGTACTGTACATCCGTCGCGACCTGAAACTATCACGCGCACAAGACGTAACCCGAGTTCCTGAGCCACAGGCTCAACCAACTGTGCAACATCCGCTGCCACACCAGTCTCTCGGACAAATCGTTCTTCTATCTGACTTTGAATAGCGTTGCCCCTTAAATTATTTTGCTTCGGGTAACACCGGTATGGTTACTCGATCACCTAAACAAAAAGAGCGGACCCGTGGGACCCACTCTGCGATGTAAGATTGTCATGAGCAAACACACAATACGCAGCTTGATCCAATCAGGCAAGGCCAGAATTGTAAAAAAACAACCAAATTACTAAAAACAGAAATTATTAACGATATAGTTAATATGGTATTCACCATTCTATATCGCAACATGATCACATCAATAAAAATCTACTTCCAGGATTTTACCTGCGCACAAATGTGAGATAAGCAGGCTTACGGGCCGCATCAAATGCTTTTTGCTCATAACGGGTTACTGGTCTGTTATCTGGTCGTTGACGCCAGTCAGAAACACATTCATCAATCCATAAGAACTGATTATGGCTCGTAAATGCTATCAGACTGCTGCGCATATAATCCCCGATGTCAGTAGCAAGATAAAGTTGGGCACCTTTTTTTAAAACTCTTGCCAGTTTATCCAGATTTTCTGTGGAAACAAAACGCCTTTTATGATGTCTTTTTTTATGCCATGGGTCAGGAAAAAGAATGTACATATGGTCAATACACCCTTCTGGCAGCCAATCCAGAATAAAGCGTGCATCATCATCAAAGACACGAACATTATTCAGCTCATCATCCTCAACCTGCATTAAAAGCTTGGCCACACCATTCACAAATGGTTCGCAACCAATAAAACCAGTATTTGGCTTCCTGCCAGCCTGCCACGCAAGATGCTCTCCACCGCCAAAACCTATCTCAAAATGAATCTCTGAAACAGGAACTTCAAATAATGTAGAAATATCTTCAGGGGCCGGAATACTCAGGTCGATACGTAGCCTTGGGAGAAGCGTCTCGGAAAGCTCTGTCTGGCGGACGCTTAGCTTGTGTCCTTTATTTCTGCCATACAGCTTACGTTCTGGGATGATCATCGTTCTATCTTGGGCATGAGATTTGGGAATGCCCGATTAAAGGCGCTCCCAAATATAAATTTGTTCTTATGTAAGAGCAGATTTAATTGCTTCTACAAGACTCAGGCGTTCCCATGAGAAACCGCCATCATTGTCAGGCACACGGCCAAAGTGGCCATAAGCAGCTGTACGCTCGTAAACAGGGCGGTTCAACTGAAGATGCTCACGAATGCCGCGCGGGCTCAGATCCATAACTTCATTAAGTACACCAGCAAGCTTCTCTTCGGAAACAGTCCCTGTACCATGAAGATCTACATAAAGAGATAATGGTTTGGAAACACCAATTGCATATGCAACCTGCAATGTGCACTTCTCAGCAAGACCGGCACCAACAACATTCTTCGCAAGATAGCGGGAAGCATAAGCAGCAGAACGGTCAACCTTGGTAGGGTCTTTACCAGAGAATGCACCACCACCATGAGGAGCAGCACCACCATATGTATCAACGATAATTTTACGACCAGTCAGCCCTGCATCACCATCAGGTCCACCGATTACAAACTTCCCTGTCGGATTTACATAAAGCTCATCATCAGGACACATCCATCCATCAGGAAGAGCATTCTCAACAAATCCACGAACAAGCTCACGGATACGCTCCTGAGGAACATCTTCGCCATGCTGCGTAGAAACAACTACGGAAGTTGCACCAACTGGCTTGCCATTTTCATATTTCAAAGTGACCTGACTTTTTGAGTCTGGGCCAAATTCAGTAACTGAACCGGAATGACGGCTGTTTGCCATATCCTGCAGAATACGGTGAGAGTAATAAATCGGAGCAGGCATGTACACGTCAGTTTCAGTACATGCGTAGCCAAACATAATGCCTTGGTCGCCAGCACCTTCATCCTTATTGCCGCTGGCATCAACACCTTGTGCAATATCAACAGACTGCTCATGAACATAAACATCAACACTGGCATTTTCCCAGTGGAATCCTTCCTGCTCATAACCGATATCTTTAACACATTCACGCGCCAGCTTCTCAAGAGTATCTTTCGAAATCTCTTTTGAACAACGCACTTCACCGGCTAGAACAATCTTGTTTGTAGTTACGAGAGTTTCAACTGCAACACGCGAAAGAGGGTCCGCATCAAGGTAACAATCAACAACGGCGTCGGATATCCTGTCACAAACTTTATCAGGATGTCCTTCAGAAACAGATTCACTAGTAAATAGGTAATTTCCTCGAGTCACGAGATCCCCCTGCTATACAAAGCACTTTATAGGTTGTAGGTCTGGTTAAGACTTGAATATGTGGCCTTCTCGCAACCTTTTGCCAAATGGTCAAGTGCCAATTTCGAACAAAAACCCTGCGCAAGCCCCAAAATTCATTATAGCTCAACAACAGTGTGCGACCCTTTATCGCATCAACTGTATCAGGATACAACTATGAGGAGAATAAAAACACTCAACTAAAGAGAATATTAAAACAATATCATGATGCGAAATAACCGGTAATCGAGAAGATTACCGACTATCTGCTTCCTCCTGAGCCATCGCACGCACCAGTTCGATAAGCTTGCGGCGAACTTTCTGATCAGGAATTTGTACAAATGCACGATTTAATTCCAGCCCTTCCCGGCTGTTCAAAAATTCGAGCACATAGCTCTCTTTTTCCGGTTGAGCACTATCACCATTGGCTCCATTTTCACCACTGGATACAAACTCGTCAAAAAAGAACTGCACATTAACATCCAGAACCTGTGCAAGCGTAAACAAACGGCTTGCTCCAATTCTGTTTGTACCTTTTTCGTATTTCTGAATTTGCTGGAAAGTAAGCCCCAGCCTATCCCCTAACTTCTCTTGGCTGATACCAAGCATCATACGACGTAAGCGCAATCGACTGCCAACATGTATGTCAATCGGATTGGGCTTCTTAACGCCGCCGTTTTCAATATGCTCTGCCACCGAGGTCCCCCAATTACTATATATAGACAGCAATATAAGCCTCAGGACTTAATTTTCATTCAATATGCGGAAAATACTTATAAAAAAACATAGTTTTTCCCATGTATTTTCACAATACACGCAGTATTAGTGACATAATACTCAAAGAACAGCACGTATTGGTTTTATCTTTTATTTGATGCTACCATAAGTAGTATGCCGAGCAATGCGAAAAAAGGGAAAATAAAATATCTCCACCAGCTATAATGAGTTAATGGGATAGCTTTAGGCAGTTTGTGATCAAAAGAACCTCCAACACCATATGGTAGTTTTTTCAACACAACACCATAGGCATCAATAACCCCGGAGATCCCCGTATTGGCAACCCGAACCATAGGCAGTCCCTCCTCAACAGCACGCACTCTTGATTGATGAAAATGCTGATAGGGCCCAGTGCTGTCTCCAAACCAGGCATCATTGGTAACATTCAGAAGCCATTCCGGCCTCTTGCCCGCCTGATACACCTTGCCCGGAAACACAGCCTCATAACAAATCAACGGACTAAAGGGTGGCAGCCCTGCAGCTTTCACCCATCTGGTACCATCTCCTGCAGAAAACCCGCCTTTTTGTCTTGTAATCTGCTCAAGCCCGATACTCTCAAGTAACCACTGCATCGGCAGATACTCACCAAATGGAACCAGATGTATTTTATCATATGTAGCTTTCAGTATCGCTGCATTATCAAAAACCATAAGACTGTTATAAGCCCTGTAATATTCCTTGCCCTGCTCTCTCCTTAGAGTCCCCGCAATCAGACTTGTCCCCTTGGGCAATATTCTTGCAATTTCTGACAAAGCATCAGGCCACTCGGCCAAAGGTGCCCTGACAGCAACCTCAGGCCAGATTACATGCGTCACGCCTGTCAGATTGTCTTTGCCATCAGTGGTTTGGGAATATCTCAGCAGCTCCCCGAAATTCCAGGGAATATAGCTAACATCCATCTTTTTAACCTGCGGAATATTCGGCTGAACCAGCCGTAAGCGTACCCCTTCAGCGAAAGCAGGCTTACGCTCCACACTCAAACGGTAATATCCCCAGGACATCCCAGCGACAGCCAGTGCAGCCACGATAGCAAAGATAACTCTGGAACGGCTCCTGTGCCCTTCCTCCGCGCTATCTATAAGAAGAAATGGAGCAGCAAAAAACAGAACTGCAAGAAAATTCAGACCATACAACCCGAAAAGAGACGCAAGCTGTAACAATCCATCATTGGCTGTAACCCCATAACCAATCGCGTTCCATGGAAACCCTGTAAGCACATGCCCCCTGAGCCACTCGGCAATTCCAAAGCCGACAACCAGCGCAAAATACCGTGCAACACGGCCGGAAACAAAACAGACAGCAACAACTGCCAGCCCGTAAAAAAATGAGAGAAAAGCCGGCATAACCAGCACAGCCAGGGGTATCAGCAATGCAAACCGGTCGGCTTCCACCAGAAAGGCATGAGCAAACCAGTAAAGCCCGGCAACAAAATATCCAAAGCCGAAGAACCACCCGATAATGCCCACACGAAAAAATCTGCTGCTAAAAAAACTGGCTTTTTTTGGGCTGTTAGATACTTCACGCAATTCCGCCTCAAGCATAAGCAGCAAAACAGGAAAAGTAACAAACAGGATTGGCCAAAAGAAAAACGGCGCCAGAGATAATACCGAGAAAGCTCCGGACAGAAAGGAAATGCCATATCGCGTGCGCTTTCCCGCACGCTTAACAGCACCAATAAAGTTTTCCTGAGTATCGAGTTCCAGAGCCCTGCTCATGCTATACCATCTCTTACCTTAATATAATCTGGCAGAGCTAATATCACATTCAAAAAAATCAGGATACACTCAGGGTTAATTTAAATCCTGTTCCTGGGCACGCTTTTGAGAAGCTGGAGGTACAGCCTTCTTCTTGGCTATTTTTTTATCAGTCGGGTTGGCATCTATTTTAAGTTGTTTGATACGTCTTGGATCGGCATCCAGAATTTCAAATTCAATTCCATTAGGATGCCGCACAATCTCACCCTTAACAGGAACTCGGCCAACAATAGAAAACACCAGCCCACCAATCGTATCAACTTCATCCTCTCGCTCTGCAATAATCAGAGACTTATCCAGCCTCTCTTCCAGATCCGAAACAGGTGTTCGTGCATTTGCGACAAGCGTTCCGTCAGAAGCCTCCGAAATCAGAGGTTTGTCCTCATGGTCATGTTCATCTTCAATCTCACCGACAATCTCTTCAACCAGATCTTCAATAGTAACAAGCCCGTCTGTCCCGCCATATTCATCAATAACAAGTGCCATATGAACACGCGTTGTCTGCATCCTGAGTAAAAGATCAACCACGCTCATGGAAGGAGGAACAAACAGAACATCACGGCGTATCTTGGTTAATGCAATTGTGGTTTTCAGATCAACCGGAGTCAGATCAACACCAGAACCTGAACTCTTGCCGCTTACTTCACGCGAATAATTTGTAATCCACTGCATAAGATCCTTGATGTGAACCATTCCCATGGGGTCATCAAGTGTGTCCCTGTAAAGTGGAATGCGGGAGTGACCTGCCCTTTCAAACATCTGCAAAAGTTCGGAAACACTCTCGTTCTCATCAATTGCGATAATATCGGCACGGGGAACCATAACATCATCAACGCGAAGCGCTCCAACACGCAGGATATTAAGCAACATAGCCCGTTCCTGCGGCTTGAATGACGTATCACCCTGACTGTCAACCTGCAATGTATCGCTGATCTTGTCCCGAAGAGAAACATCATCCTCTTCCAGACCGAGTGTATTCTTTATCTTGTCTAGCCACCCGTCCTGGGAAGATCCGTCATCATTCCCGGTCGTTTGAAGGTAGGAGTTGTTTTTTAGCACGTCTGTATTGGTCATCTAAAAATGGAGCCTCAGAATTCGCCCTGAAAGATTGCTCCGTGGTGTATTGAACATCATCTCAAAAGCATGATAGCAGAAATTGATTGCTTAATAGTTCTCAATTTAAACAGCCTTAACAACCAGTCTCTATATCAGAATAAATATAAAAAGTGTCAAAACACCATGTATATATAAATATTGATACAAAAGATCAGAATAAAGCTTTTACTATATAATCACATTTTGCGAGCCTTCAATAGCTATATCCCAAAGCTCCATGCCGGCTTAACGCATCTACGCCTTTAAACTGGCAAGAATTTCTCTTTCCAGACCTTCCATCACCTCGGCTTCTTCATCATCCTCATGATCAAATCCGAGTACATGCAGAATCCCGTGAATAACCAGATGATGAATATGATCCCGAAGCTCCAGCTTTTGTTCCTGAGCTTCTTTAGCAACAGTCTCATATGCCAGAATAACGTCACCTATTGACAACGGCCCGTCCTGTGGCGCCCATTCATCCTGCCCGGCAGGAAATGACAACACATTGGTGGACTTGTCCTTACCTCGAAAAGTTTTATTTAGCCTGTGCACTTCAGCATCATCTGAAAACGCGAGAGACACAAGAATTGGTCTCTCTTCTTCCAGCTTAACACGGCTAAACGTGGCATGAACCGCTTTCAGTATGCCATCTTCAAGATTATTCAGTTTATTCCACTCGTTTGAGTGATAAACAATTTCAACCTCTACTTTTAAATTTTGAGAACCCTCATCAATTTCAAGCAGGTTGTATTCCCATTCGTTTTCCAAAAATACCTTCGAATTTTCCATCTGTCCTATTGACCCTTGTCATAGGCCTCGACGATCCTTGCAACCAGATCTCTACGTACAACATCAGATCTGGAAAAATTCACACGCCCGATACCTTCAACTCCCTCAAGCAGGCCAACTGCATCAGTAAGACCGGAAAGCATTCCTTTGGGCAAATCTATTTGTGTTGGATCGCCAGTGACGACCATTTTACTTTTTTCACCAAGTCTGGTGAGGAACATTTTCATTTGCATGGTCGTACAGTTCTGCGCCTCATCAAGAATGACAAAAGCATTGGATAGTGTACGCCCACGCATAAAAGCGAGCGGTGCTATTTCAATTTCACCACTTTCCAAACCACGCTCAACCCGTTCTGGAGGCAGGACATCATATAAAGCGTCATACAACGGGCGAAGATATGGATCCACCTTGTCACGCATATCTCCAGGCAAAAAGCCCAGCCTTTCCCCGGCTTCAACAGCAGGGCGGGACAGGATAATTCTTTCAGTCTCGCCACGCTCCCAGCACGAAGCTGCATAAGCAACAGCCAGGTAGGTTTTACCAGTACCCGCAGGCCCTGTCGCAAATACAAGATCATCGCGATGCAACGTCCGGATATATTCCGACTGCGTTACTGTCCGGCCGGAAATAACACGTTTTCTGGTACGGATCTGGGCCTGAGCTAATACGTCAGCTTCCTGAACCTTGTTTTCACCACCATGTGTAGGAGAATGACTGACAAGCATATGTCTTATAGCTCCATCAATCTCACCGGAACCAATTTGCTCACCCTTGGCAAGACGGTCATAAAGAGTGAGAAGCACAGCCTGCCCGATTGCACAACTATCCTCAGCTCCCTTTAATAAAACTGTATTACCACGGGCTATAGCCTCGATTCCCAACCGTTCTTCTATAAGGGCCAGATTGGCATCAAACTCTCCCAGCAGATGGGCGACAAGATGATTATCCTCAAAAGATACGGATAAGAGGCCCTTCTCACGGGCTTTTCCTGTTTGTTTCATGCGACCTGAAGACCTTTGTTTTTGAACGCCTGCCAAATATTTACTCCTCTGATACCAGCAATTTTATTTTCCGCCTGAATCCTTATGATTTTCTTATCACAAAACAGCGCGGTCTTCCTTGCTAGCAGAATCTTTAAAGGGTTTTATGACACCCTTAAGGCTATTTGGCCCGGCCTGGTTAATTTTTACAATTTTTATTTCACCAAGGTCATTTTCATCACATCTCGCATGAACTGACTGTAAATATGGCGAACGGCCTACCAGAAAACCTTCTTCCCTGCCCTTTCTGTCAAAAAGAACCGGAAACTCACGTCCCATGCAGGACTGATTAAAACTGTGCTGCTGTTCATTAAGAAGCGCCTGTAGACGGTGCAGCCTTTCCGTTTTAACTGCCTCTTCAAGCTGCCCGTCAAGCTCTGCTGCAGGTGTCCCCGGACGAGAGCTGTATTTAAATGAATAGGCCTGAGCAAACGTCACTTCACGGACAACATTCATTGTTTCCTCAAAGTCAGCTTCACTTTCTCCCGGAAAACCGACAATAATATCGGTAGATAAGGCCAGATCAGGTCTGGCATTACGTATGCGCTCAATAACTTCGTAATACTCTGCCTGAGTATGCTTTCGGTTCATCGCCTTAAGAATACGATCTGACCCCGCCTGAAATGGCAGATGAAGATAAGGCATCAGTTTATCACAATCTGCAAAGACCTGAATAAGATCATCACTCATGTCATTCGGATGGCTGGTCGTAAATCTGATCCGCTCCAATCCGTCAACCTCTGCCAGCAACTCAATAAGCTGGGCCAGAGAGCGGCTTTTATCATCGCTACCAACACCGTGATAGGCATTCACATTCTGCCCGAGCAGTGTAATTTCCCTTACACCGGTTTCAACCAGAGATACGGCTTCATCAACCACCTCTTTAACCGGACGGGAAAACTCGACTCCCCGCGTATATGGTACGACACAGAACGTGCAGAATTTATCACACCCTTCCTGCACTGTCAGAAATGCCGTCGGAGCTCGCTTCAATACTCGTTTCGGCAGGCTTTTGAATTTATCCTCTTCCGGAAATTCCGTCTCAACAATACGAGTCTTCTCTGACTTCGCCTTGGAAACCAGCTCTGGCAAACGCTGATAGCTCTGGGGACCAATGACCAGATCAACAACAGGAGCCCGCCTCAGAATTTCATTACCCTCTGCCTGCGCAACACAACCGGCAACAGCAATAAATGTTTCCTTGCCCTGCTCAGCCCGGTCTTTCTTAAGCTGCTTAATACGGCCAAGGTCTGAATAAACCTTTTCAGCAGCCTTTTCACGAATATGACAGGTATTCAGAACAATCACATCCGCATCATCAATTGCGCCTGTCTCATCATATCCCTCAGGCGCTAAAGCCTCCGCCATACGCTCGGAATCATAGACATTCATCTGGCAGCCAAAAGTTTTAATATGAAGCTTTTTATTGCGTCCTGTCATATTTCACACTTTACAATCGCATTAAATTTATTTCGATAAACCCTCTTCAGGGTGCATAGGGATAATACCCTGAAAGAAGATCAAGACCCATATCACGATAAACAGGTCCGGGAAAGCCTGCTTCTGCGCTGCTAATGAGGCTCATCCCTGCCTGAGAAGAGAAACCACATCACGGCGAACAGCTTCCTCACTCAGCTTGGCAAGTTCCTTGCGGTCTTTAATCTTGTCCATGGCAATCGGCTCACCAATTTTAACATGAACATCAAACGGTCCACCTTTAAATACGCCCCACATATGATCCATCAGATCCATATCACCATACCAGGCAACCCGGGGGCGACCATGACGACACAATGGCAACCCTAACTGCCTTGTATAGGCAATAGCAGCAGTCTGCACATATATTGGAGGAGAATCTTCCGTATATTCGGCATGATTTTGGACTTCGGCAGCAGCAAAAAGAGCTGTTTTAAAGGGTAGAACTCCATTGCCATCACTACTGGTCCCTTCGGCAAAAAGTACAATAGTATCACCTTTCAGCAACCTTGAAGCAACTTCGCCTGTTGTTTTACCGCTTGCAGTTTTTCTCTGCCGGTCAACAAATACTGTTCTCTGAAGCTTGGCTAGCCAACCGAATAAAGGCCATCCGGCAACTTCCTTCTTAGCAACAAACGACAATGGTTTAACCGAAGCCAGAACAGTAATATCAAGCCAGGAAGTGTGATTGGAGACAAGAAAAACAGCTCCCTCTTTCTGGAACTCCCCGCTCATATGAACTTTCAGCCCAATAATCCTGCATACCATCTGATGGTACCATCTGGGGAAGTTAATCCGGTATTTGGAATTTACTGCCAGCAGAAACCACTGAAACGGCATCAATGGTAAAGTAAATAGCAAAAAGCCCATAGCAACAAGGGTACCGCGAATAGACTGCATTTCCGTATGCCCTAACTCCAGATTAAAATTGTAATCTATTATTTTTATTCAGAGTTTGTCTACTCTAGCTTTATCACGGGTTCTTTTTGTCGCTAAGTGGTATTCCATATAATTCAAGTTTATGGTCAACAAGCTTATATCCGAGTTCTCTGGCAACAACTTCCTGCAACCGCTCGATCTGCTCATTGCGAAACTCAATAACCTTACCCGATTTAATATCAATCAGATGATCATGGTGCTCCGTATCAGCCTGCTCATATCTGGCACGGCCATCACCAAAATCATGCCGCTCTATAATGCCTTCTTCTTCAAACATTCTGACAGTACGGTAAACGGTAGAAAGCGAAATACGATTATCAAGCTCATTCACCCGCCGATGGACTTCTTCGACATCGGGGTGATCCAGTGCTTCAGACAGAACACGCGCAATAACCCGACGCTGGTCGGTCATACGCATACCTTTTTCCGCACACAACTGTTCAAGCTTACTAAAGTTTTCCGACACTATTCCACCATCCCTCATGGATTCAACTAAATATAGTTTGACTATGTTAGAATAAATCGCCCATCGAAAACAGAAGAAATATTGTCTATATAGACTTCTGCATTACTAAACCATCAATTCTACCGGCCTCTTTATGATTTTTATAATAACCTTCACGGGTTGCCACAAGATCAAATCCTTGTTTTTCATACAGACTTAAAGCCTTTACATTATCTGCACGAACTTCCAGAAATATCTTCTTCACCCCATCCTTTGTAGCAGTATCAAGCAAGTCCTTACAGAGCAGTGAAGCAACACCACGCCCTTGATAATCCGCAGCAACTCCGATAGTTAGAATTTCTGCCTCATCAATAACTATACGAAGAATTAAAAACCCGGCAAGAATATGAAGATTTTCATCAATTGCTGCGATCACAATATCTGATTGATTTTCTATAAAGCGAATAAAATCCTGCTCTGACCACCCATCAGAAAACAGATTTCCATGGACCTGAGCTAATGCAGCAACCCACTCATCTGATATATTATCAATAGGTCTTGGCTTTATGGCTGAAATATCAAAAGACATTAACAACAGCCTCCGCTAACTGGCCCGGAGAACGTGCTTCCCCACCTGTGGCTTTGCATCAGGAGCACGTAGATATAAAGGAGAAATATCCTGTTGGCGCCCAACCTCAGACCCCGCAAGACGCACAAGAGCAGCCGCATCAGGCAAGAGTTCAGGCATAATCCACTGCGTGCCGCCTTCATTTGCTATCGCAGAAGCTAAATCAGCCCCACCACTCCCAATCACCAGAGTTTCTCTGGACAGTATAAGCTCGCTGAGTTTTTCTGCTGTGGTCATAAAGGGAAGGTCAATTGCCTGTAGTCCCGGATCAAAAATCTGGGCATATAACTCACCGCGCCGGGCATCTGTTGTTACAACAATCTGCTCAAACTCCGACACACATGCTTCTGCAACTGCTTGAGCCGCCATAACATGCAGGCTGGAATATCCATAAACAGGTTTATCCAGCGCAACACCAAGCCCACGAGCCGTAGCGACACCAACCCGAACACCCGTAAAGGCTCCCGGCCCCAGCGTCACTGCAACACAATCTATATCCTGAAAAGTAACCTGCGCCTGCTCAAGGACTTCAAGCACCATGGGCATAAGTGCCTCTGCATGACCCCGCTCAATTTCCCGAAGGATGGAAAAACATCCACCAGCTTCTGTCAGCACAGCTGCAGAACAGGCCTGCATGGTAGTATCAAAGGCAAGTATATTCATAAAGCAGATCTTGCCTCTTGCAACAGGTTAAACCGGACGAACTTCCTGAATTTCAGGAATGAAATGTTTAAGAAGGTTTTCAATACCATGACGAAGTGTTGCCGTGGAACTTGGGCAACCCGCACATGCACCTTGCATATGAAGATACACAATACCTTCCTGATATCGCCTGAATACAATATCACCACCATCCTGTGCAACTGCAGGTCGAACTCTGGTTTCCAGAAGTTCTTTGATAGTATCTACGATCTCGCCATCAGCAGGATCAAAATCCTCTTCTGAAGCACTTTCCGCCCCGACAGACCCGTCATCAACAACAGGCGCACCAGACATGTAATGCTCCATAATAACACCGAGAATTGAAGGCTTCAGATGCTGCCATTCTCCTTCTTCCTTGGTAACAGATATAAAATCTGAGCCAAGAAATACGCCAGTAACACCGTTAATTTCGAATAAACGCGTGGCTAATGGAGATCCGCTTGCCTCTTCAGCACTACGAAAATCCCGTGTTCCGCTATCCAGCACTGCCTTACCCGGAATAAACTTCAATGTAACCGGATTTGGAGTTGCCTCTGTTTGTATAAACATTTGAGCACCTACGCTACTTTAGAACGATTCTAGTTTTCATCAGTTTAACGAACCGTTCCTGAAATTTCTACAAAAATCGATACCCCTGACATCATAAGACATTAAGGCACTGAAATTATAGGAAATATATAGTGGTAATAAAGCGCTATGCCAAGCCTTCAATCTCTTCAGGTGACAAATGGCCGGGAACTATTGAAATGGGGATAGGAAAACGCCCGGCATGTTGCCCGGCAGCAAATGAGGAAACCAGCGGTCCTGGACCATTTGGTTCTTCGGAAGCCCCAAGAACAAGGATAGCAATATCCCTGTCCTCTTCTATAAGCTTAAGAATTTCTTCCGCCCTCTGGCCTTCACGAATAATTTCTTCTGGCTCAAGCTCCTCAAAGCCCATATTTTTCAACTTTCGGGTGTAAAGCCGAAAAACCGCACGAGCTTTTGTAAAAGCCTCTTCCCTGGCAATCTCTTTAACACCGAGCCAGTGTTGAAAATCACCAGGTTCAACTACATAGAGAAATGTAATACGTCCCCCGGTTCTGCGAACCCGGTTAGCTGCAAACGCCATGGCGCCTTCACATTCAGTAGTTTCATCAAGAACTACCAGAAACTTTCTTAAACGTCCTTCTTCGAAAACACGTCTTCTTCTTGTTTCAGTCATTCACAAAAGCCATAACTATTTCATTTAAAATTCAGAAACCTTTAACAGTAGTTTTAACACAAACTATAAAATATGCTAGGATTTCTTAATAATGAAATATTATTTACCATAAATTGACTGACTATTTCCTAATAAAACCAACGATTTCTCTTACTTTATCATAGATAGGCTCTGAAATCGTGCGGGCTTTATCTGCACCATCAACCAATACTTTATCAATATGTGAAACATCATCCATTAAACGTACTATTTCTTTAGTAATAGGAGATAATTTTTCTACAACCACCTCAGCCAGATCCTGTTTGAATCCTGAGAACTGCCCACCACCATATTGTTTCAATACATCGGCTTTAGTACGCTCTGAAAGCGCAGCAAAAATCCCGACCAGATTATCTGCCTCAGGGCGTCCCTCAAGACCATCGACTTCACTCGGCAAAGGCTCTGGGTCAGTTTTGGCTTTTTTAATTTTCTTTGCAATTGTATCTGCATCATCAGAAAGATTAATACGGGATAACTCAGATGGGTCAGACTTACTCATCTTCTTAGAGCCATCCTTCAGGGACATAACCCGCGTTGCAGGGCCTGTAATAAGAGGCTCAGGCAATGGAAAGAACTCGTCGCCACAGCCCGCTTTTGCAATTGAATCCGCAAAATCAACATTGAATTTCTGCGCAATATCCCGTGCAAGTTCCAGATGCTGTTTCTGGTCATCCCCAACCGGAACATGTGTTGACCTGTAAAGCAGAATATCGGCTGCCATCAGGTTAGGGTAGGCAAACAGGCCTACCGATGCATTTTCTTTATGCTTGCCGGCTTTTTCCTTGAACTGGGTCATACGATTCAACCAGCCCATACGCGCAACACAATTAAAGATCCACGCAAGCTCGGCATGGCCGGAAACCTGACTCTGATTGAAGATGATATTCTTCTCGGCATCAACACCAGAAGCAATAAACGCCGCAGCAACTTCTCTCGTACTTTTCAAAAGCTCATCAGGATCCTGCCAGACCGTAATTGCATGAAGATCAACAACACAATAAAGGCACTGATGCTTTTCCTGCAATGCCACAAACTTCGTAATAGCACCAAGATAGTTACCAAGGTGGAGATTCCCCGTCGGCTGCACACCGGAAAAAACCCGCTCTTCAATTTTCATCTCAATTCCCCCTGAAATTATCACCGCAGCAAACAAGGCAGCAATTTTATAGATCCTGATATGGAAAATGGAAATGCAACTCAATACACATCCTTTCCCGGATCAGCAAGTCTCGTATTTTAGGCCATTCTACGCTTTGTGAGCATTTTCAAAAATGTCGGTATATGTATCGCACCTGTAAAATGTGCAGATGCTGCATAAGAAAAGAACCCGATCAGAACCAGAACACCTAGAGATATAATCTGCACAATTGTAGCCTGTTCAGACGCAAATAAATGTTCAAAAATATGCACACCAAACCAGATCAGGCACCCCATAATAACACAGGACACCACAATAGGCCCAATAGACATCAATAACTGATTATCAGCTTTAAAATACCCCATACGCAACAGTTTATGCCAGAGCAAACCAGTCGTAACCCACCCGGCAACGGTAGTAGCTATGGCAATCCCCAAAAAGCCCATCCCGAAATAACCGAACAATATAAATGAAAGCACAGTATTACAGACCATGCCTGCAATCGCATACATCATAGGGGTTCTGGTATCTTCTCTGGCAAAAAATGCCGGAGTAAATACCTTTATCAGAACAAACGATGGTAACCCCCAGGCAAACGCTGAAAGCGCCAGTGCTGTTGCCTGCGTATTCGCAACATTAAAAGCACCACGCTCAAACAGAACTCGTACAATCGGTTCCGGAGCAACAAACAGCGCCACCGCAGCAGGCAAAGTCAATAACATGGAAAATTCCAGAGACCTGTTTTGACTATTATGGACCGCTCTCATATCCCCCGAACGCAACTTGCCTGATAAATCAGGAAGCAGAACAACACCGATAGCAATACCAATTATCCCGAGCGGTAACTGATAAATCCTGTCCGCATAGGAAAGAACAGAAATCGCCCCGTCCTGAAAGCTGACAATAACCTGCCCGATAACGATATTGATCTGTGTAACAGCTCCAACCAGAATTCCAGGAATAGCCAGAATAATAAACTTCCGCATATCAGGCGTCAGACGCGGCAATCTGAACTCCAGCCTCAGCCCTACCAGTTGCACCGCATATACCAGCATCAATAACTGCAGAACACCGGCAATAAACACGCCCCACGACAGATATATTACTGCGTCTACCTGAGCCACAACACCCGAATAGTAGGCGACCATCAACACACCAACCAGCACGACATTGAGAACAACAGGAGCAGCCGCTGCAACTGCAAAACGCCCCAAAGCATTGAGAATTCCCGACAACAGAGCTGCTATGGAAACAAAAAGCAGGTAGGGAAACATTATCTGGCTAAGCGTAACAGCGAGATCAACTTTGAAATCATTATCAGAAAATCCGGGAGCAATATAATGTATGAGCCATGGCATTGACAGCTCTGCAACAGCCAGCAAAATAAGCAGAGCTGTCAGCAGCAAAGCCATCGCTTCTTCTGCAAACTGCTTTGCTTTACTGCGGTTATCATTCTCAAGCTTTTTCGTAAAAAGTGGGACAAATGCCGAGTTAAAAGCCCCTTCAGCAAATATCCTGCGAAACAGGTTAGGAAATCTGAAAGCGACAAAGAAAACATCCGCAACAGATCCTGCCCCGAAAAAGAAGGCAATCATAATCTCGCGAACAAAACCAAGTACGCGGCTCAACATGGTCATACCACCAACGGTGGCAAAAGAACGATAAAGTTTCATAAAAGCATGCCCGGAATAAGCACAATGGCTAATTATTTATTTTGCGCGATAATAGAGGGCTTATGCTGAAATTACTATACCCCAGACTGCGATACAGAGCGAACATCACTGATTATGCCTGTAATATTGAACTACAACGAAAAAAGCCGCTTATTATGGAAAGCGGCTTCTTGTTTTTTTATGTAAATACCCGGATTCTGAATAATGTCCAGCAGGGCCTAAAACTTAATTCGGGCACCGACAGCAACTGAGCTGAAATCTTCTTCATCAGCATTTGCCTTATCATTGGTAATCTCGGCGTCATAATTCCGGTAAACCGCATAAACTTCCATACCAGCCCGGTCAACGCGCTGCACAACACCAAGTCCCCAGACATCAACTTCGCTTGACGCATAATCTCTGGAACCATTGCCATCAAAATCTACACCGGTACCAAAATCTTCATTATTGGAATATTCGGTAAAAATTGTTGTCGCACCCAGCGCAAGTACACGCTTTTTAATACCAGCCTGTATATAATACATTCTGGAATCTGCCAGACTGCCACCGCCGGCAACATCACGCTCACGACCAAGATAGGCACCTGTCAGGAATACCCCTGTCGGAACATGAACAACTGAAGTCGAACCCTTGATTTCATTAAAATCAACATCTCTGGTCACACCGTCGACAATAAGCTGCTCACCTTCGTTACTGTAGTATCCTACGCCCGCAGCTACACGAAAATGACCAAATGCGCCTTTCCACTTCAAAGCCACATCCCAGACATCCTGATCACCCCAGGCTGCACTCAACATAAACCCTGATATGGTTGGTGAGTCATACCGAACAACATCGCCACGCTTTGTATCCAGCCCCAGACCGCCGGAAAGAACATGCCCCCAGCTATTACCATTCACAGAGTTTCCGATAGAAAAACCTCTGTTCCATGCTTCAGTGTCAGCCGTTGCAGCAGCACCTGTGCCGCCATAACTCATCAGAATTATATCATCAGTAGCCTGAGAATACTGCCCGACAGTCAGCTTGCCATATTTTTTTGACTTCAAAAACCAGGCAGCTTTGCGAACAGACAGCACGTCCATTCCATTTTGAGAGCTATCCTGATCAGCATACATGGATGCCGCATCAGCCAGTTCAAATTCTACCAGAAAGCCTGCCTTGAGATCTGCGCTGACAGCAGCAGATCCTTTAAACCTGAAACGACTGGCTGAAGTGGAGTTATCAAGAACATAACTCCCACTTTCCGCACCATCATCCCAGATCAGGAGCATTTTGTTGACATACCCTGAAATCTTCAATGAAACCTTCCGGTTTCCTTTTCTTACTGTAGATGCTTCCAGCTCTGCAACACGCACCTCAAGGTCAGAACAACAGTTCCCACCGACAGCTCCTCCTGCTTGCGCAACACCAAAACCACCTACCAGAGTTCCGATCGTAGCAATCGCTGCTGATCGAAAATTACTTAACCCGAATCCCATGATTCATCTCCGCTCAAAGAGTTTTTTCTTTTAGCGCAGTACTATCAATACATTTCTGCCACGGATAAATTGTGCATGTCTCCTGTACCACCAGATAATAAGGCGAGAGAAAACATGGCCGCATAATCGCGAAGGGTATGTGTGAATAAGTCTACATTGCAACCATAAGAAGAAATTATGACAACATAATAATACCGCGTTGCATATATGAAACAGCAACTTTTTTTAAAATATTTACACTCTCAATAACTCTAAAGTTAGCATTGAGAATTAAAAGAATAAATCATGCCAAAGAAAGGTCACCAGCAACAACAATTATTTTTTTCTGAAATAAATTCAAACCTAATCATCAACAATGTCTATAAGTTCTTCAACAAGATTTTCTTTATTAATATTTCTTGATTTAAAATTACTTATATAAAAAACATCTACAGCTTTTTCACCAAATGTAGCAATATGTGCAGAAGAAATTATCAACTTATACTTAGCCAATACTTTCATAACATGAAATAAAAGCCCAGCCTGATCTGGGGCATTAAACTCCAATACTGTAAATTCTTCAGATAAGTTGTCATCAATAATAACTTCCGGGTCGACAGAGAAAACATCTACTAGCTGTGCCTTACGCCCCTTATCCACAGTGATTTGATCAATTTTCTGCTCTCCGGATAGCAAACTGCCTAACATCTTGATGATTCGATTCGCACGCCGCTTCTCATCCTCGCTGCGTGGAAACTCTCTCTTGATTACAATAGTATCAAGTGCAAGCCCATCCAGTGTCGTTGAAATCTGGGCTCCCACAATATTAGCCCCTGAACTGGCACAGGCACCCGAGATATTAGTAAGTAGCTGCTTAATTCCCTTAGTAACAACTGTTATTTCAGTAACACCGGAATTTTCATCTACATTTATATTAAAAACCAGCATCTGCTTTTCAGCATCCCATTGCTTCAATAACTCAGCATGAAGAATCTGATGTTTTAACTCTGTCCGTACCCAGTAATTATCAGAATGCCTGTTAATGAAACTGTTTTGCTCCGCCTCACTCCAGTCCTTAAGCTCTATTCGGACAAGCTCTTTCGCTTTGGCAATCTGGGATTCCTGACTGACATCAGAATAACCACCCGCAAGCAATGGCTGCGTAGAAAAATACAGAGACCGGATAAGTTGCCTCTTCCAGCCATTCCAGACGCCAGGGCCCACAGCGCGAATATCACAGACTGTCAATATCAGTAAAAGCATCAACCGCTCTCGCGTCTGCACCATATCCGCGAAATCCCGAATGGTTTTAGGGTCATTCAAGTCCCGACTCTGAGCAGTCTGGCTCATAACCAGATGGTTTTCAATCAACCACGCAACAGTTTCAGTTTCAATTTTTGACAAACCAAACCTGGGACACAACTCACGTGCTATTCTTGCGCCTGCAATAGAATGATCCTCTTCGCGCCCCTTGGCAATATCATGCAGCAGCACTGCCACATAGAGAGCCCGCTTATAATGAACCCTCTGAATAACCCGGCTGATTACAGGGTGATCTTCCTCAGCGGCCCCGGTTTCAATCTGATTAAGAATACCGACCGCCCGGATAAGATGCTCATCAACCGTGTAATGATGATACATATTAAACTGCATCATACACACCACACGCCCAAAATCCTTGATAAACCTGCCAAGAACACCAACCTCGTTCATCTTTCTGAGAACGCTTTCGGAGTTAGTTTGCGAACAAAGCAGTTCAAGAAAAATACGGTTTGCTTCCTTGTTCTCTCTTAAATCATCATCAATCAAACGCCATGAAGCACGAACAAGACGGATAGTGTCTGGATGGAAAAGCGTCTTATATGTTTCCGCGATATGAAACAGACGAATAATATTAACCGGATCTTTTTTGAAAACCCCATCATCAGCCACAGCAAGACGATCATTAATCAGCACAAAATCATCTGATCCAAGATCAATTTTCTTCTTTGGCAGCCAGAAACTGCTTTTCAGCACGCGATTGAAAGTAGGCGCTCCCTTAAGCTCTTTTATTTCAAGGCTAAGACAGACAACCCTGGTGAGCGCACCAACTTCTTTTGCAATCAGAAAATAATGGCGCATAAAGCGCTCAACAGCATACATGGCGCGCTCGCCACCACGATCCTGATAGTTCAGCCTTGCAGCCATCTCCTGCTGAATATCAAATGTAAGTCGTTCTTCCGGACGTCCTGTCAGAAAATGTAGATGACAGCGGACCGTCCAGAGAAAATGCTCACAACGGACAAAATTCTTATATTCCTTAGGCGAGAAAATCCCCGCCTGAATAAAGTCAGCAGCCCGCTCAGCTTCAGTCACATACTTGCTGATCCAGTACAATGTATGCAGATCACGCAGACCACCCTTGCCATCTTTGATATTAGGCTCAACCAGATAACGGGTTTGCCCTGATTGCTCATGGCGCGCATCACGCTCATCAAGCTTGGCTTCAATAAATTCGCGCCCCGACCCCTCAACAACATCACCGTCAAAGCGCTCTTTCAGCTCATTAAACAGACTTGCATCACCCCATATCAGGCGCGCATCAAGAATTGCCGTTCTGATTGTAAAGTCTGATCGTGAAAGCTGAATACACTGATCTATCGAACGGGTCGCATGACCAACCTTAAACCCGAGGTCCCATAGAAAATACAGGATATACTCAACAACGCTTTCACCCCACGCAGTCTGCTTGTACGGCAAAAGAAACAGCAGATCGATATCAGATTTTGGAGCAAGCAGTCCCCGACCATAGCCGCCAGTCGCAATAATAGCCATATGCTCACTACGTGAAGGATTATCAGCCAGATAGACATTTTTAACTGTAAAATCATACAGGATTCCGATCAGCTGATCCTGAAACAGAGATAAAGCCTCCGCACACCCTGGACCATCACCGCTCTCAATAAGCTCGGCTTCGGCCTTCTCATATACAGATGCCAGAAGATTCTTCAGGCGAGCCAATACTGTTGACCGCAATTCGGTATCATTGCCTTTATGCTCAATAACCAGAGCTTGCAGGTCCCGATCCAGCTCCTCTGCGTCAAATAAAGGGGGATAGACAACTTTTTTAGCATTTATCAACACAGATGGGCACTCTTCGTATTTGGAACTGACTACTGTATCTGTTTACAACCACAGTCTTTCTTAAGAATTAAGACTCTTCAATTGATAAACAAGATCCAGTGCAGATTTAGGCGTCAGTTCATCGGGGTTAGTCTGATCAAGCAGCAGTCTAACAGCAGAATCCTCTTCCGCGAACCCCTCTGCCCCGCCTTCTGAGACCTTTGGACGTGATGCCGCAAAAAGAGGCAGTTCCTCAATCAGGTCCTGACCACCAGTTTTAGCATCACTGTTTTCCAGAATATCCAACACTTCCGAGGCCCTGCCGATAACCGGAGCAGGCAACCCGGCAAGCTTCGCAACCTGCACCCCATAGGAGCGATCTGCCGCACCTGGTATAACTTTGTGCAGGAAAACAATATCATCTTTCCACTCTTTCACCTGGATAGTCATATTAATAACCTCGCCAAGTTTCTCCGATAGAGCAGTCAGTTCATGATAGTGCGTAGCAAACAAAGAACGGCTTTTGATTTGTTCATGCAGATATTCAACAGTAGCCCAGGCAATCGACAATCCATCAAACGTCGCAGTCCCCCGGCCAATCTCATCCAGAATAACAAAAGAACGCTCGGTTGCCTGATTAAGAATAGCCGCCGTCTCGACCATCTCCACCATAAATGTAGATCGCCCTCGCGCCAGATCATCAGACGCCCCAACGCGACTGAACAACCTGTCCACCAGACCGATATGTGCCGATTGCGCAGGAACAAATGATCCCATCTGGGCAAGAATGGTAATCAGTGCATTCTGCCGTAAAAAAGTAGACTTACCAGCCATATTCGGCCCTGTAAGTATCCATAACTTCCCGATTTCTGTATCCTGTTGTTTATCACTTGTCAGAATGCAGTCATTCTCGATAAACGGCCCCTGCCCCTGAGCCTTCAATGCAATATCAACCACCGGGTGACGGCCACCAGTAATCTCGAAACAGAAACTTTCATCAACTGTCGGCCTTACATAATTCTGCTCTTCAGCCAACTCAGCAAGCGCGAGATAGACATCCAGTTGCGCCAGACCATCAGCAAGCGCAATCAGCATTTCCTCATTGGCAATAATCTCGGCCTGCAGAACATCAAACACCTCCTGCTCAATAGCAAGAGACCGTTCCGCAGCAGAATGTATCTTTGTCTGAATATCATTCAGCTCAACAGTCGTAAAACGAACCGCATTTGCCAGTGTCTGCCGATGAATAAAAACCTCACTCAAAGCCCCCTCCATCAGGGTCTTGCCATGAGAAGCCGTAACATCAACAAAATAGCCAAGCACATTATTGTGCCTGATCTTCAGAGACTTAACCTGTGTCTCTTCCACATACCGTGCCTGCAGGGCAGCCAGAACCTGACGGCTCTCATCCCTAAGCTTTCTGACCTCATCCAGATCCTCCCGGTAACCGGTACGAACAAATCCGCCATCCCGTTTAAGAAACGGCAGGTCCTCACCAAGAGCCTTGTCCAGATGTTCAGCCAAAGCACAATTTGCACCTTTTAAACTGGACAGAATATGAGAAAGCAGCACTGGCTCCCCCGCAAGGCTTTTTGCAGAAACCATCATTTCATAAAGCTCACTGGCAAGTTTCAGACTGTCCCTCAGGGCTCCCATATCCCGTGGCCCTCCTCGCCCCAGCGCAAGCCTCGAAAATGCCCTTGCCGGATCAGTTGCCTTCCGTAAGGTTTTCCTTAACTGACTCCGAAGCCCACCCTGTTTCAGAAAACAGGCAACAACATCCTGCCTTTCACTGATACGCGCACACTCTCCAAGCGGACTGGCAAGCCGGGTTGCAAGCTCCCGTGCTCCGGCCCCTGTAACTGTCCGGTCAACAGCATCAAGAAGGCTTCCTTTCCGCTCTCCCTGCATTGACTTCACAAGCTCAAGATTCACCCTGGTAGCAGCATCAATAACAAGAACAGAATTATTCCCCTGCCGCTTTGGCATACGAATAGCAGGTTGCTTGCCAAGCTGCGTCAGCTCAATATATTTCAGCAAAGCTCCAACAGCCGCCATTTCCCCACGCGAAAATGTTCCCACACCATCAAGGACTGATACATTCAGCAGGGTTTTAAGATCCCTGATACCCGCCTGACTGTCATAATAGGCATTGGGCAATGGTGTTAATGTCGTGGTCTCAGCCAGCAAAATCATCTCTTCATCTCTGATTATGCCATCAGAGACAAGAACTTCACTCGGAGACAACCGAACCACTTCCCCCGGAAGGTCCGTAATAGAAACCTCGGAAATCAAAAACTCACCGGTCGATATATCAATCGAGGCAAAAGAAAACAGGTCCCCTTTCGGGTTTTTGAATATGGCAGTCAGAAAATTGTTCTGCCCCACACTCAACAGATTATCCTCTGTCAGTGTTCCCGGCGTTACAATCCTCACCACATCACGATTAACAACAGACTTTGCACCACGCTTCTTTGCTTCCGCCGGATCCTCGGTCTGCTCACAGACGGCAACCCGAAATCCCTTTCGTATCAACTGGTGCAGATACTCATCGGCTGAATGTACAGGAACCCCGCACATTGGAATATCAGCTCCCTGATGTTTGCCCCGCTTGGTAAGCTGAATCCCCAAGGCCTGCGCTGCCAGCTCGGCATCCTCAAAAAACAACTCATAAAAATCACCCATACGGTAAAACAGCAGGCAATCTGAATGGGATGCCTTGATTGTCGTATACTGCACCATCATGGGTGTCATGGCCTTATGGGCCTGAGTGTTATCTGAAGTTTCTTGACTTTGTTTTTTTCTGACAGCGCTTGACATAACTCTGTAACCTCAGCCGGATTTTTTTTCGATTCGAAATCAAACTAACATCAATCCCCATAGACTGAGAACAGAGCTAAGCAGATACTTATATCTATCTACCATTTCTCCACAAAACATATTGCCAAACGACACAGGAACAAACAACAGGGCTATTCAGAAGCAACATAAATTAACTATTTTCTCTCTTGCATGTATAAAATTCCTTGAAAACAGTGCGTCGTTGCCGTAATTCACTATCCTTCCTGCGTGTTTCCTCTTAGATAAACTCTGATGACATAATCTGAGTCTGTAACCTTCGGTAATTGGACACCGAATGATACCTGTCTTTGATAGCTGGAACACGAAATACGTACAGGGTACATGTTTACCGGACGCGCTTGCCTGTTCCTGGCCTAACCTGAAAAGGCGCTGAACGTTTACAGACCTCAACTCAAATTAAGGCCTATTCACAATGCCCCTTAAGTTCGAGAAAACAAGCTACACGGACCAAGAAGCTCTTGAGTTCCACCAACGCGGAAAACCAGGCAAGTTGGAAATCACACCAACAAAGCCTCTTGCGACAACGCGAGACCTGTCTCTCGCCTATTCACCTGGTGTGGCCGTCCCGGTCCGGGCCATCGCAGAGAACCCGCAAACCGCCTATGATTACACTAATAAAGGCAACCTGGTTGCTGTCATATCTAACGGCACAGCAATTCTCGGACTTGGTGATCTTGGCGCCCTTGCTTCCAAACCGGTTATGGAAGGTAAAGGTGCGTTATTCAAACGCTTTGCTGACATCGATGCAATAGATCTTGAAGTTGATACAAAAGACGCTGAAGAATTCATAAACTGTGTGCGTTTCCTTGGCCCATCATTTGGCGGAATAAACCTGGAAGACATTAAAGGTCCGGATTGCTTCATCATTGAAGAGCGCCTGAAGGAATTAATGGACATCCCGGTATTCCATGATGACCAGCACGGCACAGCAATTATTGCTGCTGCAGGCCTTGTAAATGCTCTGCACCTGACCAATCGTAACATTGAAGATCTCAAGGTTGTATTTAACGGAGCCGGCGCAGCCGGAATTGCATGTCTGGATCTCCTTAAAAAAATGGGCCTGCCCCACAACAATGCCATTCTTTGTGACACTAAAGGCGTAATTTACAGTGGCCGTTCAGAAGGCATGAACCAGTGGAAATCAGCTCACGCAATTGACACTAGCAAGCGTACTCTTGCCGAAGCTGTTGATGGTGCAGATGCATTTTTCGGATTGTCAGCCAAAGGCGCCTTAACAAAAGACATGGTAAAAAGCATGAATGATAATCCGATCATTTTTGCTATGGCCAACCCTGACCCGGAAATCACACCTGAAGAAGTTGAAGAAGTTCGTAGCGATGCCATCATGGCAACTGGCCGTTCCGACTATCCTAATCAGGTAAATAACGTTCTTGGTTTCCCGTATATTTTCCGTGGAGCACTTGACGTTCAGGCCAGCACAATCAACGATGAAATGAAAATTGCAGCAGTCAATGCAATTGCCGAACTGGCCCGCGCAGATGTGCCCGACGAAGTTGCCGCTGCCAATCAGGGCTACCACCCGCAATATGGCCGCAACTACATCATACCGGCTCCGTTTGATCCAAGGCTGAACGGTTTTGTACCGCCAGCAGTCGCAAAAGCGGCAATGGACACAGGCGTAGCTCAGAAACCAATCGCAGATATTGATGCCTATATCGAACGCCTTAATGCGCGTCTCGATCCGGTAGCAGGCTGGCTGCAGGGTATCTTCAGTCAGGTTCGCATGAACCCGAAACGCGTTGTATTTGCTGAAGGCGAAGAAGAGCAGGTTGTTCGCGCTGCTTACAGCTTCCTGAATAACAACCTTGGCCAGCCGGTACTGATCGGACGCCAGGAACGCATAATGAAAGCCTTCGAGGATGCGGGCCTTGAATATCGTCCTGAAATCCAGATCATTAATGCAAGACAGGGTGAGTTCAACGATGAATACACCGAGCTGCTTTACAGCCGCCTGCAAAGAAAAGGTTATCTTGAGCGCGACTGCCGCCGTATGGTTCTCAACGACAGAAACATCTTTGGTGCATGTATGGTCTCAATGGGCCACGCCGATGGCATGATCACCGGTACAACAAGAAACTGGGGTACTGCCTACACCGATATCACGCAGGTTCTCGACCCTGCCCCTGATCACACAGTCATTGGATTGTCCATCGCCATTTGCCGCGGACGCACAGTTCTGATCGCAGATACTTCAATCCATGACATGCCAAATTCCCGCGAACTGGCAAATATTGCCAAGGAAGCCGCAAGAGTTGCCCGTCGCCTTGGTTACGAACCGCGCGTAGCAATGCTTGCCTACTCAACTTTCGGCAATCCAAAAGGAGAACGTTCAGAACGCGTCCGCGAAGCCGTGGAAATTCTGGATGGTGAGGGTGTCGATTTTGAATATGATGGTGAAATGGCAGCAGACGTAGCACTCAATGCAGAAGCATTGGAGAAATATCCGTTCTGCCGTTTATCAGATACTGCCAACGTTCTGGTAATGCCAGCATTCCACTCGGCAAGCATCTCGACAAATATGCTTCGGGAACTTGGCGGCAGCACAATCATCGGACCACTTCTGGTCGGTCTGTCAAAGTCTGTACAGATCGTACCACTTGGGTCGAAAACATCTGAACTTGTAAATATTGCAGCACTGACTGCTTACGACATCACCGGATCATAAATAGAAAAAACGGCCTGACTCATTTCCAAAGTCAGGCCGTTTTTACAAAGCTTATCAACTTAATTTCCACTGGTTTTATTCAGCTTATCCGCAAGCCCCGTTAGCTTTTGCGAAGATTTTTCAACCATTTGTGCTGTTTGCAGACTATTCGCAACTTCATCCTTCAGGCAGGCAACCACATCCAGCCCATCCTTTGATTTATCTGCCGCCTCTCTCACATTCTCTGAAAACAGACTGACCTGATCAGACAATTGTGAAATCTCATCAGAAACCCCGACTACATTGTTCGCAGACTCGATAACACCCGAGGAAATTTCCTGAATAGCCTGAGTTTCTCTGCTGGCTGTAACCCTGATATCTGAAACTGATTTATTAATAACTCCTACAGTCTCACCAACTCTGCTGAGAATATCTGCCGCGCTTTTGGAAGTTTCCTGTATCTCGCCAAGACATTTGCGAATTTCATCAGTTGCCCCGGCAGCACTCTGGGATAATGTTTTGACTTCCTGTGCAACCACAGCAAAACCAAGACCATATTCCCCTGCACGTTCGGATTCAATTGTTGCATTAAGTGCCAGCAGATTGGTTTTATTCTGAACATCCTCGATCAGTGCCACAACACTGTCAATCTCCTCAGCAGCTTTCGAAAGACTGGCAATCGTCTTCTGGGCATTATCTGCCAGACTAACAGCTTCCTTGGAAATAGAATCCGCACTAGCTGCGGACTCATCAATAGAAGTGATTGAGCCGGATAAATTATCAATAACATTAGCCAGCTCACGAATAGTCGTAGAAACTGTTCTGGCAGTTCCTGCAATTCTCCGCGTATCATTCGTAATAACTTCTGCCTGCTCAGCCGCCGCAGTCGCACTGGCATTCACGACCAGGGATGCCTCTTCAACCCCACCGGAATTATCTTTGAGAGAATTGGCACTATCCTTCACCACGGATGAAATTAGTTCAAGGTCTCTCGATAGTGTATTGGAGGTATCCGATACACTGCCAACAAGCTCTTAAAACCTTACCAGAAAAGAATTGATCAGCTTGGCAATATCAGCAGATTCATCCCCTGTTTTCTCATCCAGCCTGGTCGATAAATCAGCTTCACCTTTTGCAATTTTAAGCAGGGCGTTCTGTATATCATAGGACCCCATCGTAGAATCATGCTCTGAGCGATTAAGGCCATTAATCTCTGCCTCTTCACTTACACGAACTCCGATTGTTACACTGATAAGCTTCAACACGATATACCCGCCACCAAAAGCAAGTGCGAAACAGACACTTACCCCGATTAATTGCGAACCAGCCTGGGTAAACATCCCACCGGCAAGCATTTTCTCAGAAGCAGCAAAAAACGGTATCAACAGCGCTCCAAGTGACCCGCAGACACCATGAACTGAAACAGCTCCGATAGCATCATCAAGCTTGAATTTTCTTTCAATAACAACGCAGGACCCCATACACACCACACCACCAATAATGCCCACAATAGCTGCAGCATTTGGAGAAAAGACATTGCATCCCGCAGTAACTGTAACAAGCCCTGCCAGAACACCATTAATCATAGTCTCGGCATGAAACGTCTTCTCGAAAAAGCGCCCTGTAACCATTGCAGCAAGGCCACCTGTAGAGCCCGCTATAATCGTATTCATCATGATAAGAGCAAGGTCGGAGGAAGATGCTCGGGTAGAACCGGCATTAAATCCTATCCAGCCGACAAAAAGAATAAGCGCTCCTGTTGAGGCAAGAACATACTGTGGCCGGGAATTTTAACAGGAGTACCATCTTCCGCAAATTTTCCAATTCGTGGACCAACAACAACTATTGCTGCCAGTGATAACCAGCCAGCCAAAGCGTGGACAACTGTCCCCCCGGCAAAATCCATAAATCCCGCGCTTTTTAAAAGCGGAATATTTTCTGTAACAAATATATTCCCCCAGACCCAGTGCCCGAACATCGGGTAAATCAGGGAGGATAGTACGACTGTAAGCAGGCAATAACCCGAAAACTTCATGCGTTCTGCAACCGCACCGGATACTATTGTAGCCGCCGTACCAATAAACATTGCATGATATGTAAAATACGCCAGATCCCAGTTGGATTTAAAAACCTTTGAAATATACGACCAGTCAAACCCGATTACACCACCAAGGCTGCCACTGAACATAAATGTGAAGCCAACCATATAAAAACAGACAACAGCAATAAAGAAATCACTGAAATTTTTCAGAGCAACATTGATCGTATTTTTTGTCCGCACAAAGCCCGCTTCAACAAGAAGAAAACCAACCTGCATAAACATGACCAGAGCAATACAATCCAGCACCCTCACAAAGTCGGCGTGTCTTTGCTGCTCTTCCGCAAACCTGTTCAGATCATTACGCAGTTCGGCAAGCTGCTCGGGCGTAACAACACCGGAGCTTGCAATAACAGAACCAGTGGCCGCATCCAGTATCAATATCAACGCTGCGATAAAAAAATACATACTCGATAAGCCCAGAACACATGAATGAACGGACAAACTAGCAAAAAGAAAATAATATAGATTTAAATAAGTTTTCAATTAATCACTGTGCCATATCGATAAACCAGTTGATTAAAAACAGTGATTTCAAAGGATATCAGATGATTAAATCAATTATAATTACCGGCGCTGGATCTGGTATAGGCAGGTCTCTGGCAATACAACTCGCGGATCAGAACATTCATGTACTTGCTATTGGAAGACGTATCTCCGCACTTCAGGAAACTGCATCTCACAATCCGCAGAAAATTAAATTCCTTTCCGCAGATGTAAGTCACGAAGAAGAATTGAACAATATTCATAGCATGTCAGAAAATTTACCTTTGCCCCTCGGAATCTTCCACGGAGCAGGCGTTTATCAAATAAATAAACTCTCGGAAATATCCATGGAGAACTGGCAAAGTTCATTTAATATAAATGTAACTGCAAGGCTGGCTTTAACACAAAAGCTCCTCCCCCGCTTACCACAGGGCCGCGTACTTTTTATTGGTTCGGATGCTGCTAAAAATATCCGCCTTGGAGCGAGCACATATTCAATTGCCCAGGCAGCCTCTCAAACACTTGCAGAAGCCCTGAAGCTGGAATTAAAACAACAGAATATTTCAGTGACTGCATTCAAGCCAGGGCTGGTAGAGACTGATATGGTAAAAACCTTCATTCAGGCCCCAACAGAAATATTCCCGGCGGTAGAGGAATACAAAAACATAATAGCAACGGGAAAACTCTCAACAGCAGAAACTGTAGCATCATTCGCAAAATGGCTTCTTCTGAACACAAGCGATCAGGACTTCAGTGAAAAGCTCTGGGATATCCGCGAAGAGTGGCACCATAAACACTGGTTAAAGGGAAGTTTGTATGGAAAATCCGACACACCATAAACAGCATTAACCAATTCACCATATTACCCCCTCCCCAAAATCAGGAATATGGTTATACTCACTACCATGGATATACATTGCACCAGTATACGCGCGGCATCACCGCTTGACGCTCCCTCTCTGGCTGAAACTCTGGAAGCCGCCTGGAGATATGCGTACACAGGAATGCTGCCTTGTTTGGATCTTGAACGCTATATAGCCCGAAGAGGCTCATTATGGTGGCGTAACTTCTTGAAAAAAGACCCTGATATCCTGGTACTCAATTTTGACAACAACCTGATCGGCTATGCCTCAATCGGTGAAAATGAGAACCATAAATTGCCATATCACGGGGAAATTATGGAACTTTATATCCACCCGGACTATCACGGTCTGGGATTCGGCTCAAAACTCTTCCGCATGGCCAGGAAGCAACTTAAAAGCTATGGCTTCCGCGGTATGCTTTTATGGACACTTGAAGACAACCATTCAGCTATAGATTTCTACAGGCATATGGGTGGACAGATTGTCGCAACCGAGGAAGGTCAGTTCGGCCAGTCTCAGGTAAACAAAATCGGTTTTGGTTGGGAAAATTAATCTCAATACCTCTTTAAACCCGCTCAAGCCTAGCCATCCTCCATACAATGTGCTACGGGAAGCGCAAATCATTAGGAATTAGCGAACTTCCCGGAAAACAAAACAACGATCATCGCGCTTGATGTTTGATGTCGAGCAGAATTTTCTCTGGATGGGTTCAGGCTTCAAAATCGGATAAAAAAACAGATGACTACCGAATTGCGAAATATTGCCATAATCGCACACGTCGACCACGGCAAAACTACACTTATCGATGTTCTTCTAAAACAGTCTGGCGCATTCCGCGATAATCAGCGTGTTGCTGAACGGGCAATGGACTCTAACGATATTGAAAAAGAACGTGGCATTACCATTCTGGCCAAATGCACGAGCCTTGAGTGGAAAGGCACACGCATCAATATCATCGACACTCCAGGCCACGCTGACTTCGGTGGAGAGGTCGAGCGCATCCTGAGCATGGTTGACGGTGTTATCGTTCTTGTCGATGCCGCTGAAGGCCCAATGCCTCAAACAAAATTCGTTGTTTCAAAAGCCCTGAAAATTGGCCTTCGCCCAATTGTAGCAATCAACAAGATCGATAAGCCGGAAGAACGCCACGAAGCAGTAATAGACGAAGTCTTCGATCTGTTCGCTTCTCTGGATGCAGATGAGCACCAGCTTGATTTCCCTGTCCTCTATGGATCAGCGAAACAGGAATGGATGTCAGACAAGCCCGAAGGTCCACAGGACAACATGGACGCCCTTTTTGATATGGTTATTGATCATGTTCCTGTGCCACGCGTAGACGAAGGTGAATTTTCGCTACTGGCTACAACAATCGAATCAGATCCATTCCTTGGTCGTATTCTGACAGGCCGCGTAAAAGCCGGGGTCGTAAAACCAAACATGGCGGTAAAAGCCCTTTCCCGTGAAGGTAAAGTTGTTGAACAGGGCCGTATTTCAAAAGTTCTTGCATTCCGTGGACTTGAGCGTCAGCCAATTGACGAGGGTATTGCCGGAGATATTGTATCTATAGCAGGTTTGACCACAGCAACTGTGGCAGACACAATTTGCGATACATCCATAAACGAGCCTATTCCTGCTCAACCAATTGACCCTCCAACCCTGTCTATGACCTTCCGTATTAACGATGGACCACTTGCTGGAACAGAAGGCGACAAGGTACAAAGCCGCGTAATTCGTGACCGCTTGCTTTCAGAAGCTGAAGGCAACGTAGCTCTTAAAATTATCGAAACAGAAGACAAGGATGCATTCGAAGTTGCAGGACGTGGTGAGCTTCAGCTTTCCGTTTTGATCGAAACAATGCGTCGTGAAGGTTTCGAACTGACAGTTTCCCGCCCACGCGTTGTTATCAAAACTGACGAGGAAGGCAATCGCTGGGAGCCAATCGAGGAAGTTATCATCGACGTTGACGAGGAGTTCTCCGGTAACGTCGTGCAAAAGCTTTCTGAACGCAAGGGCGACCTGCTTGAAATGAAACCTTCAGGCGGCAACCGTCAGAGACTTGTTCTGCATGTACCGACACGCGGCCTGATCGGCTATCAGGGTGAGCTTCTGTCTGATACACGTGGCACAGCAATCATGAACCGTGTCTTCCATGACTGGGCCCTGCACAAAGGCACCATCCAGGGACGCCGCACCGGAGTTCTGATTTCCAATGCACAGGGAGATGCAGTTGCTTATGCTCTTTGGAATCTGGAAGACCGTGGGCCTCTGATGATCGACCCCCAGACAAAAGTTTACGAGGGCATGATCATCGGCGAACATTCAAGGGGCAACGACCTGGAAGTAAACGTCCTGAAAGGCAAAAAGCTCTCCAACGTTCGGGCATCAGGTAAAGACGATGCCATCCAGCTTACACCTCCTATGAAGCTGTCTCTGGAACGTGCACTATCATACATCACGGATCAGGAACTCGTAGAAGTTACACCTGAATCTATCCGCCTCAGAAAGCGCCATCTCGATCCACATGAGCGCAAAAGAGCCGAAAAACGTGCTGCTGCTGAATAATTGACATACAGATTTGTGAGTTGGGCTTTCGGCCCAACTCACAATATTTCTTTCCCGCTATTACCCTTAAAAACAGTGTATACTCCTCTTTCGGCATTCACTTACCGAAAGGAACAACGCAATGGAAACATCCATTTTCCTTGCTAAATTAATTGGCCCTGTACTGTTTGTCCTGGGATTGCTGATAACCTTGAACCCTGCTGCAGTAAAACGCATTGCTCAGGAGTTTATTGAAAGTGAAGCTCTGATATTTCTGTCAGGCATCCTCACTCTTCCCACAGGAATTGCGATTGCTCTCACTCATAACATCTGGGAGCCGGATTGGCGCCTGATCATCACAATCTTCGGCTGGCTGTGCATCCTGGCTGGTGTAGCCCGCTTGACGCTTACAAGAACATTGAAAAATATTGGACAGATAATGCTGCAGAAAACTCCTATGATTTTTATACCGGGAGTTCTCTTCGTGATCCTCGGAGGATACCTCTCCTGTGTTGGATATTTTTCCTGAATTCAGACAGGCTCTTGCGAAAAGAGCCTGCTTTCATCACCTGAACTCAGGGCTAGGCCAGTAAATCTGCAGAGTTCAACACCCCGCCATCTTCACTCATAATGGTCTCAATATTACTCAGCGTCTTGTCTCCATATTCCTCACTATACATATGAACAACAAGCTCAAGCCAGCCAAAATCTTCAGCCGAAATTATATAGTCATCAAGACTGCCCGAAACATGTGCGATATCATAACCTTCCCCGCCATAGGCATTGTCCTTCCCGGTAGTCAGGTAAAGCATATCATCACCTGCCTGCCCGTTTAAATAATCGTCCCAGGCAGTATCAACCAGCCTGTCGCCTTGCGTTGATCCTGCAATATCAATGATCTGTAGCTGCCTGATATCACCGTCTTTATCCTGAACAAGTTCTACTGATGTAGTCAGGTTTTTTGTGCCATACTCTTCATGACGAATACGCACATCCGGCACAACCGGAAGGTTGGGGTTTTGTGGCGGTAAATCGATATAATCAGACAACTCTCCGGCAACAGTAACAATATCAAGTCCCTGCCCCCCATAAACCGTATCATCACCATATGTCAGGGAGATCTGATCATCTCCCCCATGAGTACTGATAAAATCATCAATATTACTGTCCTGAATTACATCATCTCCATCTGTTCCCCATATCCTGTTTTGAAAAAGCAGATCAACACGATGTAAGCCCCCCTGTTCATCAATAATATTTTCAACATAACGAATGGTTTTCTCACCATATTCAGGGTGAGATAAAATCAGCATCTTTTCATCTGGTGGAGGCGCTACAAGAAACTGCGGAATGATAATCTCATATTCACTCAAGGCACCCATGACCTCTACCGTATCATTCCCATCGCCGCCATGTACCTGATCATCACCATAAGTCAGAGAGATCGTATCATTACCTCCCCTGGCCTTGATCGTGTCAGATCGATCAGTATCGCTGATATTGTCAGCCCGTCTCGTTCCGTAGATCGTCCTGTTGCCCCACCCACCAATAAAATCAAATATTCCCATCTGAAAATCCCCTCAACTAATAATTGTACTAAAAGTTAACAGCTTACATTACAGGGAAAATTCGACATGAATATCAATCAGCACACCGGCTTATATTGTTTTTTAGTATTATGCATATGCAATTAGTTTTCATAACATGCCCTCTGTCATGATTAATTTACATAAATTTTTTCGTAGCTCTGCCCTTAACAAATTTCACATAATCGTAACCAATTTCATTCATATTTACCGCGAAATACATTGCAGCGCAAAAATATATATTGCATCGCACAAAAGTTGTGCCTATATTATTTGCAGAGAACAAATGTCCCCCGGATTTAAAGTGATGGAGACCAGAATGACCACTGATTTTACAAAACAAACAGAAGAAATGTTTAAAGCTGCTCAGGATATGGCTGTTCCGGAAGGAATCCAGAAAGCCCTTGAAGACGGCCTGACACAAGGCAAAAAAGCTTATTCAAAGCTTACAGACAGTGCTCAGGAAGCAAATAAGGCTTTGGAAAAAGCATATGAGACAACTCAGAAGAGCACAAAGAAAATTACTGACAAAATCCTGAATCAGGCATCTGAAAACACTGCAGCAGCCTTTGAAGCCGCAGAAGCTATGGTTCAGACCAAATCAGTACCTGAAGCGTTTCAGATCCAGTCTGAGTTCTTAAAAAAGCAAATGGAGATTTTTGGTAATCAGTCAAAAGAAATCTATGAGCTGACTAACAAGCTGGCTACTGAGGCAACTCAGAATATTAACAAGGCAACATCTAAAGCCTTTGAACAGTCTAAATAATTTAAAATTCCTCCCTGACGGCATGAGCATAATTCTTTCTCATGCCGTTTTATTTTTATCTTTTATAGATAC
The DNA here is from genome assembly GCA_050633205.1 of Methyloligellaceae bacterium. Classification (GTDB taxonomy): domain Bacteria; phylum Pseudomonadota; class Alphaproteobacteria; order Rhizobiales; family CBDHHC01; genus CBDHHC01. The sequence goes on along the minus strand of JBOEGA010000046.1, from coordinate 29,580 downwards.
CTTTTAAAAATAACCCTGTATTTACTGAATGCTGTGACATTCTGTGGTATTTAAATTATTTCTCAGCGCTTTAACACAGTACTGAACAAAAAATTGCTCTAAGAATAAAGAGGCTAATATGCGTATAGATGCTATCGCCATAGGTGATAATCCTCCTGAAGATATTAATGTGATTATTGAAGTTCCTATTGGCGGGGATCCAATCAAATATGAAATGGATAAAGACTCCGGCACAATGATTGTGGACCGCTTTCTCTATACTTCCATGGCATATCCGGGAAACTACGGTTTCATTCCTCATACTCTTTCAGATGATGGCGACCCTGTTGACGTGCTTGTAGCAAATAACAGACAGGTCATCCCTGGCGCTATTATGAACTGCCGCCCAATAGGCGTTCTGAAAATGGAAGACGAAGCAGGCCAGGATGAGAAAATCATCGCAGTCCCTTCTCAGAAAATCTCCGGCATGTATGACAATACAAACTCAATTAACGACCTGCCTGAGTTGTTGCGCAACCGTATTGCTCACTTTTTCGAACATTACAAAGACCTTGAAAAAAACAAGTGGGTAAAAATCACTGGTTGGGGTGATGCTGAAGAAGCAAAACTGATGATTGCGAAATCTATCGAAATTGCAAAACACAAATAGTATTTCACACCCGGACTTTCATTAGAAAGTTCGGGTTAATATTATTATAGTAGACTGACCGCTGTTCCATAAATTCAAAAGTGGTCTGTTTGATGTCGAAGCCAGTTATCATTCTCGAAAAAACACTGAATAGTAGTATCTTTGCAGAGTTGCTCGAACACAAATATAATTTCGTTCATCACACTATGGACTGTGACCCATCTGAACTTGAAGACCACCCCCTGCTTGTAATCGTTAATATTCACCTTGAAAACCCTGATAACATAGTGAAGACTGAACACTATCTGCAGAAACTTCCTCCCACGACAATTATCTTTCTGGTCAACGACCTGAACCACCCCTCATCAGCAAAAGCACATGCTCTGGGCGCCGACCGCATTCTACGCCGCCCCGCAGGTCTTTATGATGCAGTAAAGGAATCCCAGGAACTGCAGGATCTGGAAGCCTGCCTGAATGAATTGGTTAATAAATCAACACAGAATCTCTGGACAGAATTACCTGCGCACCAGCGTGAAGCCCTCCAGCAGATAAACTCCATTAATAACCAGATAATGGATTCCATACTGTCAGGAGATAGTATCCCGGTAGATAAAGTCGAAACCTGCTGTGACCAGCTCATTACTTCTCTGAATGAGGCCTGTATAGGCACCTGGCTGGATGCAGTAAAAACCCATCACAGCTATACCCACCGCCATTCAATAACAGTAACCGGGCTCGCCATCGCCTTTGGAATGCATTTCAATATGCCAAAATCCGAGATAGCCAGACTGGCCACCGGCGCTTTGATGCACGATATAGGAAAAATTAAAATCCCCCTGAGCATTCTTGATAAGCCGGGAAAATTAGATGAAAAAGAAATAGAACTTATCAAAACTCACCCTGTACACAGTGCCGAAATACTGCGTATGGATAAACAGTTCGATGATTTCATAATAAACCTTGCCTTATACCATCATGAGATGCTGGACGGTTCCGGTTATCCCGAAGGTCTGAAAGGAAACGAAATATCAGACAGCATTAGAATGCTGACCATTATAGATATCTTTTCTGCACTGGTTGACCAGCGCGCATACAAAAAAAGTATGACCGGAGAAGAAGCTCTCAGCATAATGGAAAAAATGGAAGGCAAACTGGATATGGAACTTCTCAAAGCCTTCAAACCGATAGCCCTGAATATTCCAACTCAGGCTGCTTGAAATCTATACCTGCTCTTCCGGATCGGCAGCTTCACCATGCCCGTCATCACCATCGTCTTCTGGCTCAATGACAGCCATAACTCCACCTGCAATATCTACAGTGGGAACGCACTCTTTAGTAAATGGAACAAGAATAGTCTTGCCACTTTCTGACAACCTGACTTCGACAAGATCTCCGGCACCAAAATTTGGAATAGCCAGCACTTCACCAAACTCAACGCCTTCCGCATCCACTGCCTTTAGCCCGATAAGATCCACATGGTACCATGTTTCCTCATCATCCTCGGACGGCAGACTTGAACGGTCAACAAAGAGCTCCTGCCCTTTCAATGCCTCTGCCTGATCCCGGTAGCGAATACCCTTGATCTTTGCAATGACACCTTTTTTGACAACACGGACATCTTTCAGCTCAAAAAGCTCTTTGCCGTTCTCGTCAAAAAGTGCCCCATAGGCAGCAACATCTTCCCAATACTCGGTATAGGCTTTAACCAGAACCTCACCATTGGTTCCGTGAGCATCCGAAATAACACCCAGACAAACCAGCGTATTTTTACTTGCGTCAGCCATAAACTGCAAACCCTGTAGGGAGCTGTACATTGTTCGGCCTTATAATAAAAAGGCCGAACAATGTAAAAACGATATTACTCGGCAGCTGCTTCAGCTTTTGCATCTTCTTCCGCCTGCTTGGCAGCTTCAATACGCTCTTGAGCTTTTTTACCAGGCAATGCTTTTTTAGGGTTATTGCGAGCTTCACGCTTCAACAGACCAGCATTATCAAGGAAACGCTTTACACGATCGGTAGGCTGCGCACCTTTAGACAACCAGTACTGAATGCGCTCTTCTTTAATAGTAAAACGCTCTTCGCTGTCTTTAGGAAGAAGTGGGTTGTAAGTACCAACTTTCTCAATAAAACGACCATCACGTGGTGCGCGTGCATCTGCAACAACAATACGGTAATAAGGACGCTTTTTCGCCCCACCACGGGACAATCTGATTTTCAATGACATTCGTTTATTCCTTCTGTCTATCTCAATATCTGTAATTCTGAACCGCTTCTCCTGCTACCTTCAGCAAAACAAGCGTAAATCTCGTTACTTCTTTTTCCCCGGCAATCCAGGCAACCCGCGTGGTAAACCACCACCAAGGCCTCCTAGCCCACCAAGTCCGCCCAGACCTCCAGGCGGTAAACCGGGCATTCCTTTGCCACTTTTAGCCATTTCTTCCATAGCTTCAGGCGGCATATCCGGCATCCCGCCACCACCAAACATGGAAGCAAGGCCACCTTTTTTACCCATTTTTTTCATCATATCCGCCATCTGGCGATGCATTTTCAGGAGCTTGTTAACATCCTGCACACTCGTCCCCGAACCTGCTGCAACACGCTTCTTGCGCGAAGCATTCAATACCTTTGGCGAGCGGCGCTCTTTCCTCGTCATGGAAGAAATAATGGCCTGCTGTCTCTTGAAGATTGAATCATCAAGATTAGCTGCATCTAGCTGCTTCTTCATCTTGCCAACACCGGGAATCATTCCCATCAGGCTGGACATTCCACCAAGTTTTTGCATCTGCTTCAACTGCTCAGACAGGTCCTCCAGATCGAAGGTCCCTTTCTGCATCTTCCTGGCCATCTTCTCTGCTTTGGCAGCATCGATAGTTTCAGCAGCTTTCTCAACAAGAGAAACCACATCCCCCATACCAAGAATACGCCCGGCGATTCGCTCAGGGTGGAAATCTTCCAGCTCGTCAACGCCCTCACCGACACCGATAAGCTTGATCGGCTTGCCGGTAACACCACGTGTTGAAAGCGCAGCACCACCACGGCCGTCACCATCCACACGGGTCAGGACGATACCGGTAATACCAACACGGTCATCAAAGCTCTTCGCCAGATTAACAGCATCCTGACCAGTCAGACTGTCCGCAACAAGCAGCGTCTCATGAGGCCCGGTATTATCACGGATAGACACAGTCTCGGCCATAAGCTCTTCATCAATATGAAGACGACCCGCCGTATCCAGCATAACAACATCATATCCACCCAGCCGCGCTGCATCTTTAGCACGCTTCGCGATCTGAACCGGATTTTGGCCAGCGACGATCGGCAGTGTATCTACCGAAATCTGCTCACCAAGAACACGCAACTGCTCCTGCGCCGCCGGACGTCTCGTATCCAGCGAAGCCATAAGTACTTTTTTATTCTGTTTTTCAGTTAAACGCTTTGAAATCTTTGCAGTTGTCGTCGTCTTACCAGACCCCTGCAAACCAACCATCATAATGGTAACAGGTGCAGGCGCATTCAGATCAATCGGCTGCGCATCCGAACCAAGCATCGCAACCAGCTCGTCATGCACAATCTTGACGACCATCTGTCCTGGAGAAACAGAGCGCAGGACTTCCTTACCAACCGCCTTTTCCTTCACCTTATCGGTAAAGTCTTTAACCACTTCCAGCGCCACATCCGCCTCAAGCAAAGCCCGACGGACTTCACGCATGGCAGAATTAACATCAGACTCACTAAGCGACCCACGCCCCGTAAGCTTGTCAAATACACTGGATAAACGATCGGATAACGTTTCAAACATAAATCAACCCATTCCGCATCAGCACTTCAAATAAACCCAACAAAAAAACCTGTAACGGTTCCTTATAACTTGCTCGCCTGCTCCCTAAACCTGCCCGTACAACGGACAAAGAAAAATACAAATGTATTTTTCTGAGGACTGGCGCCATTGAGGCGCCCAGCCTGCGTGGCGCTTGAACGCAAAACTAAAAACTCCTGCGTGGCGCTTGAACGCAAAACTAAAACTTCTGCGTGGCGCTTGAACGTCAAAAAAAGAGAGCAACGCAAAAAGCGCCCGTGAGCGAACCTCGCCGACGGACGTTAACCCCTCTACCTCCCGGCAATATATACACCATGTGTAGAGCAGCGCCTGAATTTTCAAGCTTTTCATTGAATTTGGGTTTGAACAATAGAGGAGAGGGGGGAGGGTGTCAACTACATGAATTCATCCAATTCAATCCCCTTCATATAGTAATTTCCAATTCTTGGATGACCTCTTAGATCTAGAGTCTTTTTATAAGAATTCATTATTGCACTTATAAATACCAAAACTTCATCCCCTTTTTGGTTAAGGATGATCCTTTCGCGACTCCATACAGGTACGTTTTTCTTTATTCCTGTACCAAAAGCCATGATCAACTACACAAATTGAGGACAATGAAGGGCAATTATGGTTCTTACAAATATCTTTATCCGGTAATCATTGTATCTCCAAGACTGCCTTACAGAAGCCAAATAGCCACTATTGTCCCAATTAGTCTGACGGAACCAAAACACGACCTCCCCTATGTTGTCCGCCTAAGTCACAATTACCACCCAGCAGAAAGTGATGAACTCCCTTCATGGGCCAAATGTGACATGGTGTTAAATATTTCTTTACAAAGATTAACGGCATTTAAAGTCGGAAGAAGAAAATATACTTACCCAACACTTTCTCAAGAAGATTTAGGTAATGTAAGAGAGGGAATTATTCATGCTCTTGGCATGAGCCACTTGCTAGATCCCTCGAACTAACTTATATTATACAGTGTATCCCGGTCATCGGGCATTAAGACCTAGATTACTAGGCAGGCTACCCAACTCGCAATGACAAGCACCGGGTAGTCTAGATACTGTCAAACTGTCCTGGCCCCGCTCCGGCGGGGCTTAGCATTTGTAGAACCACTACCTACTCCCCCCGCTCATCATACTCCGCCCGTGCCGTATGGATCGCCTTCTGATGATCCACCGCCCACAGATGCAACCCGTGAACCTGCTCCTGCAGCGACGCCCCCAGCTCCGTTAACGAATACTCGACCCTTGGTGGTGAACAGGGAAAAACAACCCGCTCAACCAGACCATTCCTCTCAAGCTGGCGCAGCGTAACTGTAAGCATCCTCTGCGAAATTCCCCGCACAGAGCGGCAAAGTGCATTAAACCGGCATGGGCCTTTCGTCAGTTCCAGCAGAACCACAACTGTCCAGGCATCCCCGATCTGATCCAGAACCTCTCTCACAGGGCACTGGCTCTTACCTGTTTTCTGAATATCTACAACCATACCGTTAGTTCCCTCCAGGTAACTACCTGACAATATAATGCGTATTTACAGCACGATAACGAATGATAACATACTTACTTATAGTAAGCAAAAAACAGAATTCTGAAATACGGAAGAGAGAAAACATGAAAGTATTATTGATTGGAGCATCTGGAATGATTGGCTCTCATATCCTTGATGAAGCCACTTCAAGAGGCCACGAAATAGTGGCTGCTTCAAGAAATCCGGAAAAAATATCTGCTCACGACAATGTCACGGCAGTAAAACTGAACGCAGACAATGAAGACGAAATTTCGCAATATGCCGAAAATGTCGATGCTATCGTTTCAGCCGTGAGCCCGCGCAGCACCGGAGAACCTTTTAATGAGGCTGCATCAATAGCTAATGCCCTGATAAAAGCCGCTGAAAAAACCGGAAAACGCCTTATCGTGGTTGGTGGTGCAGGCACCCTGAACACGCCTGACGGAGGGGCTTTACTGGATAAACTGCCTGACTTTATTCAGTCGGAAGCAAGAGCAATGAAGAATGTCTACACTCTCTTGCAAAACAGCAATATCGACTGGACTTTCCTTGCTCCTCCTCCACTTATTCAGCCTGGAGCTAAAACAGAGCAATACCGCCTTGGAGGTGACACCGTCCTTGCTGACTCGGATGGAGCAAGCAAAATCAGCGCCGGTGATTACGCTCATGCATTGGTAAACGAACTGGAAACTCCTGCTCATTCCGGTAAAATATTCACATTGGCCTACTAACTGCTGACAACAATAAGCCTGCCCCGCTCCAGAGCGGGGCATTTCCGGAAAATTAAATTATATATTCACGTATATTTGTAACAATAAACACTCTCAAAAAAGTGCGTAAACCGTTATGAATATCTTGAATATTTGGCAGACATTCACCGGAAAAGCTGGTCCTGTGTTAAAGTTGCTTCTGGATGTCCGTCCTGAAGAAGCAGTTAGCATTGTAAAATCCAGCCGTTTGGGAGCATTTCTTGCAACGCTAAATGCCTTATTAATTGCGCTCTGCCTGTGGTCAGAAGAAAACGCAATTTTCCTTTTTTACTGGCTTGCCGGTTCCAGCACCTTATTCGCATTAATTGCCAAAAGATCAACACAGGCCTTACCACGCAAAATTACCAGAGTTTCTAAAAAAGCTATAAACCGGCTGGTTATCTTTACGCTAGTTTCGGCATCCCCCTGGGTCATTCTCACAATTGCTTTTCTTGGAACCGAAGATCCACGCAATACAATATTAATACTGTTAGTAGCCATCGGAATGTCTGCCGGTGGCAGCATAATGCTGTACCGCGTTCCTCTTGCAGCTTTACAGGAAGTATCATTCTCTCGGTCATCAGTATTTTAACAATTTATAAATTCTCTGAGTTCTGGCCCGTTACGATTTATGCCGTCACCTTCGGCGCTATACTTGTAACAATGGTTCTGAATTCCTGGCAAATTGCCAGAGACCGGGAAGAAAGCCTCCTGAAAGCCGCAAGCGCCAACTCGGAACTCATAGAAGCCAATAAACAAATAAAAAAAATGGCTATGAGAGACCCTCTTACTGAACTGGCAAACCGGGAAGCATTCCTGGAAAACCTGGAAGCACGTATAAAAAATAGAAAAGACGAAAAGTTTGCCGTCTTTCTTCTTGATCTCGATAACTTTAAAAATGTTAACGACAGCATAGGTCACGGCGCAGGAGATGAGCTGCTGAGGATCGTTACGGAACGCCTGATCAAGGCAGTCAGAAACACTGATATAGTTGCACGCCTTGGTGGAGATGAATTTGCTCTGATCATCGATATTTACGACAATGAAAAAATGCCCTCAATTGTTGCTGACAGAATCCTTTCTAACCTGGTAGCCCCCGTTTTAATTGAAGCCGCCCTTATTCACCCTAATGCAAGCATAGGCATAGCCCTCTACCCTGACCATGCTCATTCAGCACTTGAATTTATTCGCCTGGCAGACATAGCCCTGCACGCAGCTAAAAAATCAGGTCGCGGACGCTATAGAATATACGACACCAGAATGGCTGTATCTCTTGCTCGTGTTGATGAAATTGAGATTGCACTTCGGCAAGCTTTGTCTGAGCAGCAAATGCAATTATATTACCAGCCGAAGGTTGACATCCGAACAGGTGCAATCATGGGCGCTGAAGCCCTCCTGCGCTGGTTTGTAGATAACACTATAAAAACCTCAACAATTGATCTTTTCGACGTAGCTGAAGAAAGGGGCATGGTTCCACAAATTAGCAGCTTTGTATTTGGCAGAGCCGCAGAAGATATTTTAAAACTTCAGTCCATGGAACTGATGATCAGACCCATATCAATCAATATCCATCCATTCGACCTGAAAACACCCGAATTGCTCATGGAACGACTGAAAAGCATGATGAATAGCGGTGTAAAAAAATCTGATATAATTCTGGAAGTAACTGAAGGCTGTTTCGTTGGCCGTGGATCAGATGAAGCCACCCATATTCTGGATACAATCAATGAAATGGGAATAAAACTGTCACTTGATGACTTCGGAACCGGTCATGCCGCTTTGTCCCACCTGAAGCGCCTGCCAGTCAGTGAGCTGAAAGTAGACCGCGAATTTATAAACGGCATCTGTCACGACCGCCGTGATCAGGCAATCACAATGGCTGCTCTGGAAATCACGAGATGTCTGGAAATTGATTGTGTTGCAGAAGGTATAGAGACCGAACAACAGGCCGAAGCACTCAGAAAAATGGACCACCAGAACATGTCATTAATCGGCCAGGGATATCTCTGGGCCAAACCAATGCCATTTAATGAATTTATTCACTTCCTGGAACAACAACGAAAAGACGGTTTGCTGCCAACTGAAAATATATCAACCCCGATAAAACTGCAGGGGACGCAATAAATCACGCCCCCCGCCTGCAGCTCCACTTGCAGCTTACTACTCAGACTTTTCCAGCGACTTTGCCAGCCCTACCAGCCCGAGAAACTCACTCCGATATCCATAAGCATCCTCACCACGCGAACCAGCAGCAAGCTTGCGAATATCATCGAAACTATAATCAGACAAAAACCTGTTATCACGAAGCTTCTGACCAAAAGCTGCAACACTCGCTGCAAACCTCATATCAGCAGAAACTTCCGCAACCTCTTTCTTCTCATGCTCACTGGTAATTGGAAAAGTAACCAGCTTGCTCTTGTCTTCCTTTGGCAACTTGTAACGCATTTTCAAAAACGCATACTCACCGGATTTTTTCTCACCTTCAGATTGAGCCTCATCTTTCTTTGCACCATAACGCAGTTTGTCAAACCGCAATGATGGAGCACCAGCAGGCACAATCTCATAAATTACGGTCACCGTATGGCCAGACCCGATATCCCCGGCATCAACCTTGTCATTGTTAAAATCCTCACGCTTCAGAGCACGTGTCTCATAACCAATCAGGCGATATTCCGAAACCTGGGCCGGATTAAACTCAACCTGAATTTTCACATCCTTGGCAATAGTAAACAAAGTCGAACTCGCCTCATCAACAAGCACCTTTTGCGCTTCCTTCAGGCTGTCAATATAGGCGGCCGTACCATTACCATTCTGCGCAAGAACCTGCATAAGAGAGTCATTATAATTCCCCTGCCCAAACCCGAGGATCGACAGAAAAATACCGCTCTTGCGCTGCTTCTCAATATAGGTCTTCAGGTCATCATTGCCCGTCATACCAACATTGAAATCACCATCAGTCGCAAGAATGACCCGGTTAACACCATCCTTGTCAAAATGCTTGCGCGCCAGCGCATAGGCCTTCTGAATACCTTGTGCTCCAGCAGTAGAACCACCGGAATTCAACCCATTCAGCGCACTCAATATCTTACCCTTGTCAGCAACCCTGGTAGGCTCAAGAACAGTCGCTGACCTGCCTGCATAAACAACAATCGCTACCCTGTCTTCCTTATCAAGCTTGTTCACAAATATCTTAAACGCACTCTTCAACAGTGGAAGCTTGTCCTTCTGCCCCATAGATCCTGACACATCAATCAGAAACACAAGGTTTGAACGAGGCTTGGTTGCATGAACAATATCATGTCCTTTAATCCCGATATGCAGCAACTTGGTATTCTTGTTCCACGGTGTAGGATAAACCGCAACATTTGCCTTAAACGGAACCTCAGCAGTCTCCGGACGCTGATAATCATACTTGAAATAATTAATCAGTTCCTCAACCCGGATACTGTCCTTACGCGGCATCCGCCCACCATTAAGCGTACGCCTCATAAACGAATAGGACGACGTATCAACATCAATAGAAAATGTAGAAACAGGCTTCTCACCAACAGAAACAACAGATTGATCTTTTACCTGAGAAAACCTGTCACGATTCTTTACTTCGGCTCTGTCGTCAACTTCCTCTTCAATATCCCCACCAATCGAACCTCCAAAATGTTGAGGTGCAGACGTCTCGCTTGCTGTTAGATACGAATGCTTCTTCCTTGAACGTTCCTGAACCACCGCCGGAGCAAAAGCTTTGATTTCTTTTTTCGGGGCTGGTTTCGAAAGCGATTGCCGAACTATTCCATCTGCCCTGTCTTCGACAGCAGCTCCTCTTTGCGCTCGGGCCTTATCTTTGGCCACAACAATATCCTGAGGTTTTAATTCAACTGGCACTTTTTTTCTTCCGGCTTGCTGTCCTGTTGTAACTTCATGTTTCTGGCCAGGCTTGATCATTGATGAAAGCCCACCCCCACTAGCAAATCCTTTAGACTTGTCATCTTTTTTCGTAGTATTTGGTGCTGCATCATTAGATGATATTGTATTTGCACCTTTATCAAAAACGACTTCACTCTGAAACATAACCAGCGCAACCGGCACAGCAACAACAACCGAAGCCATCGCCCCAGCCAAAATACGTTTCCTCATAATCAACTCTCCTGTTTTTTCCAGTCCGTTGATTAGAAGACGCAGCGGCGACAATATTCCTTGGAAACTTTTTTTACTTTCTGAGGTATTTTCTTTTGCAGCTTCATCAAATGCCATCATGGCAGCATAAATAGCCTTCTCGCGCGCTTGCTCGGAAGGTTCAACAGTCTCCATCTCTTTCAGGATATCCAGTTCGTTCTCATTCATATCGCCACCTGATCCGCGCCCAGCAAAGACTTCAACTGTTTCTTGGCCTCATGAATATACCAGGACACTGTACTCTCGGAACACTCCATAACATCCGAAGCTTCCTTATGACTTAACCCTTCTGCATGAATCAGAAACACAGCCTCCCGCTGCTTGTCCGGCAATTGCGTCACCCGCTGCCAGACCTGACTTCGCGTCAGTTCGCTTTCCTGATCCGCAGCAAAAACCTCCTCCGACACCAGAGCCATAGCAGATACCTTGTTCTCATGGCTCTTATTGGACCGCTGCAAATCCCGAACAGTATTAAGCGTTATCCGGTAAACCCAGGACGAAAAACTGGCATTCCCTTCAAACTTCCGGATAGCAGAACCAAGCTTGATACAAACATCCTGCGCGATATCTTCGGCATCCATTTTGTTACCACACCACTTATAGGCAATACGAAAAATACGAGGATAAAATATCCCCACAAGCGCACCAAAAGCCGCCCGGTCTCCGCTAACCGCTCGCTCGATAAGACGCTGCTCTTCCTGCTCTTCTTTAGCCACGATCTACCATCTGCCATACCTTGTTTATATATAAGACGTGACAACTACAGATTTCCTTGGAACTTTTTATGGCAAAAAGAAATTTAATGAAAAACAATAAAAATTAATCATAAAAGCAAGCCCCCCCCCCACTACCCTTGTCATACCTGCGCAGGCAGGTATCCAGTAACCACATGAACCTGTTGTTTTAAGTTGCCACCTATTATTTACAGACTTCGAGCCCCGCCCCGATTATAGTGACAGTACATGCGATAGAAAAAGACCCTGACCCCAATAGCTTGTGCATCAGTTTCTATAAAACCCGGAGGAATTCATGCAGCGCGATAGACTTTATCTTTTGCAACCAGACTTTGAAGATCCCGCCTATCCTGGCCAGCGGTTTTATTGCTGGCACTGCGCCTTGCTGGAAGGAGTCCTGGCCTCATTCCCGGAACTTGCCACGCGCCTCGAAGTTAAACGTATCGCCTGGCCCCGCCCACGACACGAGCTGATCGAGGTTGTCGGCGAAGACAACCAGTCAGTACCACTACTACTTCTCGCCAACAAAGAAACCTTCTCCCATCAAACCGGAACACACGCAGGCCAGCCTTTCATTGCAGACAAAGACAAAATCCTGACTGCCCTCTCAGAAAGACACGGCTTCCCGGCACCCCATCCGTGAGGCAGAGATTGTAACTCGCTCCCACAGTTCTTGCAAACGATTCTTCGGAAATTGAATTTGGTGCTGGTCGCCAAGAATGCCGAACCACATAGCTCTGCGTATCAGTGTTGTTGGAAATGCCCTATCCAACCTCGCTGTGTGTATCTGATTGCTGCCAACTCTCGATGAAGCTAATGAAGTCGTTTACCGACATTGGCGGGGCCCAGTAGTGGCCCTGACCGATTATTGTTGTGCCATCCTGAAGAAGACTTTCGAGGAGTTCCAGTTGCTCTTTTTTCTCGACACCTTCTGCAACACAGGTAATTCCCATACGTCTGGCAATTTCAACCGCTGCATAAGTGATTGCTTCATCGCTGGCGTTTTGATTGATACCTTTTATAAATTCCTGATCTATTTTAATTTCACTTACGGGAAGTCTTTTCAGATGAGATAGTGCAGCATGTCCTGTACCAAAGTCATCCAGTGAAAGCCTGATACCCATTTCATCTATCATATCCAATGCAGCTGCAGCAGCATCAGATCCCCGACCAACGAAACAGCCTTCTGTAACTTCAAGCTGGATATCGCTTTTATCGATACCATCATTGAGCATGTCTTTGAGTTGGCTTATGAGCCAATCTGATGTTTTTAAGTCAAAGTCGTGTATATTTATTGCAATTGGTACAATTTTTACATTTTGAGTGCGCCAGCTTTTGATGTCGGTTTTGATTTTTTCAAATACTGTTTTGCTTATCTGAGGGATTATTCCACGATCTCCAGCTATATTGAGAATTTCCTCAGTGGGGATGATATTACCCCGAGTATCAAAGCACCTTAACAAAGCTTCAGCACCGGCTATGGATTGGGTTTTCAGGTCAATTTTGGGCTGGTACCAGACTTCTATTCTGCCTGCATCTATAGCCTCTCTCAGAGTATTTTCTATTTTATCAGCATGCTCAAGATAGGCTGCCATTTCCCCACTATAAAGCTGATACTGCCCTCTGCCATTTTCCTTTGCGTGATGGAGTGCCATATCGGCCTGGCTGATAAACTCTTCTGCGGTTTCTGACTGATTTGGGAAAAAAGCTATTCCAATGCTTGCATTGGGGTGAATTACAGAGCGTTCTATTGTTACTGACCTGTTCAGACCTGCCAGTATTTTATCTGCTATATCTGTGGCCTGGCTGGAGTGGTTGCTGATTTCAATTATCAGGGCAAATTCATCTCCTCCAAAACGGGCAATTATATCGTTATGCGTAACGGCATTTTGCAGTCGTTCCGATATTATTTTGAGGAGCATATCACCAGCGCCATGTCCGATGCTGTCATTGATGTTTTTGAAGCGATAAAGATCCAGGAGAAAGACAGCGAATGGTTCTTTCCCTTTTTGGGCAATTCGCCGTTCCAGTTTTTCTATAAATGCTTTTCTATTCAATAAACCAGTTAAAGAATCGTGGCTGGCCATCTGTCTGATTTCGTTATTTGCCTTTCTCAGTTTTTTATTTGCTTTGGAAGCCCGGATGAAGTTGTTTTCACTCTCTCTTGCTACGCGCCAGGATAAAATAACTGCGATCATAAGAAAGATACTATATCCGATGGCACAGAAAAATATTGGCCAGAGGTCATCGAAATGTTTCAGGACAATCGTCACCCCAATGCCTTGCACAGCAACAAAAATATATAAAAATGCAGCAAGAGGTATGCGGAATAACATGAAGCATCCACCGGACGCAGCGCCGATGCTTATAGAAAAAATAAGCAGGCTGTTTCGAAGGCTTCCGGATCCTAAAATAGGATAAGCTATAACTGTCCAGGGCACAGCAATCAAAGATATTAGGATGGTGAGCTTTATAATATTTCCAGGAGTAAGGTATTTTTCCGTCAGCTTATTGATATATCTTCGATTATAGTTGCAAATAAAGAAAAATATAAATATCGAGCATGCCAGCCAGGAGATAAGAAATGTTCTGTTTAGCTCTTCCCAGGTTGCAATAGTGAGGATGACAGCACTTGATGTATTCAACAGTGCTACCGTATTAGCCGGTTCTGCGACATTTCTGGCTTCATCTATGCGGACATCCATGAGTATGTCCAGGAAAGCGTAAATCTTCTTTCTGCTCTCAGACCATTTTTTTGAGATGCCCATGATTTCCAACACGCTTTACCCCGGATAATAGTCCATTATTTCATGTTTGGATGAAGGTTGGTTTAGCGGGGTTGGTTAATGTTGTATGAAGGGGGACCTAATATTTATTGTTTACATTGTATGTGTTATATCATTGAGGATGACAAAGAGAGCTCTAACAGATTCCCTTCTTATCGAAGATAATATTTCTCGAATTATCTGCCCGGTCTGACTTTCAGGCCGGGGGTTAAAACCTGTTTCCTATAAAAGAATTTTCTTAACGGAGAGATAAATATGTCTGTTTCCGAGCCTGTTCTGTATCTGATGTGCGGGAAGATTGCATCAGGTAAATCTACATTTGCCAAAAGCGTGTCACTTAAGCCTTCGCATATTCTGATTAGCGAAGATATCTGGTTATCGAAACTGTATCCGGAAGAGGTTCATTCGCTGGAGGATTTTGTGCGATGTTCCAAGCGCATAAGAGATGTTGTTGGTGAACATGTTGTGAGCCTGCTTAAGGCCGGTATGTCTGTAGTTCTGGATTTTCAGGCAAATACGAGAGCCTCACGTGCGTGGATGCGCAGCATTTCTGAGAGTGCGGTTGCCCGCCAAGAGTTACATTATTTTGATGTAGCTGATGAGGTTTGCAAGGTGCGTTTGCGGGAGCGGAATGCTGAAGGGGCACATGCTTTTGCTCCTGGTGAGGAAGATTTTGATTTGTTTACCCGGTATTTTGAAGCGCCGACTGATGATGAAGGTTTTTGCATCATTGTGCATCAGGGATAGACTGACATGAACTGTGTGGGCGGGTTTTCCTTCGCGGGCAGAGCTTGTAGCTCGCCCCCATAATTCATGCAAACCCCTCAATACGATATCCTGCAGGATATACTTCTCTGGACGGGTCTTACAATCCTTATGCACTAACAAACTATCCCCCCACACTCCCCTCTCCACTGTCATTGCCCGACTTGATCGGGCAACCCAGTAACCACCGAAGGTAATTGTGTTACTACAGCAAAACAATATTATTGCAAATGCAACCATTTTCAACAGACAAAACCAAAAACAACCATTGTACCAAACCAACACAACCACGGCTCACAAATCAAAAACACCGGCCTGAAATAAAACGTGAATACAGGTGACTGGCAGGTAACTTTACGGGATTACTGCGTAACTAAAACGGCATAAAACCCAAACAAAACGTAACTGTATTTCGTAATTTCCGGAGCAAATCGCAACAATGCCGAAGGGGAATAACTTTTATTTTCACAAAAACAGCCGTTTTATCAAATCAGACCACAAAATCACAATAGAACTTATCCCCCTTCACAACACCCATGTTACCCTGTGGTTCAGGAAAAAATTCACCACCCAACACCCCACATTGTTCAACAACCCGGAACAACCAAACTTGACAGAACACCAACTTTAGTTCCATCCTAAGCGCGACAATCCGACATCCTGCAGAAAATAAATGCAGGGTTTCTCTTATTTAACGCACAGACCCCTATGATCCGACACCTGAAAAATCAAAAACTTTTAGTCGTAACAAAACTGGGCATCGCCCAGATGGTCACTTGGGGTTCAACATTTTTCCTGCCGGCAATCCTGTCCGACACCATGAGCGCTGACCTGAAAATCAGCGACACTGACATCTATGCCTGCCTGTCAGGTGCGCTTGTCATCTCGGCAATACTCTCACCATTCATGGGTAGAAAAATAGACATGTTTGGCGGCAGAACAGTTATGTCCACTTCAAGCCTGCTTATTGCAACAGGCCTGATATCAATGGGCCTGGCGGAAAATCAATATCTGTTCTACATGAGCTGGATCTTTATCGGCCTTGGAATGTCTATGGGCCTCTATGACATAGCCTTCTCAACCGTCGCCCGGATCTATGGCAGGGATTCCCGCTCCGCAATGGTAGGAGTCACACTTATTGGCGGACTGGCAAGTGTCATCTGTTTTCCGCTTTCAGCTTATCTTGAAGTGAAATTTGGCTGGAGAATAACCTGCTTCATCTGGGCAGCATTACACCTGACCATATGCTTCCCACTCTATCGGTTACTACCGAACCCGACGTCAGATGTACCTCATACAACCCAGACAAAATCTTCTCTTGTTAAGGAAATGGAAGAAACCGTTCATTCAACCAACGACATGATAACAATGGCGCTGGTTGCGCTCATGTTCGTCTTCATTTCTCTGACGGCAGCAGGCACATCCACAAACCTGCCAAGACTTATTGCAGCACTTCATGTTGACCCGACACTGGCAATCATAGCCGCAGCTCTTTTTGGACCATCCCAGATTCTGGGCCGTTCACTGGACCTCTTCCTGTCATCACGATTCCATCCATTCTACGCAGTAAGGTTCGCCTTCCTTTTCCACCCCATCGGTGCAATCTCGATCCTGATATTCGGCGCACCCGCCGCAATCGTATTTGTCGTGTTGCATGGCGTTGGAAACGGCATCCTGACAACAGCAATGGGAACTGTCCCGCTCCTGCTTTTCGGCTCAAAAGGCTATGGATGGAGGCAGGGAATTCTCACTGTACCAAGAAGACTTGGCATGGCAGCAGCCCCATTCGTATTCGCTCTGATGCTGCACAAACTGGGCGCTTCTGTACTGCTGATCACCACAACCACCAGCCTGCTTGGCTTAACCACCCTGTTTGTTATTTCTTCTACAAGGCCAATGGATAATCTGGATCCAGCCAAAAATACCGCTTAACACAATGAGAGTCAGGACCAAAGCATACCTTGTAAACCACTTGATAACCCGCATCTGATAATATATATTATCCAGTCGGATAATATTTAAAGAAAAAGCGGGTAATTATAATGGTATCAAAAACTGAAGGCCGTGAATTTACCGTGGCGGAAGCGCAGGTTATCACGGGACTGACAAAACGCCAGCTGAACAACCTGATCGATGACTTGACCCCGCTGGGCATAGTTCACGCAGGTGAACGGCGTCGCACAATAGATTATAAGGGTCTGTTTACCTTACCCTTGTCACAGGAAATGGCTGAACTGAAAATCGCTCCTGAACTCCGTGAACAGATTATCAAAGTAGCCCTGGAACAACCTTACAAAAAATCAGTTCAGGCCCCAAACACCAATTTATATTTCTACATCAAGCCTATACGTGAAAAAGTAGAAAAGGGTCTGGAAGAACTTAATAACGCCGAAAACAATATTACTAGCGATCCTGAAATCATGCAAGGTGAGCCCTGTATCCGGGGAACAAGAATACCGGCATATGATGTAGCAACGATTGCCAAAAAACACTCTATTGATGAAGTAAAACAAACCTATCCGGACCTGACCGATAAGCAGATAAATTTAGCATGTATCTTCGCGGCAGCACACCCTAGACAGGGCAGACCTAAAACGGTAAAATTACCGGGCAAAAGCAGCAAAACGGTCAGGAAGACAGTTAATATCAAATAACATCAGGGATAACTAATATACTGTTTGATAGACGATGAAAAATTTGAGAAAATCTTTCTGAGAACTAACACCATTGAGGTGCACATATAAGCGGCCCGGTGGACAAAGAAATTCCTCAGGAATTTCTGAGGACTAGCGCCATTGAGGCGCGCAGCCTGCATGGCACTTGAACGCAACTAAAAAAATGCCTGCGTGGCGCCTGAACGCAAAATGATTAGTATACGAAAGTGAAAGCTGGATAGGGTGCCAAAAACAAAACTCCCAAAGCACATTGATTTCAGTTTCTTAATAGACGAATGCCTCACCCCCGCACTGGTAG
Source organism: Methyloligellaceae bacterium (assembly GCA_050633205.1). Taxonomy (GTDB): domain Bacteria; phylum Pseudomonadota; class Alphaproteobacteria; order Rhizobiales; family CBDHHC01; genus CBDHHC01. The sequence goes on along the minus strand of JBOEGA010000046.1, from coordinate 11,440 downwards.
ATATTGCCAAAGAGCGGGGATATTCTTCAAAGCACGCTTCAAGAATAAAAACCCTTAAAGGCAAATCAGACCGCACCGTCACCCAATATGCCCTTGAGCGCAACATGATCGTTGTCACCAACAATCTTGTAGACTTCGAACAGATCTACCAGAAAACCAACGATCACCCCGGCCTGATTTTCATTAGTGCATCAGGCAACCTCATAAACCGGCAGGCCCATATAGAACTATTCGAAGCAGCCCTTGATGAAATAGAAGAAGACCCGCCAGTAAATGAAGCCATCCACGTTCATCTGGAAGAAGACAAATTCAAAAACATAAATCTGATACTGGAAAGATATACCCTGCCCTGAATCTCAGATTATTATCATTTAAACAGCTCATACATCCCGTCAATAGATTCAGGCCCGTAACCAACCGAACCAACAGGAACCTTCCCCGAAATTGCATCAATAACCTTAGCCGTCCAGACAGGCCCAAACCCGCCACAAAGTTCAATCAATTGAACACCTGAATCCACGAGTTCACGGGCAACAGGCAAACTGTCTTCAGGCTTGGAAACGCCAACAACAATTGTTTCAAGCGTGTCAGAAGCCATAACCATCCGATGCTCTTCCGAATTCATGCCAGCACCAGTAACAATAAACCCGAACTTGCTTAACGCCATAACATAACCTCATCTGTTTATCTTGCTATATGGCAAATCCTGGCTTAATAATTCAGTCCTGTCTAACACTAAATACGCATATATTAAGTCGGAAAAAGACTGATGATAGATCTTAATCAATTACGCTATTTCATAGCCGTCGCAGAGACAGAACATGTTGGAAAAGCTGCACAACAATTAAATATGACCCAGTCCCCTTTAAGTCGGCAAATACAGGATCTGGAAGCCCGCCTGGGATTACAACTATTTGAGCGCATAAAAAAGCGGCTACACTTAACTCCGGTTGGCAGAGAGTTTCTCATTGATGCGAAAGCTCTGATACAGCAGGCAGGAAGAATAGAAGAAAAAGCCTCCGCATGGGCCAGCGGCCAGAAAGGACAGCTGGAAATCGGGTATATTGAGGGCGCACTGAACTGCGGAATACTCCCCGATATATTGCGAAAATTCAAGCAGACTGAACCAGAAATAAACATACGTCTCTGGGCTATGCGATCATCCAGCCAATTTCAGGCATTGATAAAAAACGAGTTGGATATAGCCTTCACTTACACAGCTCCAACCGCGAAAGATAATTTCATATGCACCAAAGTGCATCAGGAAAAATTTCTGCTGGCTTCACCGGATACATCCCCACCACCTTCTTTCTCAATCCCTGAAACACTACCTTTCATAGCCATGCCGGAATCAATGTCCCCCCAAGGGGTTTCTGACCTGACAAACGTACTCAACACAATAAATATTATTCCGGATATCAGTTATGAAATAGCGGAGCCAACAGCAATTTTAGGCCTCGTAAGCGCAGGAATTGGCCATGCAGTGGTACAGGAAAGCATGAAAAAATTCGCGCCGGAAAATATAAATTTTCACAAGCTCCCCAGGAACTTCCCACTTAATCTCAAAATTTACATGGTTGCCAGAAACACACCTTCACCCCAGATTGCTAAATTTTTAAATGCGCGATAGACAAGGCAAGCCCCGCATAACATTTGGCTGACATGGGATTCCGTCCCAGCGCTCTGTAAAATGCGCTTTTCGCCCTAGCCCATTCCCCGCATTTTGCGTAGGTCCGCGCTACAATATACCAGTGCAATGTATGATGTTTTTTTGAAGCTCTGAAATCCTCATCCAGCTTCTCAAGAACAACTTCCTTCGATCGCGCAAAATTCACACGATGACTATGCAGCAAACTCCCTGGCGTATTGTAAACCAGCACCTGCGGATCAGAAATAAAGGCAAACTCTGTAATCTTGGATAGCCTCAGGGCAAGATCCCAGTCCTCACCAATATTAACCCGGCTGTCAAAACCACCCACCTCTTCAAACAGGCTCTTCTTCACAAACAGTGTCTGGGTACTAACCGTATTATCATCAGCCAGCGTCTCAAAAATCTTGCCCGACATCCGCCGCCCATCACTAAATGGAATACGCTTAAGTGAATTGCTACTGCTGGCACTGGGGTCATAAAGAATAAAAGATGTATAGGAAGCCCCAACAACATCAGACTGCGCAACAGCCTCATACTGGCTCATCAACTTGTCCTGCAACCACAGATCATCACTATCCTGAAAAGCCACATACTCAGCCCTGGCCAGAGCAACTCCCGCATTTCTCGCTGCACTCACCCCACCATTTTTCTCAAGCACATGATACCGGATACGCGGATCATCAATCGCAGCAATAAGCTCCTGACTGTTATCAGAACTCCCATCATCAACAATAATCAATTCAAAATTCTTGAATGTCTGCGCAAGAACACTATGTACAGCCCTTGGTAAAGTAGCAGCCCGGTTATAGGTAGGGATAACAACAGAAACGGCAGGTGGGTCAGTAACTTCATTATATATTTGTGACATTAAAGATTTCTCATAATATCTATTAATTATTCTTTTCAGTTTAATGTGAATTACACCAGTTTGCGCTATTGGTAAACTCACGGAATACATAAAAGCTGCGCAATATATTTTTCGTTAACCTTGTCGCAACAGCATAATTTTGTACCCACTAGTCAAAGACGTAAAAACTCTCTAAAACAACGGCTTGATAATTACGAAACATAAGACCAGTTAACAACCATGACAGCAACAGCACAAATAGCCAGCATCCCGTTCCTGAAAATGAACGGATTAGGAAATGATTTCGTTATAATTGATACGCGCAAATACAAGATCAATTTAACGAAGGCTATGGCTCAGGACATCGCAGACCGTGAAACCGGTATTGGATGTGACCAGATCATTCTTCTTGGTCCATCCGACAGTGCCGATGTCTTTATGCGCGTTATTAATGCTGATGGTGGCGAAGTTGATGCCTGTGGTAATGCGACCAGATGTGTATCCGTATTAATGGTCCCTGAAACAGGTCGCCCTGAGGTAACCATAGAAACAAACGCTGGTATACTGGGTGGTGTCGTAAACCCTGATATGTCAGTAACTGTAGACATGGGAACACCAAAATTCGACTGGCAATCCATCCCTCTCGCAGAAGAGTTCCGCGATACCCGTATGATTGAACTGCAGGTCGGGCCAATAGACAATCCCATTCTGCACTCACCCAGCGCAGTAAATGTAGGTAACCCGCACGCAATATTCTGGGTAGATAATATTGAGGACTATGATCTGGCTAAAATAGGCCCGATTCTCGAAAATCACCCCATATTCCCTGATCGGGCAAATATCTCACTGGCACAGATCACTGCCGATGATGCCCTGATCCAGAAAGTCTGGGAACGCGGTTCCGGCCTCACTGTCGCCTGCGGAACCGGTGCCTGTGCTGCTGCCGTTGCCGCTGCCCGTAAAAAACTGACAGGCCGCTCAGTAACAGTAACCCTGCCCGGAGGCCCCCTTCATATTGAATGGCGCGAGTCTGACGACCATATTTTGATGACAGGCCCCGTAGAACTGGAGTATGAAGGTAAGCTTGATATATAAAAGCTTATTTCAATACAGAGACCACATCAGTGACCACGCGTAAAAAAGAACCGGAAATCATCACATTCGGCTGCCGACTCAACTCATACGAGTCGGAAGTAATGCGCGATCATGCCAAAAATGCTGGCCTCGAAGAGGCAATAATCATCAACACCTGCGCCGTAACCAATGAAGCCGTTCGTCAGGCAAGGCAAACAATAAGAAAAACCCGCCGCGAAAAACCCGATGCCAAAATCATCGTAACCGGATGCGCCGCGCAGATTGACTCTTCTGAATTCTCGGAAATGTCAGAAGTCGACCATGTCATTGGTAATGATGACAAAATGAAAGGTGAGACTTTCCTCAACCTTTCAACAGCCACTTCTGAAAAGGTCATCGTCAACGACATCATGTCTGTTCAGGAAACCGCCAGCCATATGGTTGATGGCCTTGGAACTCGTGCCCGCGCCTATGTTCAGATACAGAATGGCTGCGATCACCGCTGCACCTTCTGCATCANNCATCGACCAGATAAAAAGACTGGTAGATAATGGCTACCGGGAAATTGTCCTCACAGGAGTGGACATCACCTCATACGGCCCAGATCTGCCGGGTGAACTCTCCCTCGGCAAACTGATACAGAAAATACTGAAACTGGTTCCAGATCTGGACCGCTTGCGCCTGTCTTCCATAGACTCTATCGAAGTCGATCCACCTCTTATGCAGGCCATCGCCGAAGACACACGTTTTATGCCTCACCTCCACCTGTCTCTGCAGGCTGGAGACAATATGATCCTGAAACGCATGAAACGCCGCCACCTGCGCGAAGACTCAATTCAGTTCTGTGAAGAAGTCCGCAAACTCCGCCCCGACATGGTATATGGCGCAGATCTCATAGCTGGCTTCCCGACTGAAACTGAAGAGATGTTCGAAAACACTCTGAAACTCATCGATGAATGCGGCCTGACCTATCTGCACGTCTTCCCCTTCTCACCAAGACCGGGAACGCCTGCTGCACTGATGCCCCAGCTCACAAAACAACTCATTAAAGAAAGAGCCGCCCGCCTGCGCGACAAAGCCAATCAGGTCGTGGAACAGCACCTTGATAATCTTATGGGCCAGACCCAGACCATATTGATGGAAAAGGAAAACCTGGGCAGAACACCCCATTTCACTCAGGTAAAGCTACCAACAACCCATAAAATTAATGAATTTATTAACGTAAAGCTATCCGGCAAGCACAATCATATGCTAACTGGTACCTCAATAGATTAATAACTCCGCAGCGAATTCCGAGCAGCGTATAAAACGCTTTCCATTCGGCTCTGTGATATTTTTTAGGAATACACCTCCGTGACCAATCAGGAAAACAAAAAATCAGGCTTCTTCGGACGCATGTTCGGGGGAAAGAAAAAGCAAGAAGCTCCCACAGAAGTAATAGAAGAAGCAAAACAGGAGCCGACTGAACAGATTGTCGAAGATCAGTCTCCCCCTGAACCTGAACAGAAAGTTGTAGCTCTCCAGACACCTGTAGAAGAGCAGATAGAACAGGAACCTGTTCAGGAACGTCCACCTGAAACCCCGAAAGAAATAAAGGAAACGGCAGCGCCAGTTGAACCTGTTCAGCAGGAAGCGCCCAAACCTGAGAAAAAAAGCTGGTTCCAGCGCCTGAAATCCGGCCTTTCAAAGTCTTCATCAAAACTGACAGAAGGTATTTCCAGCGTCTTCACAAAGTCCAAACTGGACGACGACACCATTCAGGACCTTGAAGACCTGCTTATCCAGGCTGACCTTGGCGTTGATACTGCTATGCGTATCACTGATACACTGGCCAAAACACGCTATGACAAAAACATAAGCGCTGACGAAGTGAAAAAAGTCCTCGCAGAAGAAGTAGAAAAGGTTCTTGAACCCGTAGCGCAACCTCTTGTCCTGGACTATTCAAAGAAGCCTCACGTAATTTTGACCGTAGGTGTTAATGGCGCAGGCAAGACAACCACAATTGGTAAACTCGCTCAGAATTATGTCAACGATGGTAAAAAAGTAATGATGGCTGCTGGTGATACATTCCGTGCCGCCGCAATCGAACAACTCCAGATCTGGGGCGAGAGAACCAACTCCACAGTAGTAACCCGCGAACAGGGGTCAGACTCCGCCAGCCTTGCCCACGAAGCATTAAGACAGGCTGAACAGGAAGACTCTGACATTCTATTGATAGACACAGCAGGACGCCTTCAGAACAAAGCTAACCTGATGGCAGAACTTGAAAAAGTTGTACGGGTCATCAAAAAATTCGACGAAACAGCACCTCACACAGTTCTTCTGGTTCTTGATGCCACAACAGGTCAGAATGCCATGAACCAGGTTGAGATATTTGCCAAGACCGCAGGTGTTACCGGCCTCATCATGACAAAACTTGATGGAACGGCAAGAGGTGGTATCCTTGTAGCTATAGCAAACAAATACAAGCTGCCAATCCACGCAATAGGAGTTGGCGAAGGCATAGACGATCTGCAACCCTTCAACGCATCCGAATTCGCGCAAGCTATTGCATTAGACTAATCGGTAAACTAAATGTTGTAGACAATCAATTTCAGGAAAATAGTTAGGCTAGTATATTTATGAAACAAATTCAGAAACTTCTGCTTGAGTTAGGGCCATTAGTCGTTTTTTTCCTGACGAATTCCTATTTTGGCATTTACCATGCAACTGGCGCCTTTATGGTAGCCATTTCGATATCTCTGATTATCTCATGGCTTCTGTTTAAAAAACTGGCAGTCATGCCGCTTGTCACCTGCGTATTCGTACTCGTATTTGGCGGACTGACACTTTACCTGCATAATGACACCTTCATTAAACTCAAGCCGACATTTGTAAACCTCATGTTCTCCGGAATATTGTTTGCTGGCCTGTACTACGGCCGCCTGTTCCTGAAAATGGTGTTTGAGGAAGCTTTCCATATGACAGATGAAGGCTGGCGTATTCTTACCGTACGCTGGGCTGGCTTCTTCCTCTTTCTGGCAGTACTGAATGAAGTTGTCTGGAGAGGTGCTGACTTCTATTACATCCCCGATGGAAACCTTGAAGCAGTAGCACTGGAAGCCGCTAAAAAGCAGGCAACAGATTTCTGGGTTAACTTCAAGGTCTTCGGTCTGATGCCACTCTCTATGATATTTGCCATGGCTCAGGTTGGCATCATTCATAAATACATGATCGAACCTGAAAACAGCTCAAAAGCTGAAGCCGAGACCTGATTATCCGTCCAGATAACAATAATTTTATCTTCATACGTAAAAAAAGGGGCCAAAAAACAAAATTTGTGCACCATGTAGTCTTTATCATTCGTCTTATCGTAACTAAATACAACTTGCAGTGAACAAAACCCATATAGTTAAGAGAAGATATTAATTAATGACCATGGCGCAAGAACCGTTAGATAATTCGATAATCCATCTGCTGCACAGGGCAAATCAGTCTGTAAGTGATATTTTCACCGATCAGATGCGTGGAGAAACACTTACTCCAAGGCAGTTTGCGGTGCTGACTGCAATATCGAATAACGAGGGGCTGAACCAGACAAGCCTCGTAAAAGAAACTGGAATCGACAGGTCAACATTGGCGGATATCATTCAGCGTATGTTGAAGAAAGACCTGATCTCCCGCAAACGCACAGAACGCGATGGAAGAGCCTATTCTGTATTCCTGACACCACTCGGACAGCAGTTGCTTGATGAATCTACTCCGAACGTTAAAAACGCAGACGAGCGCATTCTGAATGCAGTGCCGGAAGAAAGCAGACAGGAGTTTCTGGAGTCGCTGCATAAGATTATCAGCACAGCACAAAACATTAAAACATCAGAGCCTCAAAACAGCGGCAACATCTAGATATTGTAATTTTTCTGCAATATCGGTTGCTTGTTTTATTTTAAAGCCCGAAGGCCCAATCGGGCTGGTTACTGAGTTCTTAGTTTGTTAATGAGGGGAATAAGCTCCTCATTGATAATCCTGGTATCAATCGGCCCCACATGCCGATAGGCAATCTTCCCGTTACGGTCGACGACAAATGTTTCCGGAATCCCGTAAACGCCCCAGGTAATAGAAACTCTGCCTTTACTGTCTGCCCCAACATAGCTGTAAGGGTTTCCATGCTCTTTTAAGAAGCCTCTTGCGTTGGCAGACAGATCCTTCTGATTAATACCAAACAGAGGCACCTTGGCATCTCTGGCAAGCGTTACCAGATGCTTATGCTCCTCTTTACAGGGAGCACACCAGGACGCCCAGACATTCACAACGGAAACCTTCCCCTGCTTCAGTTCCGTTTGGGAAAAGCCGGGAACCTCAACACCCTCAACAGGTGGCAATGTGAATTCCGGAACACTTTTCCCAATAAGAGCAGAGTTCAGACTGGAAGGCTGCAACGATGTCAGTGCATAAAGAAACACACCCGAAATAGAGAGAAAAACCAGAAGTGGTATAGCCACACTCCACTTACTGGTTGAGCTAACTTCTGCCTCGGCCTGAGTTTCAGTCATAATATTTCTGCCTTTATAAAGCGACCTGAATAGCGGCTACTGGGAAGAGCGCCGCTTGATACCTTTTTTCTCTAGTCTGACCAAAGCCTTCTTTTGAGAGCGTTCCCCGATATACATCCATACGATAAGCGTCAGTAACACAACACCTGTAATAACATAGGAAGCGATAATCAGATCAGTGTGGGGGCCATATTCAAACATAGTACTTACTCCGCAGCTTGTTGATGACTTGCTCTTTCAACTTGAGACATTTGTAAGGTCAGAACACGACGGCGCAGGATTTCTATCCGCATTTTTTTGAAATGCAGCCAGAAAAAGAGCAGGGTAAAACCAAGCCCCATTATCAAAAGCGGATTCTGGTAGACAGAAGCCATTTTGGACCCTTCGCTCGTCAGAACACTGGCAGGCTGATGTAACGTATTCCACCAGTCCACCGAAAATTTGATAATTGGCACGATTATAAATCCAACCATCCCAAGTACTGAACATGATATAGCGGCCTGATGACGATCTTCAATAGCCTGCCTCAGTGCCATTAATCCAAGATACAGAAAAAACAGAATAAGCACCGACATAATACGCGGCTCACCCCATTCCCAGTATGTGCCCCATCCGGGCTTTCCCCATAACGAACCTGTAACGAGCGCAAGAAACGTAAAGGCAGCCCCGATTGGCGCAGCAGCCTGCGCAGACACATCTGCCAGCGGGTGGCGCCATACAAAATATCCGATACTGGAAAAGAAAATCACGGAATACCCCATCATGGATATCCATGCTGCAGGAACATGAACAAACATCATTTTAACATTATGCCCATGTTTCAAATCAGGTGGAGAGTTATAAACTAAATATAAGCTACTGACAAAACACACGAATGCAACAACAGCCAGAACATACAAAAACCATTCAGAAAACCGCATGAACACACTAGGATTAGCGATCCTGTTAAAAAAATTGCCTAGCTGCCCCCACCATGAGACAGCACCCAGTTGACGTTCCATAAAATAACTTCCAATCGAGATTTCAGTTTGACAAATAATAACAATACTTAGCAGCACGTTCCAGTTACAAAATTGACAGAAATCAACGTTGCAGGTTAATTCGAAGTGCCGCAGCCGCTGCTATTGGCCCAAGAACCAGACTGCCAAGCGTCAAAGCAAGCAATATCAATAGCGGATAAACAAATGACCCGGGCCCGGTTATAGCCAGATTAACGCTACCAACACCAAAGATAAGGATTGGTATATAAAATGGTAAAATCAGCAGGGAAATCAATAGCCCTCCACGACTCAGCCCCAAAGTCAGCGCAGCACCAATAGCCCCGATAAAACTCACCGCAGGAGTTCCCAGCAAAGTCGTAAGTACCAGAACTCCATAGGCACTGGGATCCAGATGCAGCATAAACCCTAAAACAGGAGCTATAATAGAAAGCGGTATCCCCACGCTGACCCAGTGAGCCAGTGCTTTCGCCAGAACAACAAACTCAAGTGGTAATGGTCCCAGCGCAATAACCTCCAGCGAACCATCATCATGATCATGCGCAAAAATACGGTCCATCGACAGTAACGCTGATAATAGCAGTGCAATCCAGACCACACCGGGTGCAATCATCCCTAATAATTTATGATCAGCACCAAGCCCTAATGGCAGAAACGTAATAACCAGAAGATAAAACCCGAGGGCAGTAACAATCGTCCCGCCTTCCCGCCAGGCAATTCTCAGATCCCTCATAAACAGAGCCAGGAAATGTCTCATGCCAAACCTCCCGGTTTCAGATTTATAGTCTGCGTAAATTCAATACCAAGCGGAATATGGGTAGCAGCGATAACCATGCCACCGGCAGACACATGACTGACAACAACCTGAGCCAGCGCTTCCTGAGAGGCAACATCGAGTGAAACTGTAGGTTCGTCCAGTATCCAGATATCCCGCTTCGCCGCCAGCAGTCTGGTCAGGCCCAGTCTGCGCTTCTGCCCTGCGGACAGTATTTCGGCCGGAATATGCCAGAGTTCATCAAGCCCAAAAACAGCCAGAATGGAGTCGATCTCGTCATCGGAAAGACCTTCGCCAAGATAATCACTGTAAAACCGGATATTCTCCTCAACAGTATAGCCATGTTTAACTCCGTTCAAATGCCCGAAATAATGACATAACTCCCCCGGCTCTTTCTCAGTTTCAGCATCTTCAAGCCTGATATCACCTTCAGATTTCGGAATAAACCCTGCCAGCGTACGCAACAGGCTGGTTTTACCCGAACCATTTGGCCCCTTAAGCTGCAAGCCCTCCCCGGAGTTTAACTGAAAGGAAACACCCTCAAAAATCCGACGCCCCCCGCGGATACAGGATAAATTGTCGACAATAAACTTCATTCAATTCCCCAGTTCCCGAAAACAGATTAGCCCCGTCACGTAGCAGCCAGACGCAGAAATATAGGGAACAAATGCCTGAAATCAGAGCAGAACCTAACTTTAAAGGCAATGACCTGCCTGGTGTTTGCCCACAATCGGCATATACATATCATATGTTCGCCTATATAATTGCGTGTAAACAAAGGTTAATGAAAACTTATGGTATCTGACCAACCTTTTCAGCCTTTTATACTGGCCCGGCTGCCTGAAAGTAAATTGCAAATTACAGAAACCGTAACGTTTTGAGTATATTAAATACATTCAAAGCCCATAACGCCCTCATAGATCCCAGGCTTGTCAAATAAGAAGCCGAAGACAATATAACTACAGCTCAAACATATCGAAGGAGACATGACAGTGAACGCGCAAGCTCCCAATCACCCTGACAGTTTTAATTGCCGTCGAACGCTGGAGGTCGCTGGCACAACTTACACCTATTTCGATCTAAAAGAAGCTGAAAAGAATGGTCTTGAAGGCATCTCCGGACTTCCTTTCTCTCTTAAAGTGCTTCTGGAAAACCTTCTTCGTCACGAAGACAACCGTTCAGTTAAATCCGATGACATCCGCGCAATGGTCACCTGGTTGACAGAGCGTAAATCAACAACTGAAATTGCATACCGCCCTGCGCGTGTTTTGATGCAGGACTTTACCGGCGTTCCGGCAGTTGTTGACCTTGCTGCAATGCGTGATGCAACTACGGCTCTTGGAGGGAATCCTGACAAGGTAAACCCGCTTGTGCCGGTTGACCTTGTAATCGACCACTCCGTAATGGTTGATGCATTCGGTAACGGCATGGCATTCAAAACCAATGTTGACCTCGAATATGAGCGTAACAAGGAACGTTACGAATTCCTTCGCTGGGGTCAGAAAGCATTCGATAACTTCCGTGTTGTTCCCCCGGGAACAGGCATCTGCCATCAGGTAAACC
>JBOEGA010000045.1:0-25862 GCA_050633205.1 Methyloligellaceae bacterium | reverse complement strand
ACATCGAAGATATAGAAAACGTGGAAATACTTTCAGTGGGCAATGCGCTGGAACTGATAAAGGATTTGGGTGATGCCGCAGATGTGTCAGGTCAATATGGACTTGGAAATTTCGAAGGTACACATGCGATAGGTCACACACGAATGGCGACTGAATCTGACGTCGATATACGTTCTGCACATCCCTACTGGGCTTACCCCTTCAGTGATGTTTCTGTAGTTCATAACGGACAGTTAACCAATTACTGGACCTACCGTCGTGATCTGGAACGCCGAGGTCACCGATTTGTGTCTAATTGTGATTCGGAATTAATAGCTGTGTATATAGCGGATCGCATGGACCGTGGCGATGATCTGGAAGAGTCGATGAAGCGATCTATTGATGAACTGGATGGGGTATTCACCTATCTCGTAGCAACCAGTGACAAGCTGGGCATGGCTAAAGATGTCATGGCTGCCAAGCCAATGGTCTTGTACGAAAGTGATGAATTTGTAGGGCTGGCTTCCGAAGAGGTTGCTATACGAAGTATTTTTCCACGCGAAATCGATACGTGGGATCCATATAACGGGGAGGTAAGGGTATGGCAGGCGTAACTCAAGATCATAAATCCCATGAAATGGGTCTACATGCAGAGCAACTAACGGGGCGGACCCAGCAGCGCTTCTTCTCGGCATCCGAAGAAAAAAACTACACCTATCCTTGGTCCTATGACGTTGATCCGGATAAAGCCGCTGAGTTTGACGCAGCAGATATGGAATGCCCGGCAGTTAATCTGAAAATTCGCGAGCTGATGAAAGAAGGGTACGGCACGATTACCGTTAAAAATCCACGTGCACAGCATTCATTGGGTGTCGGCATTCTTAACAGGGTCAATCTTAATTTTGAGGGCAGTCTCGGATATTTCGGAATTGGATTGATAGATGGTCCGAACGTACACATTTCTGGCCGTGTTGGATGGTCATGTGCGGAAAATATGATGGCCGGAACTGTTGTTATTGAAAAAAATGCCGGATCCTTATTCGGAGCTGCTATTCGAGGCGGCGATCTGGTCTGTAAGGGTCAAGCAGGGGCAAGAGTTGGCATAGATCAAAAGGGAGGCACTATTATTGTTGGTGGTAGTGTTGGCGCGTTTACCGGCTTTATGATGCAACGAGGGAGAATGATCCTGCTCGGGGATGTAGGTGATAACTTGGGTGATTCCATGTACGACGGTACTATTTATGTTGCAGGGAAAATAGCAAGCCTGGGTGTAGACTGCGTTGAGACAGAAATAACCGATCTCGATCGAAAATGGTTATCTGACAAGCTGGCAGTTTACGGAATGGAAGTTCCGGGAGGGATCGATAGTATTCGCAAACATACTTCGGGCAAGCAGTTATGGAACTACGATAACCTCGAACCAACTGAAAAGAAACTGGTGCTCTAAGCCTGGGAGAAACGAAATGTCAGAAAAGACCAAACGCGATCCATATAACCTGGGTAAGAGTTTTATCTTTCCGCCCGAAGTTATGGATGATATCCATATAAAATCAGAGTTGGGGCGTTACCGCATGCGTGGTTTCTCCCTTTTTAAGAAAATTCCCACTTGGGATGATCTGACTTTTATGCCCGGTACTCTCACTCGATTTGTTATTGAGGGATACCGCGAAAAGTGTGAAACCAAAACCATCATCGGGCCCAATGCGAAGCGGCCTTTAGAGCTTGATATCCCGATCTATGTTACGGGGATGAGTTTTGGTGCACTGAGCTACGAAGCCAAGACTGCTCTGGCACGTGGTGCAACCATGGCTGGGACAGCGACCTGTTCCGGTGAAGGCGGCATGATACCTGACGAACGCAGGTACTCTGAAAAGTGGCTTTATCAATGTATTCAGTCACGCTATGGCTTTAACCCCAATCATTTACGTTTGGCAGATGCTGTCGAATTCTTCATTGGGCAAGGTTGTAAAGTTGGATTGGGTGGCCATTTAATGGGACAGAAGGTCACTGATCAGGTAGCTGAAATGCGCTCTCTCCCGGCGGGTATTGATCAGCGCTCACCCGCTCGTCATCCTGACTGGATGGGGCCGGATGATCTGGCACTGAAGATAAATGAAATTCGAGAAGCGACAGACTGGCAAATTCCAATTCAGCTCAAACTGGGTGCTGCTCGAGTTTACGATGATGTTCGCATGGCTGCTAAAACCGGTCCAGATTCCATTTATATTGATGGTATGGAAGGTGGTACCGGGGCTGGACCTCATTTGGCCACTGAAGAAACCGGTGTTCCGGGAATTGCTGCAATAAGGCAAGCCCGACAGGCATTGGATGATGTTGGCAAGTCTGGTGAAATCACCCTGATATATGCCGGTGGTATACGTAATGGCGGTGATGTAGCAAAAGCTATAGCACTTGGAGCAGATGCCGTAGCTATTGGTCATTCCGTGATGATGGCGCTGAATTGTAATAAAGATATACCGGAAGCAGATTTTGAAAGCGAAATGGGTGTAGAAGCTGGGTATTGCTACCACTGCCACACTGGTCGATGCCCTGTGGGTGTTGCAACGCAGGATCCTGTGCTACGACAACGCCTTAATCCGGATGAAGCAGCTGAGCGGGTGTACAATTTCTTGCATTGTCTCACTATTGAAGCACAGATGATGGCCCGAGCTTGCGGTAAAACCAACGTGCATTCTCTGGAGCCGGAAGATCTATCTGCATTGACGATGGAAGCTTCCGCGATGGCACAGGTTCCATTGGCAGGGACCAAACACACTGTTGGCCGACCCGACATGACCCGTTTTTGAGGATTTTCTAATGACTGATAAAGATATCGACCACTTTTTGGATACTGATGGTCTTGATACCGAGAGGGAACGGACGATTGGACAACACATCGGTTATAGATACGATGTCAATCTTGTACCCGACATGGAACGATGCACAGAATTTTTGCATGAATACATGCGGGTGATGGGCTGGAAAGATCTAAATTGGCTGGAAGATGTGCATATGGGGTACGAAGAAGGTACCCCAGCTGTATTTGATAGAAACATTAACGGCTGGGTTACTGTTCCCAAGGACATAAACTTACCTGACAATCAGCAAGATCGAGACATGATAGCGCGCGAGTTACTGATCAAATTTCAAATGTCAAAAGGCCATCCAATGGTTGATCTACGTAACGCTTACGAGAAATTTAACTGAATAACCCTACAAGCAGAAATAAAAAACTACTTGCTGATTCGTTATCGTTAAATGTTTGCTTTAGTGGATAGACTCGAGTCACCCTCTTATTGTATTTAGTAATACAGAGGGTGACTCAAAGCAATCTGATAATCCCGTGAAGTATTGCCAATATAAGTAAACTAAGAATCCATTGTACAGACATATAATGCAATGCCAGCTTATCCATCGGACAATGCCAGCATGATCTGGCGACGGCTAATGCTTTTTTACAAGGGGATCTCAAGCAATTGAAAAACGACGATAAAGTAAAAAAAATGTACTCAGGTGGATTCTACCTACAGTCAAATACTGTTCCCAAGAAACTCACAACTTTTATTGCTGCCTCAGTCGCTGCAATCGGTACGGTTTATGAGTAATGTTGATATAAACGGACGTGCTGTCGCCACCGATATGCTCTCTGAGATTGCCGGTCAGGTTGAACAACTGAAAAATAGTGGTTGGTCGCCAAAACTGGTTTCGATAAAAATTGGTGATAATCCAGCGGTAGATCTATATGTCAGGAATCAAAAAAGAAATGCCGAAAAAGTAGGCATTGAGTTTGTTGAACGGCACTTCAACGCGGAAATTTCCGTTGATGAAGTGCATGCAGCCATTTCAAATTTAAATGTTGATCCCAGTGTTACCGGCATCATCCTGCAGCGCCCGGTTCCGTCGCACCTTCCAATTAAGGCTTTACAAGCCACTGTACACCCACTGAAAGACGTTGAGGGGATGCACCCGTCTTCGATTGGCAATATTGTCTACAACGAACTGGAATTGGGTCCATGCACTGCGGTTGCTTCTGTAGAGTTGTTGAAAAGTACCGGGGTTAGTCTTGAAGGGCTGGAAGCTACTGTAATAGGGCATTCCGAGATAGTCGGAAAACCCATTGCATTTTTGTTAATGGCCGAAGGAGCCACGGTTACTGTCTGTCATCATATGACTCGTGAAGTGGCGGTACATTCACGACGTGCCGACGCGGTTTTTATCGCCGTTGGGAAACCCGGCTTACTTGTCGGTTCAATGTTGAAGCCAGGCGCCATCGTTATCGATATAGGCATTAACCAAATCGAGGATGAAGCTGGAAAGTTCAAAGTAGTTGGAGACTGCGATTATGAATCCTGCAGTGCAGTTGCCGGATGGATTACTCCGGTTCCAGGTGGTGTTGGACCGGTGACTGTCGCAATTTTGATGCGAAATACTGTTGTTGCCGCCAGAAGGCTCGAAGCACAATACAAGAAAATGTTCCAGAATCATATGCAGTCCGAGGTTTTTAAATAATGTCGGTTGAGACTGTAAAGTCGGCGGATGCCGGTACAATTCGCAAGAAGCGAAAAGGGAGACAAAAAGGCAGGACGGTTGATCTTAACGAATTGTTATTGATTCAGAACCTGCTTGGTGAAGATTTGCATGACCGATCACTGCTGATCGAACACTTGCACACATTACAGAAGCACTTTGGTTATTTGACTTCATCAGCGTTAGTAGCACTTGCTCATGCGATGAAGCTGGCACCGGCTGAGGTTTATGAGGTCGCTACGTTTTATCATCACTTTGATGTCGTTAAGGACGGAGAGTCGGCACCGCCCGCCTTAACGGTTCGGGTTTGTGATTCAATCAGCTGCGAAATGTCTGGCTCTCATGCACTCATCAAGAAATTGCGTGAATCGCTCGGTGAATCCGTACGTGTTCAAGCGGTACCGTGTGTGGGGCGCTGTCATAGTGCACCAATTGCGATAGTTGGTGAGAATCCGATTGAACATGCCAACCCAAGCAATGTACAGCTACAGGTCACTAAAGGATCTGTTACTGATACCCTGACACCAGACTATATGTCTGCTGAAAGTTATGTGGAGTCCGGAGGCTACAGTTTTTATCATCAGTGCGTAAATAGAGAGTATAAAGAGAGCGATGTCATTGCCAGACTACAGGACTCGAGTTTACGAGGACTTGGTGGAGCAGGATTCCCGGCAGGCATAAAATGGGAGATCGTAAGAGGACAAGCTGATCCAAAAATAATGGCAGTGAACGTAGATGAGGGTGAGCCAGGCACATTCAAGGATCGTGTATATCTGGAGCAGAATCCGCACCGGTTTTTCGAGGGAATGTTAATCGCGGCATGGGCTGTTGGTATTGACGAAGTCTATATCTATATTCGGGATGAGTACCCGACATGTCTTAAAATTCTGAAAACCGAGCTCCTTAAACTACAAACCATGCCTGTGATGAAGCTACCTGCAATTCATTTTCGACGAGGTGCCGGTTCCTACATCTGTGGCGAAGAATCTGCCATGATTGAATCAATAGAAGGCAAACGAGGTATACCACGCTTGCGACCTCCTTACGTTGCAGAAGTGGGACTATTCGGTCGTCCAACACTCGAGCATAATTTCGAGACACTCTATTGGGTACCTGAAATACTACAAAAGGGATCTGACTGGTTCGCATCTCAGGGTCGAAATGGACGCAAGGGCTTACGCAGTTTTTCAGTATCTGGACGTGTTAAAACGCCTGGAGTTCATCTTGCACCTGCCGGAATCACATTACGTGAATTAATCTATGAGTATTGCGGCGGAATGCTTGATGGTCATACGCTCTATGGCTACTTTCCCGGAGGTGCTTCAGGGGGAATGCTTCCGGCGTCCCTGGCTGATATACCTCTCGATTTTGATACGCTGCAAGCACATGGCAGTTTTATCGGATCAGCCGCTGTTATCGTTTTGTCCGAACATGACAGTGCCAGGCAAGCAGCTACAAATGCCATGCGCTTTTTTGCCAACGAATCCTGCGGACAGTGTACACCATGCCGGGTCGGAACCAGCAAAGCTGCGGAAATGATGGAGTCTGATCACTGGAATCTCGAAATACTTGAGGATTTGTGTCAGGTCATGGAAGACGCTTCTATTTGCGGCCTGGGTCAGGCAGCACCAAATCCGCTTCGCTCGCTAATTCGTTACTTTCCGCAAGAACTGGATCTGCAGGAGGACAGCTGAAGTGGTCGCTAAGTCTGACGTACTTACAGAACAAATCGAGTTTTCAATTGACGGCATGGTAATTACAGCCTTCGAGCATGAAACAATCTTACAGGCCGCGAAGCGTAGCGATATTGAAATCCCTCACCTTTGTTTTAAAGAAGGCTTGCGGCCAGACGGAAACTGTCGGGCCTGTGTCGTAGAGATCGAAGGGGAGCGTGTTCTGGCGCCGTCATGCTGTCGATATCCGACGACCGGTATGAAAGTCCACAGTAGTGGAGGGCGCGCACGTAAATCACAAAAACTGGTACTCGAGTTATTGCAGTCTGATGTTGTTGAAACTGAATACACACTGGAATCAGAACTGGATTTTTGGGTCAAGCGATTGGAAGTCGATACTCCACGATTTATATCGAGAAAACAGCCGTCATCGGATGGGTCGCATCCTGCGATTGCTGTCAATCTCGATGCATGCATACAGTGTACACGTTGTTTGCGCGCCTGCCGGGAAGCGCAGGTTAATGATGTCATTGGTTTTGCCGGGCGCGGACAAAAATCAAAAATCATTTTTGACCTGGATGATTCTTTGGGTGCCAGTTCTTGCGTAGCATGTGGTGAATGTGTACAGGCATGTCCGACCGGGGCGTTAATGCCGGCAAATAGTAGTGGCTTTGTCCAGGCAGATAAAAAAGTCGATTCGGTGTGTCCTTATTGTGGTGTCGGATGCCTGCTGACATACCATGTAAAAGATAACAAGATTATTAGAGTTGAAGGGCGTGACGGTCCCGCTAACGAGGGTCGCCTCTGCGTCAAGGGTCGCTATGGTTTTGACTACGTCAGTCATAGACAACGTCTTTTAAAGCCGTTAATTCGCAAAAACAACATACCTAAAGGTCTAAACGAATACTACGACCCTGCCAATCCTCTGAAAATGTTTCGCGAGGCGAGTTGGGAAGAAGCTCTGGATTTCGCTGCGCAAGGATTTAATACTACTAAATCCACTTATGGTGGAAATGCAATGGCTGGCTTTGGTTCAGCAAAGGGCAGCAATGAGGAAGCTTATCTTTTCCAGAAAATGATAAGGACTGGTTTTGGGACCAACAATGTCGATCATTGTACCCGGTTGTGTCATGCATCATCTGTCGTCGCTTTACTCGAAGGTATCGGATCAGGTGCTGTATCCAATCAGGTGTCAGATGTATCGGAAGCGGAAGTCATAATTGTTATAGGCTCCAATCCCACTTCGAATCACCCCGTTGCAGCAACATTCATGAAAAACGCCGTCAAGGATGGCAAAAAACTCATAGTTATGGATCCGCGGCGTACCGATATCGCACGTCATGCTACCTACTTCCTGCAATTTAATCCGGATAGCGACGTCGCGATGCTCAACGCACTGATTTATACGATTGTCGAAGAAGATCTGGTCGACAGGAATTTCATTCAAACACGTACAGAAAATTACGAACTGCTTAAGAGCAATGTCGAGGCATTTAGTCCGGAAGCCATGCAAACTGTTTGTGGAATAGACGCTGAGACGCTAAGAGAGGTTGCACGTACCTATGCAACTGCCAAAAGCGCCATGATCTTCTGGGGCATGGGTGTTTCACAACATATACACGGTACTGATAATGCACGTTGCCTGATTGCCTTGAGTATGATCACAGGGCAGATAGGCAAGCCTGGAACCGGGCTCCATCCCTTGCGTGGGCAAAACAATGTTCAGGGTGCTTCGGACGCGGGTTTGATACCCATGTTTTTCCCGGATTACCAGGCAGTCGACAACCCGGATGTCAATAAGCGTTTCACGGAATTTTGGAATGCTGAACTTGACGACAAACGTGGTCTTACTGTTGTAGAGATAATGCACGCGATTACGGATGGCAAGTTACATGGAATGTATATCATGGGTGAGAACCCGGCTATGTCAGATCCCAATCTGAATCATGCAAGAAAGGCATTGGAGCAATTAGAGCACCTTGTTGTCCAGGATCTATTTCTGACGGAGACCGCAGCATTCGCTGATGTCATTCTCCCGGCTTCCGGTTGGGCGGAGAAAGATGGAACGGTTACCAATACGGATCGACGGGTACAACTTGGTCGGCAGGCACTGGAATTACCGGGAGATGTTAAACAGGATCTCTGGATTATCCAGCAACTGGCGAATCGTATTGGTCTTGATTGGCACTACAAGGATGCGTCTGAAGTTTACGAAGAAATGCGACAGTGTATGGGAAGTATTAGTGGAATAAGCTGGAAACGACTACTGGACAACGAGTCCGTTACCTATCCATGTGCTGATGCTGACGACCCCGGTCAATCGTGGGTTTTCGGAGATAAATTTCCTACAAAGAGCGGTAAGGCACGCCTTGTACCCACCCAAATCATCAGTGCAGATGAAGTTCCTGACGAGAGTTATCCATTTATTCTTATGACCGGGCGTCAGTTGGAGCACTGGCACACCGGCACAATGACCCGGCGTTCCGAGGTACTGGATGCCATTGAGCCGATCCCGGTAGTGTATGTGAATCCGCAGGATCTTGATGCGATCTCTGGGGAATCAGCTATCGAAATTACCGTGCGTTCGAGACGGGGTGAGCTCACCGCTAATGCTCGAAGTGATCCCGGTTTGAGTCGAGGGCAGGTCTTTATTCCATTTTGTTATCAGGAAGCAGCGGCTAATTTGCTGACTAATGAAGCGCTCGATCCATTTGGGAAGATCCCGGAATTTAAGTATTGCGCTGTGGCTATAGAATCAAGCGCTCAACGTAATACCGATTAACACAGCTAGATGTAGCGAAACCAGTTTTACATAAACCAGGTATTGCCTGAATCCAGAGGTAGATCATGAGTACGCCAAAATCAGATATCGAAATCGCACGGAACGCAACTATGCAACCGATTACGGATATCGGTAAAAAACTGAACATTCCCGCAGAATCCCTGCTGCCGTACGGTCATACAAAAGCAAAGTTAAACTACGACTTTATTCGCGGTCTGCAGGATAAACCGGACGGGAAACTGATCCTCGTAACCGCCATGTCACCAACCCCTGCGGGAGAGGGTAAAACGACGACCACGGTTGGTCTTGGTGATGGCTTGAACAAGATCGGAAAACAAACCACGATATGTTTGCGTGAACCGAGTCTTGGTCCGTGCTTTGGTATGAAAGGTGGGGCTGCCGGCGGAGGCTATGCTCAAGTAGTTCCCATGGATGAGATTAACTTGCATTTTACTGGTGATTTCCATGCTATTGGAGCAGCGCACAATCTGCTTTCTGCCTTGATGGACAATGCTATTCACTGGCGAACTACTGATCTTGATCCCCGGCGTGTGACCTGGCGTCGGGTTCTGGATATGAATGATCGTGTCCTGCGAGATACGGTCGTAGGTCTGGGTGGCGTTGGAAACGGCATTCCGCGGGAAACAGGGTTTGACATTACTGTAGCCTCGGAAATCATGGCGATATTCTGTTTGTCAAAAGATCTTGATGATCTGAGTGAACGTCTGGGCAATATCATCATTGGTTATACACACAATCGGGAACCCGTTCTTGCCAAGGATATAAACGCTCAAGGTTCAATGACTGCATTATTGAAAGATGCGTTTATGCCAAATCTGGTTCAGACGCTGGAAAATAATCCCGCCTTTATTCACGGTGGACCTTTTGCGAACATTGCGCACGGTTGCAACTCGGTTATGGCAACGAAAACGGCCCTGAAGTTGTCTGACTACGTTGTTACAGAGGCAGGTTTCGGAGCTGACCTTGGCGCCGAAAAATTTCTCGATATAAAATGTCGCAAAGCAGGACTGTCTCCTGATGCCATTGTGTTGGTTGCGACGGCACGCGCACTAAAGATGCATGGAGGCGTCGCTAAAGCGGACCTTGGGTCCGAGAATGTTGACGCGATAACCAAGGGCTGTGAAAATCTTGGGCGCCACATTCGAAACCTCGGTCAGTTTGGCGTGCCAGCGGTTGTGGCTATTAATCGGTTTACCGCTGATACAGACGGTGAGTTGCTGGCCATCAAGGAGTATTGTTCAAACTTCGGCGTCGAAGTCTTTGAGTGCACTCACTGGGCAGATGGTAGTGCGGGTACTGAAGCACTAGCTGCACATGTAGCGCATGTTGCTGATTCCGGGCAAGCTCAATTCCGAACGCTGTACGACGATGCTTTACCACTATGGGATAAAGTTCGGCATGTTGCCAGAACCCTGTACGGAGCAGAAGACATTATCGCGGACAAAAAAGTCAGGGGTCAGTTTGTGCGTTATCAAAAAGACGGATACGGGAATCTACCGGTTTGTATGGCGAAAACCCAGTACAGTTTTTCGACTGATCCTTCCTTACTCGGCGCTCCCAGCAATCATATGGTTCCGATACGTGAGGTCAGGCTTTCGGCTGGCGCCGGCTTCCTGGTTGTAGTCTGTGGTGAGATTATGACCATGCCTGGATTACCCAAGACACCTTCAGCAAACAGTATTTATGTGAATGAGGCCGGCGATATTGAAGGTTTATTCTAATTTTGCAGGCCAAAGGGTTGTTTGCGGATAGTTATTCGCATTAAAACCTTCAAGGGGTGGAAAGGGAGTTTTCACCCTGCTTTTTTCCGGAGACTGCGCGTGAGTATAAGAAGTCCGTGACACTTGATCCAAACTGGCAACAATGCAGTAAGCTTTGAAGGGTCGAGATCTCAGTTGTTGAATCTGACCGATTGCATAGCGAGAGTTATCGTCGCGCAGGGTGGATTTGGATTGGATTGAGTGTTGTTACTAGATTCCAAGATAGGCCTTTTTAACATGCTCATTGCTAGCCAGAGAATTGGCCTCGTCTTGCAATGTGATTTTACCAGTTTCCAGCACATAACCGCGTTGAGCCAGTTTCAGGGCCAGATCCGCGTTTTGCTCTACGAGTATGACAGTGACACCACTCTGATTTATATCTACAAGTATTTGGCCGATCTCCTGAACTATTATTGGTGCAATTCCCAGAGATGGCTCATCCAGAAGTAAAATTTCCGGTCTGGACATTAACGCACGACCAATGGATAGCATTTGTTGTTCGCCACCACTTAATGTACGAGCGTCCTGGTTTTGCCGTTCCTGCAAGCGAGGAAACATCAGGAATATATTCTTTAAATCTCTGTCGATCTCTGCCTTGTCATCGCGAGTAAATGCACCCAATCGCAAGTTCTCCAAAACAGAGAGATCTTTAAAAACGCGACGTCCTTCAGGCGCATGCGCCATACCTAATTGAAGTATCTTGTCCGCACCGAGGTGATCGATACGATTGCCATTCAGGAGTATTTCTCCACTGCTTGGCCTGGTCAGACCTGACAAGGCACGTAGGGTAGTGCTTTTTCCGGCTCCATTCGAGCCAATGAGAGTGATAAAATCCCCTTTGTTTACCTCAAAGGAAATACCTTTTAATGCGGCAACATTATTGTAATGTACGTGCAGATCGTTGATTTTTAGATCCATCGATTATTATTCTCCACCCAGATATGCACTAACTACTTTCGGATTGTTGCGTATGGACTCAGGAGTGCCTTCGGCAAGTACGGTTCCAAAATTTAGTACGCACAGATAGTCGCAAAGACCCATTACTGCTTTCATATCATGTTCGACCAGAACAATTGTTATTCCAGCGTCTCTGACCCGTTCGGTAAGGGTCATCATATGTCTGGTTTCCTCTGGATTCATTCCTGCGAAGGGCTCGTCCATCAGCATCAACGTTGGTTCAGAGGCCAGTGCAATTGCAATAGCCAATGCACGTTGTGATCCCAGAGGTAGCTCGGCAGCGAGCTGGTCCTTGCGATCGGTAAGACCCATAAACTCCAATACATCGTCCGTTTTTTTTCGAGCATCACGCTGCTTTTGTTTATCTGATCCAAATATGGCTGAAAATATTCCGGTTTCTGCGCTTTTATGTGTACCAATGAGTGCATTTTCAAAAACCGTCATTTCCTGAAATAACGTTGTTTCCTGAAACGTACGGACTATACCCAATGCAGCAATATGTGATGGTGTTTTACCTTTAATACTTTCTCCATTAAACAGAATTTCCCCCTGGGATGGGGTATAGAATCCAGCGATGTTTTTGAACATCGTACTCTTGCCCGCCCCGTTTGGGCCTATCAGTCCATGAATGCTGCCTTTTTGCACTTCGAATGTAACATTGCTTAATGCAAGCAAGCCACCAAAATTTTTTGTCAACATTTGAATTTGTAATATGGGCTTCATTTGCTTTTCGCCATTATATTTCGACGAGTTCTCCAGTCGCCCAGGGATTTCGGTATGCTTTCCAAACCTTTGGGTAAGTAGAGAATCGCCAGAATCAAGATTAATCCATAAATGGCCGGTCGTATTTCTTCGAATTGTCTAAATGATTCGTCGAGAATTGACAGTACGATAGCACCGAGAATAGCTCCATAAAAGGTGCTGTATCCACCAACAATTACCCAGATCAGTATAAATACCATAAATCCAATGTCGAACTGATTGGGTGATACGGTACCTAAATAGTGGACTTTAAGTGAGCCGGCCATCCCGACAAAAAATGAACCTATGATAAATGCCAGCGAACGGTACTTCCAGGTGTTTACTCCTACCGATTCGGCCAGTGGTGCTTTCCAGTGAACTGCGTGTAAAGTTAAACCGATGCGTGATTTTTCTATTCTATATAATACAAGCAAGCAAACAACGACTATGGTAAGTACCAGATAAAAATAGGGAATTGGCTCAAGGAAATCAATACTGCCTAATTCCGGTGAAGGTATGCCACTGATACCGCCAGTCCCTCCAAAAGGCTTGATAAAATAAATCCAACTCAGGCGTATTGCTTCGCCGGCTGCAAATGATCCGATAAGAAAGTAAAACTGGGTCATTCGAAAAAGAGGGTAGCAAAGTAAAGCGGAAATTAATCCGGCAATGAGGCCTGCGAGTGGCAGTGCAAACCAGAATGGCACGCCCCAGAATTTACTCAGCATGGCACTGCTGTAAGCTCCAACGCCCATCATAACTGCATGGATTAGTGACCATTCACCGGTCAATGTAACAATACGATAGCTGACGACCACAAGAACGTTAATGGTTAAAAAAATCAGGAAATCCTGATAATGATATTTGAGGTAGTGAGGCAGAAAACAAAGTGCCACGAGAAGGGCAGCAATAGATCCGAATTGCAGAACGGTATTTTTATTCATTATTCACTCACCCGTTTACCCATAATACCAGTTGGCTTGATAATCAGAACCAGTACCATAATGAGAAGACCGGATATTGTAGCTACTGTACCGTTAAAATAAGTTGTAACAAATGTATGGAACAGGGCATATAAAACAGCTGCCATTACTGCACCGGAAAGACTTCCTACGCCACCCACAATGGTAACTATAAATGCGGTGATAATGACGTTATGCCCCATATGAGGGTTTATGTTAGTAAGTGGTGCCATTAATGCACCAGCAAGACCTGCCATTGCCCCCCCAATACCGATTGCGAGCATTGATATTCGATCACTGTTAATGCCTTGAAGTGAGGCTGCCTCTCTATCTAATGCAACGGCGCGTAATGCCCAACCCAATTTACTACGGGTCAGAAATAACCATAGAGCCAGTAATGCAGTAATAGAGACGCCAATACTGAAAATTCTCTGGTACGGAATACGTAATGTTTCGAAAAACACCATGGTTCCTTCAAACGGTGGTGGAACCTGTTTTGAAGGGCCATCACCGCCAACAAGCGTTGCGATCACCTGCAGTATGAATAGGACACCAATCGAACAAATCAAGCCGCCCAGTGGATCTTCTCTTGTTGGACGGAACAAAAATCGTTCCATTAGAATGCCAATGCCGGTAACAAGAATAATGGCTATGAGAATGGTAAGAATAAAGGGTATGTTGTGTTGAGCGTGCAAAAACCAAACTGTATAAGCGCCAACCATAACAAGTTCGCCATGGGCGAAATTGACTACACCCATTACGCCAAAAATTAATACAAGACCAACCGCTGACAGAGCGAAAAAGCCACTTTGTATTATTCCATAAGCGAAGGATTGAAAGAGCAGATCCACCAGTTATCCTCTTTTGTTTAAGTAAACCGACCCATCGCTGCTTGCATAGAAACACCGATGGGCGTATTGAAGGAGGCAGATTGGCCGGAGTTAGACGGTGCGAAGGCCTAGTTCTTTCATATGCTTAATCAGAACATCTTTATTTTTTTCAAGCCAGCCAGCCACATCGCCGTATTCTTGAATGCGAGCTTTTCCATCCTCGATTTTTACTACAGGCCAGCGACCAACGAGTGCATTATCGAGGCCCCATAATTGACTTCCCCACCATTTTCCTCCGCCAAACACAAATTGTTGTTCGTTGGACTTCAGTGTATTCATGATATCCTTTGCCTCTACACTGCCAGACAGCTTTGCAGCTTCAAGCCAGTTTAGTAAAATAGCAGGATACTCCCAGGCAACTGCAGACCAATCATTAGGGTGATCTTTGATAAATGCGTCGTAGAATCCGCCTGGATCGGGGAAGTTTACGTCGGCTTCCAACAGTTTCGGATCATCGAAATCGGGGAACTGGAAGATCGTACCATTGACAAACTCTTTGCTGGTTTTCTTGATAATTTCGTCGTAATAGTCAAATGTGCAGGAAATTACCTTTCCTTTGTAACCCTGATGAAAGAGTTGCTCCATAATTGGTGTGACATAAAAACTGGTTGCCATGCAAAATACGTCTGGCTGTTTTGCCAAAACAGAACTTACAATAGGAGCAAAATCGGTTACATCAAAACCATGTAAATTAACGTCTATGACGTCAATTCCCGCCACTTCAAATGCTGCCTTATAGGTGGCGGCAGACTGGAGACCATACTCAACGTCATTGTTGGTGACAATAGCTGCGGTTTTCACATCAGGATGATTGGCCTTGAGCCATTCAACGCCGGTCACATTGTAGAGTGGGTGGGATTCACACGTGGCGATTAAATAGTCGGAATCAGGTGTGATATCACTGGGAAGGAGAGTCGTTGTTAACACTTTTTTTCTGGTCGCCCAGGGAAGGACTGAAGCTACAGTAGATCCACCCAACATCATGACCATTTGTGCCTCGTCTTCCAGCACCAGTTTTTTGAAACCCTGAACCGCCTTTTCAGTGCTATATGCATGATCGTACGAGGCAATTTCAATATCGTATTTTTCATCACCAATTTCTACACCGCCAGCGCTATTGATATTGTTGGCAACAATCTCGCAACCATAAAGACCCGGCAATCCCCATGGTGCGTAATCGCCTGTCATGGGAATATTCATACCAACTTTAAGTGTTTTATTGGCACCGAGTGCGACACTCGGAATGACACTAATTGCACTGAGAGAGATGGCCCCGGCAACTGTGGTCTTAATGAATTCACGTCTGGCTTGCTTCGTATCCGGTTTGTTTATTGTCATATTTATTCCTCCTCGGTTTAGGCACGGCGTATGGCGAGTTTTATTTTTCTGTTGTAGTAGTGCCTCTTGTCGTGTCTTGTCGGGTTTTAAGAAAATACTTAGGTGAAAATAATTGGTTAAACGTACAGCCGGTCTACGATGAGCTGCATAGCTAGATAGTTCCCGATATCCTTTAGCCGTGCAATCAGTACTTAGATGTACCTACTACTGGGTACTTTGTTTGTAAGAATAAATTAGCATTGCCAGTTATCTAATTATGATTTCAGAATTGCTGCTGAGTAGTTGCAATGGAACGAAATTATTGGTGTTGGTGTGCGGAAAAAGATCGAGTTGTGGTTAGGGTTGTTTACCGAAATTATTTGCTAACGCCCAGACTGCTGCTTCTAACCGGGAGTTCAGATTCAATTTACGCAGCAAGTTCTTGACATGTACTTTTACCGTACCATCACTGATGCCCAATTCTCTACCTATCAGTTTGTTGCTCAACCCTTCGGCAATAAGTCGCAATATTTCTTCTTCTCGGCCAGTAAACGGCACTTCGTTGGGTACTACGGTACGTTTTTCTTCTCGAAGTGCCAGGGCGAGCATGTTTGCCATGGTGTCATCCATAATAATTTGACCCTTGCCAGCACGCTTTAATTTCAGGAGAATTTCCTCGGGTTCCATATCTTTTAACAGGTAGCCGTCTGCACCGGAACGAAGGGCGGCAAGCAGATCGTCTTCTGCATTGGAAACTGTCAAAACGATGATCAGGGAATCGATATCCTCTTCACGCAGCTTCGTCAATGTTTGAATGCCATTCATTCCCTTCATATCGAGGTCAAGTAGAATCAGGTCCGGTGTCAACTCGACCGCCAATTTAATACCTTCAGCTCCTGAAGCGGCTTCTCCAAGTATCTCAAAGTGTGCATCCATGCCCAGCAATTGATTAGCGCCTTTACGGAATAGCGGATGGTCATCAATAATAAGTACAGTTTGCGTTGATACTGTCATTTGGCAGTTACTCAATTTGCTTTCCACTAAGCATTTTCTTCAGAGGCGGTCTTACTGAACGATACTTCTACACGGGTACCACCTTTAACTCCGCTTTTAATTCTTAAATCGCCACCAAGATTTTGTGCTCGCTCTTGCATGATTAGCATACCATGGTGCTGACTCAGATTGTCCGGTGGTTGGTATCCGATACCATCGTCTTCTATCGCGAGCTTAATATTTTCCTGATCACGATCCCGCCGAATGGAAACCCTGGCTCGTTGAGCAGAGGCGTGGCGGACGATATTGGAGAGAGACTCGCGCACGATTTGCAAAACCAGAAGCTCATCCCCCGCGGAGAGTTCGTTGTCTGCGAGTCGGTTGTCGATTTCAAAAACCACACTGCAGAGCTTTTCGAATTCTGTAACAGAATCCTCTAGAGCCTGAGACAAACTTTTGCCGTTCATTGTCAGACGGAATGTCGTCATCAGTTCACGTAACTGGCGATATGAAATGTTGATTGCTGATCGAAGTTCTTGAACGCCGGCGTCAAGTGCGATTTGTTTGGGGTGTTGGGTCGCCGAGTTGTCATTGAGCAGTAGCGATTGCAAGCGGCTGGCCTGGATTTTCATGTAAGAAAGGGACTGTGCCAGAGAATCGTGCAATTCACGTGCGATCATTGCTCGTTCATTGTAGACATCTTGCCGACGATTCATAATAGCGCGGCGGCTGCTGCACAGGATATCAGTGAGTCCTTTCGATAATTGTCGTAGAAAACTGAGCTGTGATTCCTGAATATGTTGATGACGTGGTAGCTGGATTAAAAGTACACCGTAGTTCAGGTCTCGACTGCACAATAACAGGGTTAACCAACAGTGTTCATCATCAAATTCCGGTGGGAACAAATATTCATTTTGTGTGTTTTTGGCGATTCCTGTCATTTCGCCGAGCTTGAGTTTGGACACGAACCATTCTTGTTTCGCGGCATCGGTACAGGCTAGACAATTTACACTCTGGACATCATCTTCCACCAGTATGACGCAGCTGCTGTTTGCATTTAAAAGATACTCAATTTCTTTCAGAAACAACAGTATATTTTCCGAGTTCTCAGGCTCTTCTAGATAGCGTGATAAAACTGTATTCAAAAGTTGTAGTGCTGTTGAGTTGGTTTGTAATTCTTCGGGGGAAGACCGGGTATTTTTTTCAGATTTTAAGTCCGTAGTTTTGACGTTATTTACAGTACTCTGTTGTGTTGCTGCGGATAAGGGTAGAGGCTCGACTGCAGATTTATCGTTATTATGAGTGTTCAGTTTAGTGGTTGTGCGTAGCTTCAAGCCTGAGTAAATCAGCGTTGTTGTAAGCACACAGATTGCTACGAGTAAAGGCAAAGCCGAGTCGATGGAGGTTACAAGTATAAGTATCAGTAGCAAGCATAAGCCTGTAACACTCCAAAGACTGATGAGACCCAAAGGTTCCCTGAGCAGACGTTTCACGTTGTTATAAATGTGTTTCATCAAATAAACTTTAAGTTCGGGTATATCTGCCTGTAGGATTTGTTTCTGCTGGCAAATGCTTGGACTATCTCCATCTCCGGTAATCTAAAAAATACAACTCTCTACTATCAGGGTCAACTCGTTTCATTTTTCTCTTGTTTGTATTTGGCGTCATTTGCCAAAGAACACATCTGCAGGACGTTCCCTGATTCGGTAATTTCCTTCGCGAGAGCGAATTACTCACAAATTGGTATACCTGACGTGCAATTGACCAGATGTGTTCAATTGCCAACAATCATTTCCGGGTCTTGCGGAAAATAATTCCGGGACTGTCTATCAGTGCGTTCCACATTTTGCCTCACCACTGGTTTTATGGCTCACACCACCACACCCAGGAGTAGATAAGCATGACAGACTATACAAGACATACCGCACTTGCGGACCGGCACAGGGCTTTAGGCGCCGAGCTTGAAGACTGGAACGACATGGGGATGGCTTGGGAATATGACCAGGATGTGAACGACGAACATCGGGCTGTCCGTACTGCTGCAGGGTTGTTTGATGTATCCGGACTTAAAAAAATACATATACTGGGACCCGATGCACTGGATGTAGCCGATCATATGGTTACGCGAGACCTGCAGAAGATTACAACCGGTAGATCAGTTTACGCAATAATACTTGATGAAAACGGTGGGTTTACCGACGACTGCATCGTGTTTCACCTTGCACCCAATCATATTATGTTGGTGCATGGTAGTGGCACTGCAATGGAGCAACTGCAAAAATCGGCCGAAAACAAAAATGTCACTATCCAGTTCGATGATGATTTACACGACATTTCCTTTCAAGGGCCCAAAGCATTGAGTGTACTGAAAGACCACACGCCGATGGACCTGGAAGGACTTAAGTATTTTCACCAGCAATCAACCACCTTATTTGGCCATAATTGCATCATCTCACGTACCGGTTTTTCAGGGGAGCAGGGATATGAAATCTTTGCCACCGGCAAAGATGTAGGCCCCATTTGGGATGCCATACTGGAGCACGGTAGACCTGAAGGCGTTCTGCCGTGTTCATTCAATTGTATCGATGCTATCAGAGTTGAAGCTGCGTTGCTGTTCTATCCATTCGATATGAATGAAAGCAATTCCCCCTGGGAAGTTGGTTTGGGCTTTGCTGTTTCCAAGAAGAAACAAGCTGACTACCGTGGTANNGCAGGCCTGCCTGGATGCTATTGGGAACGAAAAAATCAGGGTCTGCGGAATTGTGGCAGACACGGATCAGGCTGTAGACGCGGATGCAGAAGTCTTTCAAGGAGACCGGCTGGTTGGCAAGGTTACCGCACCGAATTACTCACCCATACTGAAGCAATCGCTGGCGCTGGTTCAGATTGAGCCAGGATTGGCTACACCAGGCACCAAGGTTGAAGTCAAGGGGGAAAACACATCCTGCTCCGCCACTGTGCAGGAATTACCATTTTATGATCCATCAAAAGGCAAGCGTGCTCAATAATACAAGCTACATAGGATTGTAGTATTTCAGGATTTTTCCGTAACGGGTTCAGTCTTGGCGCGATTTGCCGGTTGTACTTTGCGGAGAAAGATTCCGGCTAAAAACCTGGTTCGGCTTACGGCGGATACATTCGCCAGAGACTCAGAAACACCGGTTTACATTACCCAGAACAAAAGCATCGGAGGATTTATCAATGGCTCGAGATCCAAAACACGACATCCTTTTTGAACCTATCCAAATTGGCCCTAAAACTCTCAGAAACAGGTTCTATCAGGTACCGCACTGTATCGGCGCAGGGTCAGATAAGCCTGGTTTTCAAGCCGCGCATCGTTCTATTAAGGCGGAAGGTGGTTGGGCAGGAATAAACACGGAATACCTGTCCATTCACCCTGAGTCAGACGACACACACCGTCTTTCCGCCAGATTGTGGGATGAGGGTGACGTACGAAATCTTCGTGCAATGACAGATCATATACATAAGCATGACTCACTGGCTGGCGTGGAAATGTGGTACGGAGGTTCGCACGCGCCCTGTATGGAGTCACGCTGTACACCTCGTGGGCCGAGCCAATACGCCTCTGAATTCGAGACCATGACTTACTGTAAGGAAATGGATCTCGACGATATTGCGATGGTGCAGGGTTATTATGTAGACGCTGCTCGTAGAGCTCGCGACGCTGGCTTTGATATTGTCTATGTTTACGGAGCGCATTCCTACCTGCCGTTGCAGTTCCTGTCACCTTATTACAACAAACGTACGGATGGGTATGGCGGATCACTTGAAAATCGCGCCCGTTTCTGGGTAGAAACACTGGAAAAAGTTAAAGAAGCTGTGGGTGATGACTGCGCTATCGCTACGCGATTCGCTGTGGATACACTGATTGCTGATGCTGGGGTAGAGGTTGAAAGGGACGCACTTGATTTTGTAAAACTTGCGGACCCCTATGTGGATGTTTGGGATGTCAACGTTGGTGATATTGCGGAGTGGGGTGAGGACGCCGGTCCGTCGCGCTTTTATCGTCAGGGTCATCAGATTCCGTGGCAGAAATTTATTAAAACGGTATCTACGAAGCCGGTACTGGGTGTAGGCCGATTTACGGATCCGGAAAAAATGGCAGAAGTCATCCGTGCCGGTCATCTGGATATTATCGGTGCCGCCCGCCCATCCATCGCGGATCCGTTTTTGCCGCAAAAGATTGACGAAGGTCGAGCAGATGATATTCGTACTTGTATTGGGTGTAACGTCTGCATATCTCGCTGGGAAATAGGTGGCCCGCCGATGATTTGTACGCAAAATCCGACCTCAGGTGAGGAATACCGACGTGGCTGGCATCCCGAGAAGTTCCCTAAAGCGACATCCGATGATTCTATATTGGTGGTCGGTGCGGGTCCATCGGGATCCGAGTGCGCACGGGTTCTTATGGAACGGGGTTATACCGTGCATCTGGTTGACCAGGCAGAAAAGATCGGTGGCTCTGTTAACAGTATTGCCAGCTTGCCTGGCCTTGGAGAGTGGGGTTACCACCGGGATTATCGTGAGGATCAGCTTAATAAACTGGTGAAGAAGAACAAGGAATCACAGATTGCCCTTGGTGCTAAACCGTTGAGTGTCGATGACTGTCTCGAATACGGAGCGGATAAAATCGTCATTGCGACAGGCGCTAGCTGGAATACTGATGGTACCAATGCACTGACTCATGATCCAGTTTTGGGCATAGATGCCAGTCTGCCAACTCACCTGACTCCTGAACAGGTTTTTGCTGGTGACAAGCCCATTGGGAAAAAAGTCATGATCCTGAATTGTGATCCCTATTTTATGGCGCCGAGCCTGGCGCAGAAGCTTCAGGAAGCCGGACATGAGGTCACCATCGCAACCGGCGTTGGCCTTGGTCATTACATGCATTTTACGTTAGAAGCACCGAATATGCATCGTATGCTGCATGAATTGGGTATCGAAGTTATCGGGGATGTCTGGGCTTCCAAGGCAGAAGCAAACAGAATCCAGCTTTACCCGATATTTGGTGATGGTTACCGGCGTGAATACCGTGGTCCGGGCAAACTGCCACGACGTGAGAATACACATTTTGACTGGCATGAATTCGATTCACTGATATTGGTTACAGGTCGTCATTCAGATATTGAGCTGTTTAATGGTCTCAAGGCGCGAAAAGATGAATGGGCTGCCAATGACATTAAAGGTGTTTATGTAATTGGTGACGCCTGGGCACCAAAACTCATGGCAGATTCAACGTTTGATGGTCACAGAATTGCCAGAGAAATTGAGAGTGACGACCCGCAGCATCCGAAGCCCTACAAGCGTGAAGTTGCCGTTTGGGGTACACCACATATGCCAGGAGGTACATTCGAAATCGAATACGAAAGTTAACCGGCATTCGGGGTGGGGCAGTAGCAGGATACTGCTCCATCTTGACACGTATCTCACTGTCACTGGATGGCGATGAAGTGAAAGCGGGGTTCTTATTTGAATTGCCCGGCAACAATTCTTGCTAACGGATCCTGAAGTAAGGGTGGAAGTAATGTTTCCGCGAGACTTTTTATGATTAGCTCAGACCACGATCCGCAAGTAGTCACCCGCATACTTTTCCAGGAGTTTCCGACCTGGATGATGGTGACTTTTTATCTTGTGGCAATTCTCACCATCGCTGCGTTTGTCTACGGCTGCTATATTCAGCTGCGAAAATATCGCCGTGGTCAGAAATTATCGCTTGCAGGCGTTATCAGCGGTATTCAACGCATGGTTTCCGACCTTGTCTCACACCGAACTTTAAAGCGGCGCGACAACCATGCAGGGCTGGTACATGCCTGTATTTTTTTTGGTTTCGCTATACTATTTGTGGGCACCTCCGTCATTACTCTTGAGTACGATATTCTGGAACCGGTTACAGGTTGGAGATTCTGGAACGGTTCATTTTATCTCTGGTTTTCGTTGTTTGTAGATATTGCAGGCCTGGTATTTATTTTCAGTCTGCTCTACATGATGTACCGACGTGGATGGATGGCTTTACCAAAGCTCGATTATGCGCGACCGGATCGAGAACCAGAGGAACCCGGTTTCGACCGGAGCTGGTACCGTCTGGAAGACTGGCTTTTTCTGTGGATTCTTGTACTGATCGGTATTACCGGATTTCTGCTGGAAGCTGTTCGCCTCGTCTGGCTGCAAAATGACCCGACTGTCTGGGACTACCGTTGGTGGTCACCTGTTGGTGCGATAACCGCTGCACTGCTTAAGGCATTTGGAATGATAAGCGAAGGCGCAGAGGGATTGCGTTATTTCTTGTGGTGGTTTCATGGCCTGCTTGCTTTTACATTTATCGGTGTCTTGCCATTTACCAAAGCAAAACATATTTTCACGGCTATGGCTTCATTGGCAATACGCGATGGCAAACCTGCTGCGAAATTACCGAAAACCGATGAAGAAGCCGAAAATATTGGTGTACGGACAATCACTGATTTTACTTGGAAGCAGTTGTTGCATGCAGATGCATGTACCAAATGCGGACGCTGTCATGAAGCATGCCCGGCGAATGCGTCCGGCTTCCCGCTGTCGCCGCGTGATCTGGTACTGAGTATACGGGAATTTGCCAATCAAACATTGCAATCGGCAAATTTGGCTGACGAGGATCAGCTCGCAATAGTAGGTGAGGGTGCCCATCAAATTCGTACTGATACGCTTTGGTCGTGCCGTACCTGTGCGGCTTGTGTTGATATTTGCCCCGTAGGGATTGAACACATACCGATGATTGTGGAAATGCGTCGAGCGCTGGTTGAAGAAGGAGATATGGATCCGGCTGTTCAGACAGCCCTAAAAAACATACATAACAAAGGTAACTCGATAGGTGAAAATAAGCGAAAGCGAGCTGCCTGGAGTAAAAAACTCGATTTTAAAATCAAGGATGCGCGTAAAGAATCAGTAGATGTACTTTGGTTTGTTGGAGACTATGCGTCATTCGACCCAAGGTATCAAAAGGTAGCGCAGGCATTCGCGCGAATACTGCAAGCAAGTAACGTAGATTTTGGCATTCTTTACGAAGCCGAGATGACAGCTGGCAACGATGTTCGCCGTGTTGGGGAAGAAGGTTTGTTTGAGCACCTGGCTGAAAGTAATGCGGGCACGCTTGAAGGCTGCGATTTTCAACGAATAGTCACGACAGATCCACACTCATTTAACACATTGAAAAATGAGTACCCCGAATTTGGTGCAGAGTATCCTGTAGAGCATTCAACGCAATTGCTTCAACGGCTGCTCGCCAGTGGCGACGTTCCTTTGAAACACAAGCTTGATCGGAACGTGACTTATCACGACTCTTGCCATATGGGGCGTCTTAACCAGGAATATGATGCTCCTCGTGATGCGCTTGGGCAAATAGGTGTAAAGATAGTTGAAATGCCACGCAATCGTGACAATGCATTTTGTTGTGGCGCGGGTGGTGGGCGTATCTGGACACCTGATCCACCGGACAAGGAAAAACCAGCCGAGATCAGGATGCGCGAAGCATCCGAACTGAAGGGTATAGATGCATTTGTTGTTAATTGCCCGAAGTGTATGAATATGTTTGAGGACGCTGTTAAATCCACAGGAAACGAAGAAAAATTTGAAATAGTCGAGCTAATCGAGTTGGTTGATCAATGCCTGGAATGAGCATACTAACCGGACTTAATTATTTTTGCCGGGAAGAGTGTGATGGTCAAAAATGTTTTGTACGCAGAACGGGTGCAATATGCACTTACAACAGACGACTCCTATATCGCAGCTGGATTTCATGCTTTTGTCGAAAGCCAGGACCGTCAAATGCTTGAAAGCGTGCTGTTAGCAACCGGTCGCCGGAAAAGGCTATGGTCAGGGCTTGAATATACTCCGCAAAGCGTTCTTCATAGTTTAGCCAATGATAACGATCCCCGTATCAAATTACGCGTCGCAAGACACTCAAATGCAAATACAGACACGCTATCAATACTTGCAGATACTACGAGTGATTTAAATATACTGGTGCGGATCGCGATTCATATGAATGCCTCTGTTGAAACACTACTGGATCTTTACAGAAACTATTCTGATTCAACGGAATTGAGACTTAGTCTGAGTCATAATGTGAATACACCGGGTTCACTACTTACAAAACTTGTTGATAAGTCATCCGTTGAGGAACTAAAAGGAATAGTCCGAAATGATAGTGCGGATGCTGCAATATTAAAGCATTGCTGGGAGCAGAATGATCTTTATTTACAGGCTGAAGCTGTAGCGCATCGAAATTGTCCGGACAATCTACTGAGTGCTGCCGTAAATTCAACTCACACCCTGGTGAGGCAAAAACTCGCTGGAAATCCGAAGTTAGCGGAAGAATACATGATTCGTTTGCTGGGAGACGACGAGTCGCTGGTCAGGGCTGCCGCCGTTAAAAATTTTAACATCAGGCCATCAGCGGATCTTACTTTAGTTGAGGATGATCCGTCGCAATTCGTGCGTCGTAACCATGCACGACATACTGGATTACCTCAGCACTGGATTAAACGACTATCAATTGATAAGGACTCCTGGGTACGTCGACTTATTGCGCGTAATCCGTCTGTCCCGCCAAAGACACTTTGGCAACTTGCTGGCGATTCAGTCATGGAAGTACGGCGAGCTGTTNNACCGATTTGCTGACAAAGCTGGCTCACGATCAGCATTCGTGGGTACGTGCTGGAGTTGCATTGAAAAATGAAATTAGCGAACCGCTAATTTTCACATTGTCTAAAGATACAGATGTTGATGTTCAGTCTTCACTGGGTCGCAATCCCTCAACACCGCAATCTATCCTCAAGCGTATTGCCCGTCATTCAAATCGGGATGTCAGGCGAGCTGTTGTTTTAAACAAGAATTCAACGAACACCGTATTACGGGTGTTGTCTGACGATCCTTACCCGTTAAATAGGGTTTTTCTCGTGGGTCATAGAAATATAGATACTGCCGATTTAGAGGCGTTTTTGATGGATCCGGAACCAATGGTTCGTTTTGCCGGAGCAAGGTCTTTGGCATCGCGAGAGTTTTGATGGGTAAAAAATATTTCTGACGAACTAAGAAAATCTGTAAAAAGAATCTGGAAACTCAAGAGGTGTAGCGTATATGAAAATTCTGGTGCCAGTGAAACAGGTGGCGACTGTCGATGAGGACTGTGAACTGCGGGATGATGGAAAGGATGTTGATCCAGACTTCCTGGATTACGAGTTGAATGAGTGGGATGACTATTCATG
>JBOEGA010000044.1:0-28550 GCA_050633205.1 Methyloligellaceae bacterium | reverse complement strand
ATTTTTACCTTATGTCGCACATCTCTACCGGGGTATGTCAACTTTATTGACACATATAGGGGACGGACCCGTATGATTGAAGCTAGTTTTTAGTCAAAGTTGGCAAGGTTGTGATGTGAAACAAATTAGCGCAACCAGTGCTTATGTTAAAAAGGTGTGGTTTTTGACTGAAAAATAGTCAAATGCTTATGAACTTAACGGCTATTTTTTGTGCAAAATTGATATTTTGCATAAAATATATTCAATTTTAGTAAGCTGTTCAGTATTAAACATTAATCAAATATAAAAAGTATGAGTTGATTCAGCGTGTTAAATATCCACCGGGACTTGGCACAGCTTTTGAAAGTATACGAACCGGTAATCCGGCAGCACCTGCCGGGAGGTTCATTTAAATTGAGTTACTGGATCATTTGCCTATTGGGTGTTCAATAATTCGAAAAAAGGAAGGGTGCGCTTATGAAACTAATTACAGCTATCATCAAACCATTCAAACTTGATGATGTGCGTGAGGCTCTCACTACTATTGGTGTACAGGGGCTTACAGTTACTGAAGTCAAAGGGTACGGCCGACAAAAAGGTCATACAGAAATCTATCGCGGTGCAGAATATGCCGTGAATTTTCTTCCCAAGTTGAAAATTGAAATTGCAGTACCAGGGGACCTTGTCGACAAGACGATTGAGGCGATAACTGGCGCAGCTAAAACGGGCCAAATTGGAGACGGTAAGATCTTTGTTGGCTCAATTGATCAAACTGTCCGCATCCGTACGGGTGAAACAGACGCAGACGCATTGTAATTCGGGAGTGAGAGTGCAACTTATGAAAACAACTAATAAAATTCTTTTGGCCAGTGCAGCAATGGGTGTTGGCCTTGTCGGACTATCGGGAGGAGCTTTAGCTGAAGACCCGACAGTACCACTCGATCAAAAAGTTCAGTTCATATTTAACACGCTTCTATTTTTGATTGGTGGCTTCCTGGTTATGTGGATGGCTGCAGGTTTTGCCATGCTTGAAGCCGGAATGGTTCGTTCCAAGAATGTTGCCATGCAGTGTACTAAAAACGTTGCCTTGTATTCAATTGCCGGTCTGATGTACTGGGTTGTTGGTTATAATGTGATGTATCCTGGTGATGCTGCCCTGATCGCTAACTATCTTGGTGACTTCAGCTTCAAAGTAATTTTGGATGATGCTGCTACTCTGGCGGCTGTTGCTAAAGATTTTGACAGCAATAAATATGCTGGTTCTTCTGACTGGTTCTTCCAGATGGTATTCTGTGCGACAACTGCTTCGATCGTATCCGGTGCTGTTGCTGAACGTGTTAAACTATGGCCATTCCTTATTTTCGTAGCTATTCTTTGTGGTATTATTTACCCAATCCAAGGTTACTGGAAATGGGGCGAAGGCTTCCTGAATGACATGGGCTTCCTTGACTTTGCAGGCTCTACTCTAGTTCACTCAACAGGTGGCTGGGCAGCTTTAGCCGGTGCTATCATTGTTGGTGCACGTGTTGGCAAATATGGTCCTAACGGTCAAGTAAATCCAATGCCTGGTTCAAGCATGCCTCTTGCTACACTTGGTGTGTTTATTCTTTGGCTGGGTTGGTTCGGATTTAATGGTGCTTCTCAACTAGCTATGGGTTCTATTAAAGATGTTACTGCCGTATCAAATATCTTTATGAATACTAACCTTGCTGCTGCTGGTGGTGTTGTTGCTGCAATGATCCTTAACCAGTTGTTGTATGGCAAAGTTGATCTGACAATGGCTCTTAACGGTGCTCTAGCTGGTCTGGTATCAATTACTGCCGAGCCGCTTACACCTTCTCCACTACTTGCAATCGGTGTTGGTGCTGTTGGTGGCGTAATCGTTGTTCTTACGGTTCCACTACTAGACAAGCTGAAAATCGACGATGTTGTTGGTGCTATTCCAGTTCACCTGTTTGCAGGTATCTGGGGTACTATCGCAGTTGTGTTCTCAAATGGTGACGCAAAAATCGGCGTACAGCTATTCAGTATCGCTGTAATTGGTGTGTTTGTTTTCGTAACAAGCTTCATTCTCTGGATGCTTCTTCGCCTTACAGTTGGTGTTCGCCCATCTGAAGAGCACGAAGTTGAAGGGCTTGACAAGGCAGAGATTGGTCTTGAGGCTTACCCTGAGTTTGGTGCTGGTAGCCAGCGCGTATAAGCTATATTTTACAGATAGCTTAAACTTAAGATAAATGTTAAAGCCCGGGAGTTTATGCTTCCGGGCTTTTTCTATTGGAGTGAGGATTTTATTTGATGGGCCACCACCAGAAATTTGAAGATGTTATTGCATCTCCATTTGCACGCAACAGAGCATTATTAGCTGATGTGAAAGCAGGGCAAGAGCCTATTGATATGACGATAGGTGAGCCGCGTCACGGTATGCCATCATTTGTTTCTGATGTTCTGGCTGAGCATGTTGCCGGATTTGAAAAATATCCACCAATCCCCGGCACTCCTGGATTGCGGTTGAGTATTGGGGGATGGATGAAGAGACGATATCCGGGACTTGCAGGTATTGCAGATCTGGATAGCCTGATATTGCCTTTGAACGGTACACGTGAGGGATTATTCTCGGCTGCTTTTTCTGCGGTTAACAGGAGATCATTTGATGAGAAGCCAGTGTTTCTGATGCCGAACCCATTTTATCAGGTTTATGTTGCAGGGTCGATGGCCGCTGGTGGCAGGGCTGTGTTTTTGCCTGCAGTTGAGGAAAAAGGCTTTCTTCCTGATCTTGATGCTCTTGATGAGAATATCCTGAAGCAGACGGCTGCGTTTTATCTTTGCTCTCCATCCAATCCGGAAGGGGCGGTTGCTGACAAGGCCTATCTGGAGAAAGCTATTCAACTTGCCCGCAAATATGACTTTATGCTGTTTTCAGATGAATGTTATTCGGAGATCTATTTTGATGCAGCTCCTGCGGGAGCTTTGGAAGTGGCATATGGGATAGATGCTACCTTTAAAAATGTGGTTGCGTTTAATTCACTCTCCAAGAGATCGAATCTGCCAGGGCTCAGGTCTGGCTTTGTCGCAGGAGATGAAAATTTCATGCGATCCTATTCCCAATTCAGGAATGTAGCATGTCCCCAGGTGCCATTGCCTGTCCAACATGTTTCTGAAAAAGTCTGGAATGAAGAAAAGCATGTTGAAACTAACAGACAATTGTATCGTGAAAAGTTTTTGTTAACTAAAGACCTGCTAGGGTCTGTGGTTCCCATCAATATTCCGTCCGGCGGGTTTTTTATCTGGCTGAATATGAAGGAATTTGGTGGATCAGAAGTCATGACGGAAACACTTTGGAAAGAATCTGGTGTCAAAGTGTTACCGGGAGCCTACCTGGCGCATCAAGATGGGACAGGGTTTAATCCGGGGGTGGATTATATCCGAATAGCTTTGGTGCAGGATATTGATATTACCAGGGAGGCATTAAAGCGTATTTGTTCAGTTTTGTGTAAGTGAGTAGGGTGAAATAATGGTTGTTACGAGGACAGCGGTAGATTCTGACCGTCTGCTTCCTGATCGTGTTGAAGCAACCCTCCGGCGTTGGTGTATCCAATTTTCCGGTATCTTTATCCTGTGCGCAGCCCTTGCCGGCTGGATGTGTCTGGCTACCTGGTCAGTCGGAGACCCAAGTCCAAACAATGCAACCTCGCATGAGGCCCGGAATTTTCTTGGGTCTTTCGGTGCTACTCTTGCGGACATGATGTTTCAGTCAGTCGGGCTGGCGTCTATTTTCTTTTTTCTGCCTATCGCAGCATGGGGCTGGTACTGCATAACCTATCGTTTTCCAACGGGCTTCTTATTAAGGGTCATTGCCTGGCCACTTTCAATCCTCTGTCTTGCGGGAGCATTTTCATATTACAAGAAACTGGCTGCCTGGCCTTTACCACATGGATTGGGTGGTATGATGGGGGATGGTTTATTAAGACAAGCTCCTACTTTTCTTGAAATGGTTTACTTGCCGCCCAGTGTGAAACTGAGTGCTATCCTTCTTCTTGCATTCGGTGTTTTGTTTTTGTTTGGAGCTATCGCGGTTAAATTACGTGATTTTCTATCAATGTTCGTCGTGGAACAAATTGGCATAAAGGCACTGATCCTTGGTATTGCGGGGATACTTATTAATATCGCGTTTGAGATCAAAAACATATTTATCGCGATTGGTTATAAGTATGAAAAAGTAAAAACAGCGCGTGAGCGGAGGCAGTTCAAGAGGCAAAGTTTCCCTAAACTGGAGATGGAAGACAGGTCTGTTTTCGGTCATAAGCCAAAAGAAGATGTCAAAGAATATGCTGGTCCAGAAGAAGAAGAGAGGGAGAAATATCCAAGCTTTTCAACTCGTCATTCGAATCAGAATGAAGATGAAGAGGATGAGCGTACCTTTGACCTAGATGAACCGCTGGCAGCTTATGCAGATAAAGATAACAGACCAGATCTGGTTTCCAGTCTATTACGCAGGCGTAAGAGGAAAGCCAAGTCACGGAATGCTCCAGCGGCAACTCATGTTAAGACCCAGAAAGTTTCACAGTTTATTTTACCTAATTACAGGCTTCTTAATAAACCTGACCCGAGAAAAAAAACAGGATATCTCAGTAAAGAGGCATTGACGGAAAATGCTCATGCTCTCGAAGAGGTTCTAGCTGATTTTGGTGTTGTTGGTACTGTGAATAACGTTCATGCAGGGCCTGTTGTTACATTATATGAATTTGAACCAGCCCGCGGGACAAAGTCTGCAAGGGTTATTGGTCTTGCCAATGATATTGCACGTTCTATGAGTGCTATATCTGCCCGTGTTTCTGTAATTCCTGGCAGGAATGCGATTGGTATCGAGTTACCCAATGATTCCAGGGAAACAGTTTATCTGCGAAATATTTTTGAAATGCCTGATTTCTCCGAGACTGATGCCGAGTTGCCTCTAGTGTTAGGCAGGACTATTGGCGGAGAACCAGTGACAGTTGATCTGGTCGGAATGCCTCACCTTCTGATCGCGGGAACGACGGGGTCTGGTAAATCGGTTGGTATTAACGCGATGATTTTATCGCTGTTGTTCAAGCTTTCACCTGACCAGTGCAAATTTATTATGATTGACCCCAAAATGCTGGAACTCTCTGTTTATGACGGTATTCCGCATTTGTTAACGCCAGTTGTTACGGATCCAAAGAAGGCAGTTGCCGCGTTGAAATGGGTCGTTCAGGAGATGGAAGAGCGCTACAAGAAGATGTCCAAAATTAATGTGAGGAACATTAAGGGATATAATGCGCGTGTGAAGCAGGCAAAGGCGACAGGCGAGAAGTTAAGTCGTGTCGTGCAGACAGGCTTTGACCATGAAACCGGAGAAGCTATCTATCAACACGAGGAAATGGATTTTGAAGACTTGCCATATATTGTTGTTGTGATTGATGAAATGGCCGATTTGATGATGGTTGCGGGTAAAGAAATTGAGGCTGCTGTACAAAGGCTCGCACAGATGGCACGTGCTGCCGGAATTCACCTTATTACAGCTACTCAAAGACCAAGCGTGGATGTT
The DNA here is from genome assembly GCA_050633205.1 of Methyloligellaceae bacterium. Taxonomy (GTDB): domain Bacteria; phylum Pseudomonadota; class Alphaproteobacteria; order Rhizobiales; family CBDHHC01; genus CBDHHC01. The sequence goes on along the minus strand of JBOEGA010000044.1, from coordinate 23,008 downwards.
ATCACTGGTACCATCAAAGCGAACTTTCCAACACGAATAAGTTACCAAGTTTCATCCAAAGTCGATAGCCGAACAATTCTTGGTGAAATGGGTGCTGAGCAGTTGCTTGGTTCAGGAGATATGCTTTACCTGCCGAGTGCAGGAAAGAGTCTGAGGGTGCATGGCCCCTATGTTACTGACGAGGAAATTGAAACTGTTGTTGAAATGCTTTCTGCACAGGGAGTACCTGAATATATTGAAGAAGTAACCGCAGTTAAGGAAGATGAAGAGGAAAAAGGAACTTCATCAGGCAAGAGCGGTGACATGCTTTATGATAAAGCGGTGGATTTGGTGTTGAGAGATCAGAAAGTTTCCATTAGTTATGTGCAGAGGCGTTTGTCTGTAGGATATAATAAAGCGGCAACGTTTATAGAACGAATGGAGGAAGAAGGTCTTATCAGTCCTCCGAATAATTCAGGCAAGCGTCAGATATTAGTTAACTAATATGCGGGCGGTCCCTATACGTTGATTCTTATCCGGCTGTTTATCAGCGGGATATGTGAATTCAAGGAACAGGAGTTTTGAAAGTGTTGAAGCAAATGAATAAGAATAAAATTCTTCGTATATGTTCTCTGTGTTTCCTTGGTGGTGTCATGACACTCGCTGTTTCCGGGGCTGGTATTGCGGACAACGCAGCTAAAAAGCCTTCTGGCAACCCTGTTGGCGGTGGAACGGGCTGGAATGCTGAAGTTACCAAAGGTGATAAGACGCCTGGTCCAAAAGATATGGATGATGAAACAAAGGCGTTTGTCCAATCTGTCAGTGACTATTTTAATGCTATCAGTTTTATGGAAGGCGGGTTTATTCAAACAAATCCTGATAACCAGAAAGCCAAGGGGCATTTTTATGTGAAAAGACCCGGTAAGCTGAGATTTGACTATTCGCCTCCAAGCAAATTAAGAATTGTCGCTGATGGACGCTGGCTTTCTATTGAGGATCACGATTTAAAGACATTTGATCGATATCCATTAGGTTCTACGCCCTTTAAGCTTTTGCTTGCTGAAAAAGTTGATCTGCTGAAAGATGCCAAGATTGTAGATATTTCGAGGGGTGAAACTGTTGCGATCATTAGCGTTTCGGATAAAGAAGATGATTCCTCAGGACAGCTGAAACTGTTTTTCTCAATTCCTGAATTGCAATTGGTTCAGTGGATTATAACAGACCCACAAGGACTTGATACCAGCATTGAAATCAGCGAAATGGTTCTTGATAAAAAGAAAAACGACAAATTCTTTGATGTAGCAGATGAGACTGCAAATATTATTACTGACTAGACATTCGTTTACACAGATCGATCAGCATTATGCAATTCCGACTTATTACCTGGAATATTAATTCAGTTCGCAGGCGAATAGATTTACTGAAAGAACTGACTGAACAATATCAGCCTGATGTTGTTTGTTTGCAGGAAATTAAGTGTCTGGAGGATCAGTTTCCTTTAAAAGCTGTCAGGGCTATGGGATATGATTTTGTAGAGATACATGGGCAAAAAGCCTATCATGGTGTCGCTACGCTTTCAAAGTTGCCTATTTCTGCTCTGGAACGTGTTGATTTCAATGGAACAGAGGAAGCACGCCATTTATCCGTTGCTGTTGATATTGAAGGATTTGATAGCGAGTTGGTTGTGCACAATTTTTATGTTCCTGCTGGTGGAGATATTCCTGATATTGATGCGAACCCAAAATTTGCGCATAAGCTGAACTATCTTAATGGCATGACAGAGTATTTTTCAGACTTAAGTGCTAAGTCGGAGAACCATATGGTGCTGGTTGGTGACCTTAATGTTGCACCGCTTGAGCAGGATGTCTGGTCACATAGGCAAATGCTGAAAGTTGTTTCTCATACACCGATTGAGGTTGAGCATTTTGACAGAGTTCAGAATTCTCATGAATGGGTTGATATTATGAGACAACATGTTCCCGAGGAAGAGAAGTTATATACGTGGTGGAGTTACAGGTCTCGTGACTGGAGAGCTTCAAACCGTGGGCGCCGGCTAGATCATGTCTGGGTTACTCCGTCGTTATCCCAGACTGCAACGCGTATGATTGTAGGTGATGAAGTCAGAGGCTGGGACGCAGCTTCTGATCATGCACCGGTTATTGTAGATTTTGACCTGAATTAACGAAAGTCGATGCCATTGATGCAATGGTACTTTCACTAGGTATGGCCATTTCACCTTCATCGTCATTGAACATTTCTGTTTCAAGCTGCTTTAGCTGACTGGTGAAAGTCGTAAATCTTGTACGCACATGCTCTGCAAAATGCTGTGCCAGACTGACGTCCGACTGCATAATATTCTGCATTTGCATGTAGCTGAATCTCAATGCTTTTACTTCGCCATAAGCAATGATTGTAGATCCATAGTGTGTAGCAATTAACATTGCCATTTCGCCAATGAACGTACCTGTTTTCAAGATTTCCGGTTGTCCCTTTATGCCCGGTCCACTTATTCTCAGTGCTGTTCCATCAACGATTAAATAAGCCGCGTCACCCGCTTGATCTTTACTAATTATCGGGCGCTCAGAATGGATAAGAACTTTCTCACCCTCGAAAGCAAGACGCGCAAGCTGCTCATCGTTGAGGCCATTAAAAAGAGGCACACAACCAAGCAGCTCGACGATATTGTCGAGCTTCATATTTTTTCCCCGCATTTATTTTCCGCATTTAATCTGCGTCCCTCTACCTACGCAGATCTACAGCATTGACGCCTTACTGTTGTGAATCATGAGCGAATCAAAAAACACAAAATGCTGTTTTCGAATCTAAAGTTAGGGAATAAAGTTGCAAACGTCCAGATGTCGCTAACCAGTTATAGACAGGTTAGCGATAAAAATATCACGGCATAAGTTTATAACCACCAGTTTCGGTGATTAAAAGTTCAGCATTTGAAGGATCCCGTTCTATTTTTTGACGTAATCTGTAAATGTGTGTTTCCAGGGTGTGAGTCGTTACTCCGGCGTTATATCCCCATACTTCATGTAATAATACATCTCTGCTGACGACACTGTCGCCTGATCTGTACAGATATTTAAGTATGGATGTTTCTTTTTCAGTAAGCCTGACCTTATTGCCATCATTATCAACCAGAGTTTTTGTCGCCGGTTTAAACGAATAGCGGCCGATTGCAAAAATAGCGTCTTCGCTTTGTTCATGCTGGCGCAACTGGGCACGCACTCTTGCCAGAAGCACTGAAAAGCGGAAGGGTTTTGTTACATAGTCATTTGCGCCTGATTCAAGACCCAGAATTGTATCGGCATCGGAATCCTGGGCTGTCAGCATGATTATGGGGCCGTTATAGCCATTTTTCCGCAGGATCTTGCATGCTTCGCGTCCATCCATGTCTGGCAGGCCTACATCGAGCAGTATTATGTCCAGATGCTCGGTTTTTGCCAGGTTAATGCCATCGGTGGCGTTCGAGGCTTCCATTACGCTAAATTCATCATGCAACCTAAGCTGGTCTGCTAATGATTCTCTTAGATCATCGTCATCATCTACTGTCAGAATTTTGCGCGCCGTGCTCATTGGATTTACTCCGGTCGAAAATAAGTTTAATTGTTCAGTGTATCACATATACAATTATAGGAGATAAGGTTTCAATAGGGTTGAAATTTATGAGGGATCAAGATTGGTCACAAGTGTGTTAGATGGCTGTTATGATTGTTAGAAAATCTTCGAGATCTGCTACTCAGGGTGTTCTTCAGTGTGGGGAATTTGCTTTTCCTTGTGCTCTTGGGCGGGGGGGGATTGTTTCCTTTAAATTTGAGGGAGATGGGGGAACTCCTGTTGGGAAATGGTATTTCAGGAAAGTTTTTTACCGCTCTGACAGGGTTAAACGGTTTCCCACTGGTCTTCCAATGGCGGAAATCCGGGATTCTGACGGGTGGTGTGATGCTCCCTGGGATGCAAATTACAACCGCTTTGTGAAGTTGCCGTATCGCGGCCGTTCAGAAAATTTAATGCGGGACGATGAATTATACAATATTATTGCTGTTCTCAGTCACAACGATTCACCGCGGATTCACGGTGGAGGCAGCGCAATTTTCGTCCATGTAGCGAAGAGTCACTATCAAGCTACGGAAGGTTGCATTGCTTTGAAGGAAGAACATCTTAAGTTTCTGTTAAGGAGTGTTAACAGATCTTCCTATGTTCGGGTGGTTCGTTAACTCTCAGGTTTTCTTTGCCAGGTCATTCATCAGTTTGGCCAATACGATGTCTTTTTTGGTTACTCCTTTTGCATCGATAGTGGTCAGGGTGACAATAACTTTGTTCCAGAGATTGAACCATTCGGGATGGTGGTCCATTTTTTCTGCGGACATGGCAATCCGGGTCATCCAGCCAAAGGCTTCGTTGAAGTTTTTAAACTGGAAGGTTTTGGTGATTGCATCCCGGCTGCCGAGTTCATCCCAGTCACCTAATACCTGAAGAGCTGCAGCCCGTTCCTGAGGAGTTAGTTTGGACATTATTTTCCTTATGAAAAAAACATATGTATTATTGATGATTGTATATTATGTAAATGAAGCAAAAACCGGATATTAATATGGGCGAGTTGAGGATTCTTTTTGTTTGTCTGGGGAATATATGCAGATCCCCTATGGCGGAAGGTATTTTTAGAAATCTTGTTGAGCAAGAGGGGTGTTCTGACAGGTATGTTATCGATTCAGCCGGGACTGGTGGGTGGCATGTTGGTCATCCTCCAGATGAAAGGGCTCGGGGCGTTCTTCTTGGTAAGGGAATTGATATTTCGGGGCAGCAGGCCCGCAAATTCTATTCTAATGATTTTAGTGACTTTGACCTGATTGTTGCTATGGACCGGTCCAACTATGAGAATATTCTGCGTGTTCCAGGTAAAGAGGGCGGAGCTGATGTCCGGATGCTTCTGAGCTACCTGCCAAACTGCAATGAGGAAGATGTTCCAGACCCGTATTATGGTGGGGTTGACGGCTTTGAACATGTTTACAATCTGGTCAAAGACGCGTGCGAGCAGTTATTTCAGGATCTGGAAAAAGCGGATTAATTGTAATGATCTGGATTTGCTTTTGCGGACAGTGGCTGTTTATGACCTTAAACGGAACTTTATGATACAGTATTCTAACGGCGCGAAGAACTCATGCCCAGTTAGAGCGCCTAAAGTCCAAGGACTGACTTCACCGAGCCTGCCTCGCTGAAAGACCAATCGATGGCATTATTTTCAATGAGAAACATGATTGAGTTTTTGGGGTCAAAGCCAATTTCACGAAGACGACTGCGAAAATCATTGTATAGAGCTTCTTTCTGGCTGTCTGAACGACCACCCAATAGCGCAATCTCTATCACAATAGTTGCACTAGGATCTCTTTCCCCTAGAAAAGTTGGGTGTAAGATCATGTCGTCCGGTTCGTATCGGGAAACTAGACAGAAATAGTCATCTGGATTTACACCACAGGTCTCGACCAAGCTTGTATGTAATTGGTCGTTGATCTCATGGCAGATATTACTTGCAAGTCCTTTTGGAACATGAATTTTGTTGAAAGGCATCTAGAATCTCTCATTGCTTGATATTTGGTAAATAGGCTCAAGTGCTATCAAAAGGAATATGCCTCACAAATATTTTGTAAGGGCTCGACTTTGCCTTTCATACCAAATTTCACTAATTATATCAAACGACTGCAAGCATTTGAATATCGGACAAACAAGGCCATTTTGAGATTAGAGACTGATTTTCAGGGAGGTTAGGAAATAGAATTTTGCGACTCCAAAGTAAGATGGAATCTAATGGGGTAAAAATAACTAATAATGCCACACATATATAAGAAAAGTATTTTGGAAGTATCAGGATGAACATGTAGATTATCTTATATTTCTGTAATTGACACAATTTAGTCCTGAGGCAGTTATCAGCTGTTGGCACATCACAGAATTTTTCAAGCACTTTCTCTAAAATAAAGTCCTAATATGTATAGATCACTCGTAATAGTCCTCCATGCTTTCCAATTCCATTGGATAGCTCTCTTCAATGACATAGGGGCCTCCGCCGCGGTTGGGGCGGGCTGAGTATAGTATAAAGCTGTTTACTTCAAACCAGTCGGTTGAAAAATCACCGAAGCTTTCAAGAAACTGGGCAACTTCATTGACTTTGCCACGTTGCAGTCTGGCTATTGTGACATGGGGGGTATAGTTTCTGGATTCCGGGGGCAGGCCTACTGATCGGGCGATCTGTTCATGGCTTCTCTGGAGTTGGCGTAATTCATCCTGACCTTCGATATCTGCCCAGACTGTATTTGGCTTATTTCCTCCAAAACTTCCAATACCTTTCAGGCGTATTGAAAAGGGTTCGCAGGCTACAGTTTCGAGTGCGTTGGCAAATTCATGAGCTTTACGGTTTTCCAGATCTCCGGCAAAGCGCAGTGTAATGTGATAATTTTCAGGAGAAATCCATCTGGCACCTGTCAGGCCGCTTTTTATGAGCATCAGATGCTGGCGAATGTTGTCGGGGAGGTAAATTCCGGTGAAAAGTCTAGGCATGATTCCCCCTTTCGCTATGAGTGTCGAGAGCCTGAGAGCAATGCTCCCAGGTTCTCCAGTATAGTATTATCTTATAGCTATTTAAGGGCAAGGGTTAGAGTAAATAAGTTGAGTATCGTTTATGTCTTTCATCAACTCTTCAGTCATTTCGAGGTCAACAGAGTCAATATTGGTTTTAAGCTGTTCCATCGTTGTTGCGCCGATAATGTTGGATGTTACAAACGGGCGCGTTGTTACGAACTGAACAGCCATTTTTGACGGGTCAACATCATGCTTTTTAGCAATGTCCAGATAGGCCGTTGTTGCCTTTGCTGCATTTGGCGTTTCGTATCTCTGAAGTCTCTGGAACAGAGCTTTTCTCGAACCTTCGGGGAGTTGTCCGTTTTCGTATTTTCCGGTCAGATATCCCTGTGCCAGAGGAGAATATGCAAGAAGTCCGACATCCTCTCTTTGTGCAACTTCCGAGAGACCGACTTCGAAGCTTCTGTTGAGAAGGTTGTATGCGTTCTGAATTGATGCGACGCGCGGGTGGCCTGTCTTTTCTGCAGTTGAAACAAATTTCATTGTTCCCCAAGCGGTTTCATTCGAAAGACCTATATGGCGAACCTTTCCTGATTTAACGATTTCGTCGAAGATCTCCAGTGTTTCAGGAATCGTATTTATTTCGTCACCATATTCTTTGTATTCCAGTCCGCCGAAGATGCTGATTGGGCGATCCGGCCAATGAATCTGATAGAGGTCAATATAATCAGTTTTCAGTCGTCGTAATGATCCTTCCACTGCCTCAAGTATCTGTGCTTTTGTCAACTCACCAGGGGACCCGTCTTTTCTGAACCAGGTATTTGACGTTCTGCCGACGACTTTTGTTGCAAGTATTATCTGGTCTCTGTTTTTTCTGGCCTCAAACCATGTGCCGATGATTTCTTCTGTGCTGCCCTGAGTTTCAGCTTTTGGGGGGATTGCGTAGAGCTCCGCCGTATCAAAGAAGTTGATGCCGCGTTCTACTGCATAGTCCATTTGTTCATGGCCTTCAGCTTCTGTATTTTGCTGGCCCCATGTCATTGTGCCCAGACAGATTGAACTGACTTTAATGCCAGTACGACCGAGATTTCTAAGTTCCATTATTCTGCTCCTGTGCGGATGTTATTTTTGTGCGTCAACTTGTTTTATAAGTGCTTCAATGTGAGGAAGGATGTTTTTGACAATGATGGCCACCCCTTCCCTGTTCGGGTGAATTCCATCAGAAAGATTTAACTTTGGTCTTAAAGCCACCCCTTCAAGGAAAAAGGGATACAGCGAAATATTATATTTTTTTGCCAGATCCGGGTAAATCTGATCAAAGGCTTTTGTGTATTCTTCTCCAAGGCTGCCCGGTGCTTTCATGCCTGCCAATAGTATAATGATACCCTTTGATCTGAGCTTATGTAAAGTTTTGTCGAGATTTTGTTTTGTCTGTTCCGGAGATATGCCACGAAGGGCGTCGTTTGCACCAAGCTCAAGAATTACAATATCTGTATTATCCGGGATTGCCCAGTCGAACCTGGCCAGACCGCCGTTGGTGGTATCTCCTGACACGCCAGCATTGGTAATTTTTATATCGTAACCTTTTGTTTTTAAGATTTTTTCCAGTTGAGCGGGGAATGATGCTGATGGTGGCAACTGATAGCCTGCAGTGAGGCTGTCTCCGAAGGCAACGATCTGAATCTGCTTTTTTGCGTGTGCATTGACAGTAAAAATACAACTGAATAGTGCGGTTATAAAGAAAAGTAATTGAGATTTCAGTCTTAACTGTTCAAATACAAGGCCTGCATTACTATGTGAAAAGCAGTTCCCAATTTTCAGTTTTATCTTTGATGTCATGAAATTTGCTTCTATGTGCTGTGAATTGGTTTGTATACCAAGGGGTTTGTCCCTCAAGTAAGATAGTCTTTTTTCTTTCTGTTTCCAATGAGGGACCTGCAAGAATAATAAAAGCCAAGGAGCTGATCAGTGAATAGTGCGGTAGTCAGTCTTACAGATGTTTCAGTGACATTGCCCAGTCGTGCGGGGCCGGTCAATATTCTCAAAAATGTGAGTATGGAGATCAGGGAAGGTGAGTCGGTCAGTATTGTCGGGGCAAGCGGGTCTGGAAAGACTACATTGCTTATGATAACGGCAGGGCTGGAAAGCGTTACTTCGGGTGAGCTTGTGGTTTGTGATCAGTCGTTGCCTCAGCTTAACGAGGACCAGCTTGCTGAATTGCGCGGGAAGCAGATCGGTATTGTTTTTCAATCGTTTCATCTGGTTCCGACAATGACGGCCCTTGAGAATGTTATGCTTCCCATGGAATTTCTGAATTATCCCAATGCGAGTTTTGTTGCGAAGGAAGCTCTGGAAGAAGTTGGTCTTGGTCATAGACATGATCATTTTCCTTCCCAGTTATCCGGGGGAGAGCAGCAGCGTGTTGCCCTGGCCCGCGCACTGGCTCCCAAGCCGAAATTGTTACTGGCTGATGAGCCTACGGGAAATCTTGATGGGAAGACCGGGGCTCATATTATGGATCTGATTTTTGATCTCAGGGATAAACACGGCACGACTTTGATGCTGATTACTCATGATCCCAAGCTGGCTGCGAGATGTGAGCGGCAGATTTTTATTGATGATGGTCGTCTCAATTTCCTCAAATCCGCATAAAGAAACTCACAAGGAAAAACAGCTATGGCGTTCTCGAATTTATCTCTGGCTTTGCGCATGGCACTTCGTGAGTTACGGGGTGGATTAAGGGGGTTCTATATTTTTGTGTCCTGCATTGCGCTGGGGGTTGCTGCTATTGTGGCTGTTGGTGCGCTGGCTGATGCGTTTGACAGTGGAATTTCCCAAAGAGGGCAGGAGATTCTGGGCGGAGATATTGCACTTAGCCGTATTCATGAACGAGCCTCTCAAGAGGTTCTGTCTGATTTTTCCAGTTATGGCCAGGTCAGTGAAGTTGCAACCGCGAGGGCGATGACCCGCACGATTGATAACCAGTATCAGGCGCTGGTGGAGGTTAAGGCCGTTGATAACCTGTATCCGCTATATGGTCAGCTCATGGTTAAAGGTGACCGTGCGGGAAAACTATCGGGAGAGCTTACCGGTTTTGCTGACGCAACGCTCTTTGACCGATTTGGATTGAAGCCCGGAGATAAAATACGACTGGGCAGCAAGCTTGTTGTGCTTCAGGAAATTATTGCTGATGAGCCTGACAGGCTTTCTACGGGTAATACGCTTGGTCCTCGGTTGCTGATATCCATTTCAACTTTTGAAAAGGCGGGGCTGGTTCAGCCCGGAAGTTTAATACGCTGGCGGTACAGAATTAAGCTTAAGCCGGGAGTCGCGGACGAAGACAGTCAACTTGAGGTTTTGTCGGAAAGGCTTGAGAAACAATATTCCGATAGTGGTTTTTATGTTCTGAACAGATTGCGTCCTACACCGGGTATTTCTACTGCTATTGGCAGGCTGGGTATGTTTTTGACGCTGGTTGGGTTGACTGCATTGATTATCGGTGGGGTAGGGGTTGGTAATGCTGTGAATACGTTTATTGAAGGTAAGCGGTCCACAATTGCTACATTTAAATCCCTTGGGGCACAGAACTCTCTGATTTTCAGGATATATCTGATTCAAATTCTGATTATCTCGGGTATTGGTATTATTCTGGGGGTCGTGCTTGGGTTGGCGGCGCCTATGGGGATCGGGTTCTTTCTTGGTGAGGCGCTTCCTGTAAAGATGAGTTTTACGCCAGAAGTCAGCACGGTCTTTATGGGAGTGTTTTACGGATTTCTGGTCTCGTTGTTATTTGTAATCCTGCCTTTGAGGCGGTCACGTGATGTTCGCCCGCAGATGTTGTTCAGGGAAGAGGCTACCGGTGAAACGGGTAAAATTACCAGAGGTGATATAATCATTGCGGGGGCGCTGGCCCTGCTGCTGATAGCGGTTGCCATATCGTTATCACGGGCGGAACTGTTTTCACTTTATTTCTGTGCGGGCTTAACGGTTATTTTTGGTGTGTTTATTTTCTACGGGCGTCTGGTTCAGGCATTGGCACACAGACTGCCGGGATTTAAAGGAGCTGCACTGGTTGTTGCGAGAGCTAATGTGACGGGACCGGGGTCTTTTGCACGGACAATAATCCTGTCGCTTGGGTTGGGACTCAGCCTTCTGGTCACTGTGTCTCTGATTGATGTTTCACTGGTCAGGCAGTTACAATCAGGTTTGCCTGAAAATGCTCCCAGTCACTTTTTCGTTGATATAAGGAAGGATCAGTATCCGGGTTTTGCAACGCTGGTCAGAAAATATGATCAGAATGCTCATTTGTCCCAGGCGCCTATGTTGCGTGGGCGTATTGTCAAACTTGCGGGAGTTGATTCCGCTAATGTTGTTGCAGCGGATAATGCCAAATGGGCGCTGAACGGTGACAGGGGAATTACTTATTCAGATGAGGTTCCAAGAGGGTCCGAGGTTGTTGAAGGGCGCTGGTGGTCTGCGGGACATAGCGGGGATAATCTTGTTTCCTTTGAGCAGTCATTGGCCAAAGGCTTGGGGCTTAAAATTGGTGATGAGATTGTCGTGAATGTTCTGGGGCGGGATATTACCGCCAAAATTGCAAACTTCAGGACGCTGAAATGGGAATCTCTCCGCATTAATTTTGTTATGGTGTTTTCGCCTAATACACTTGCCGGTGCACCGGCGAATATGCTTGCAACATTACGGCCTGAAGGCAGTGGTGAAATCAAAGGGGAAGGTAATCTTATGCGGGATCTGGCAAAACAGTATCCCAATATTACCGCGATCCGGGTTAAGGATGCGATTGAGACTGTTTCGGGTATTTATGAGCGGATTATGATGGCTATTCGTGTTGCCGGAGGGTTGACCCTTGTTGCGGGGGCGCTGGTTCTGGCCGGGGCACTGGCTACAGCTCAGCAGCGGCGGAAGTATGAATCTGCTATATTTAAAAGCCTTGGAGCTACCCGTAGGCAGATTATCTCAGCTCATATTATAGAATATCTGGGCTTATCTGTAGCGACTGGTGCGCTTGCACTAATCCTTGGTGGTATTGCAGCCTGGTCGGTTCTGGTGTTTGTTTTGCGGGTTGAGTTTGTGTTCTCTATTCAGGCTGCACTATTGGCTATCGGCTTTTCTGTGGTTCTGGTATTGTTTTTTGGAATTATCGGATCCTGGAGGGTGCTGAGTGCCAAAACGGCACCTTATTTAAGAGGTAGGTAATATAAAATAAGGGATTTTTTAAGAAAATAGCCGGGTTTGAGCTGTAATTTTAAGAAATTCCTGTAGATAATGGTCTTGATTCACAGATGGTTTCATACCATATCCGTACCAAACCATTAAGTGTTTCGATAGATTGAGCGTGAAAGGACGTCAATAATAATGGCTTACGATCAAGAAAATACATTCCGTACTCGGTCAGGCGCGGGGGTCGACGCTCACGCGATTGATGAAGGTCTGAGAGCTTATATGCTTAAAGTATATAACTATATGGCTCTTGGTATTGCATTTACAGCAGTTGTTTCATTGTTCCTAATGAGCAACCCGCCGCTGTTGTTTGCACTCTATTTCGGGCTTGGCGGCTGGGCAAAATGGATTATTTTTGCAGCCATAATAGGCATGGGCTTCTTTTCCAATAAACTCATCCTTGAAGGTAGCACGGCTCTCGCTCATGCAGCTTTCTGGATATATGCAGCTCTGTGGGCGGTGTTTATTACTCCATTTGTCTTTAAGTTTGTGCAGGCTGGTAATACACACATTGTGTTTCAGGCTTTTGCGGTGACTGCGGCTGCATTTGCTTCTCTTAGTCTTTATGGTTACACAACCAAAAGAGATTTGAGCCCAATTGGTGCGTTTTGTTGTATGGCCCTTGTTGGTATGCTGGTTATCGGTTTGATTGCCATGTTTACAGGGGGCTTCGCAAACAATCTGTTCAGCCTTGGCTTTTCTGCTTTGATGGTTTTAATTATTGCGGCTATGACTGCATGGGAAACTCAATCAACAAAAGAGATGTATTTTGCTGGTGACGGTCAAGATACTACAAACAAAAAGGCTATCTTTGGTGCCTTCCACCTCTATGCCAGCTTCGTTATGATGTTTATTCACATTCTGAATATTCTGGGCATTATGGGTGGCGACGACTAAAGCTGACAGAAATGTTATGAATTTAAGGCTCCGGTGATATATTGCCGGGGCCTTTTTTATGCGCGAGGAATGGTAATGATCAGGGAAACTGAAATCGGGGATATTGAAGCTGTCGCCCAAATATACGGTGAAGCAGTTATGACAGGAACTGCCAGCTTTGAGACTGAGGCTCCTGGAATTGAGGGGATGACGGAGAGGTTTCTGGTCCTGAAGGAGAAGGGGTACCCCTATTACTCGGCTGTAGTGGATGACAGGGTTGTCGGGTTTTCATTTGCAGGACCATACCGGGCGCGGCAGGCATATAATAATACGGTGGAGAACGCTATTTATGTCGATTCGGCCTATCATGGGCGTGGAATTGCTCGTCTGTTGATGGAGCGTCTGATAGAGAGCTGTACAGCCAAAGGGTTTCGGCAAATGGTGGCTGTGGTTGGAGATTCCAGGAATTCAGGGTCTATAAACCTTCACCGTTCACTGGGGTTTCATATTACAGGGACACTGCATTCAGTCGGGTATAAGCATGGGCGCTGGCTGGATGTGTTGTTTATGCAGCGGGCTTTAGGTGATGGAGATCATTCTGCGCCTGGGTGATCTAGCTCAGATCCACCAGCTTTGGCTTTTTCTCAAATATTTTCAGAACATTTTTAAGTTCGTGACCGCGTTTCAGAATCAGGCCCGTGGGGGTTATAATGCTGAAGGCGCCCTGTTTTTTTGCCAGTTTCGGATTTTTGATGATTTTGTAAAGAGGATATTCGCTTGAGCGGCGGAAGATTGAGAATATGGCTTTATCGGTGAGGAGGTCTATTGCGTAATCTTTCCATTCGCCGTCAGAGACTTTGTAGCCATAGATTTTGAGAATTTCGTTGAGTTCTTTGCGATTGAAGGATACGGGGAAGGGTTTGTGGTTCGTTGTTTGCGGGATGGTTGAAAGTGCTGCTGTTGGATCGTTCTCTTTCATTCTTTCTCCAGTACTTTGTTATTACAGGCATTTATTATAATATAAATTTACAACGAAATGAACGCAATAAGATTAGATTTCAGCCAAAAAAATATTATAGAAAATACATAAAGTAACATTTTAAGTGCCGTTAAAATGCCATTATTCAGCCATGCCGCGAACAATTAAGTTAGGCATTATTTCCTTGCTGCCCCCTTGGCCCAGTCGAATGCGGGATACGAAATTTAAAGTCTCCCCCATCATGTTCTTTCCAAAGTAGGCTGGGCCCTTTTTAGATTTATTGTGCTGTTACTATCTGAGTCTGAATTTTTATTATTGAAATTCAGTGCTTCTTTCATAAATCTTTTTTCTGCCATAAATGAGCCTATTAGATGCCCTAATGCCACAGCATATTAACTATATTGCCTCTTGGCCCGATCCTATTCTTGACAGCGGAATTCTCAGCCCCCCAGCCCCCCGTAGTCCAGAAGGTGAGATCGGGCCGCCTTATCCCAATTCCCCGTTGGGATCCTTATAGAACTATTGTCGGGCCGTTTTTTTTAAACGGCCCTTTTTTATTTTTTGTTGAATTGTTAAGTTTCCTGTAGATGTTATTGATTCGCTGGAGTTAATACTGCTAATAAATTGGTGATTCTCGCTCGTGGGGAATCAGAGCTGTTTGCTATTTATGGTTAATGCAAACTTAATTAACTTGCTTTGATGGAGGGGTTTATCATGTCGGTTGGGACGAAGAAAACATCCAAATCTTTTTCATTCCAGGCTGAAGTCAGCCGGCTTCTGCATCTTATGGTGCATTCAGTTTATACTGAGAAAGAAATATTTCTCAGGGAGTTGATATCAAACGCGTCGGACGCCTGCGACAAGCTTCGCTATATGGCTGTTACGAAAGCTGAGCTGCTTGGTGAGGATACCGAGCTTGGAATTTCCATTGGCCTTGACAAGACCAATAAGGTTTTGAGCATTCATGATAATGGTATCGGAATGACCCGCAAAGAGATGATTGATAATCTCGGGACTATTGCCAAGTCAGGAACCAAGGCATTTCTGGATAAGATTGAGAAAGAAAAAGATGGCTCTGGTCTGATTGGTCAGTTTGGTGTCGGGTTTTATTCTGCATTTATGGTTGCGGACAAGATTGAAGTCGTCAGCCGCAAAGCCGGTGCCAAAGCGTGTACCAAGTGGGTTTCCAAAGGTGGGGACGGGTTTGCTGTTGATCCGGCATCTGCTGCTGAGGCAGAACTTTGCCAGCGTGGTACGCATATCAAGCTGTTCCTGAATGATGATGCGCAGCAATATCTGGAAGCTCATGAGATTGAGCGTATTATTCATGCCTATTCGGATCATGTTTCCTTTCCGATTTTCCTGATACCTGATGAAGGCAGTGCGGAAGCACCAAAGCAGTTGAACAGTGGTAGCGCTCTCTGGACGCGTTCCAAGTCTGAAATTACCCCGGAAGAGTATAGTGGTTTTTTCAAGCAGATTGCCGTTCCTTTTGATGAACCGAGCCTTACATTGCATTACCGGGCGGAAGGCCGTCATGAATATTCAGTGCTGTTGTTTGTGCCAACGCTGAAGCCGTTTGATCTGTATGACCCTGAGCGTAAAGGCCGGGTCAGGCTTTATGTGCGCCGGGTATTTATCACTGATGATGCAGAGTTGCTTCCTGCTTATCTGCGATTTGTTCGCGGTGTTATTGATTCTCAGGATGTGCCGCTAAATATTTCTCGTGAAATGTTACAGAACAATCCGATTGTTACGTCTATTCGCAAGGCTGTTACGAAGAAGGTTCTGTCGGAGATCAAGAAGCAGTCCCGCAAAGACAAAGAGGCTCACGAGAAGTTCTGGGATACGTTTGGTGCGGTTATGAAAGAGGGACTTTATGAAGACCCTTCTCACCGTGATGAGCTTTATGAGATCGTGCGTTTCAAGACGACAACTGCAGACGGATGGCGCAGCCTTGAAGAGTATGTTGCTGACATGCACGAAAAGCAGGATGCTATTTATTATCTTGCAGGCGGCACAATGGAGCAGCTTAAGGCCAGTCCACAGCTTGAAGGGTTCAAGGCTCGTGGTATAGAGGTTCTGTTGCTGTCTGACTCGGTGGATAATTTCTGGGTTACCAATGCTATTGGTTACGAAGGCAAGCAGTTTGTATCTATCTCCCAGGGGGATACGGATATTTCTCATATTCCTTTGCCTGAAGGTTCAGAAGATGCCGACAAACCTGCGGAAGAGGCAAATTCTGACGGGCTGATTGCAAAGATCAAAGAAATTCTTGGCGAGGCCATCAGTGATGTCAAGGTTTCGAAGCGTCTGGTTACAAGTCCAACCTGTCTGGTTGCGCCAAGTGGTGGGCCGGATCGAGGACTTGAAAAAATTATCGGGCGTACTGATACCAATCCAACAGTTGCTCCGGTTCTCGAAGTGAATGTTAATCATGCCATGCTGAAGGCACTGAACAGCAAGATTGTTGAGCAGAAGGCTGATGATATTGAGGATCTGACCTGGGTATTGTTTGATCAGGCTCTTATTCTTGAAGGTGATATGCCAAGTGACCCGGCGAAGTTTTCCGAGCGGTTGAACCGTTTGGTGCTTGGTAAGGTGTAGGTTTATACAGGTCATTCATTTGATTTGAAGCCGTCCGGGTGCTTTGTTCGGGCGGCTTTTTTTGTGGGAACATGTTTCTTATTAAATACGACATGCTCTAAATTTTCGTGGCTACCCGCAGCATGGTATTGCCTGCAAAGTTTTCAGATAGTTTGCGTGCCTTGTTACCTCAGCAGAGCCGAGCGGTCCGCCATGGCCCATGTGAAATTTATGAATTCCTGCTTTTACCATTTTTTGCAGTTCATGGCTTACTGCATGAGGGTCATCCTCGAATGGCGGGCGCTTGGCACGGCCTGTTCTTATGGTGCCGCCAAGCAGAATACCTGATGAAATGAGATCCCCCACCAGTGCATTGCCATCAGATAGCTCGACCGAAATGGAGCCTTCAGTATGACCCGGGGTGTGTCGGATTGTGCCGGAATAACCAAACTCCTGCAGGTTCATTTCATCGCCATTATTCAGGAGAATATCAGGTGTGAACGCTTTGTAGGATTTCTGAATGAGACCTGTTTTAAGAAACAATCTTCCAAACCAACCTGTTGGACAAAATGTCATTTTTTGTTCCTGTCGGAAATAAGGGAGGTCAGCCTTATGTCCAAGGACGGGCGCTCCTGACATTCTTTTGAGCAATGATACGTTACCTGCATGATCAATATGTGCATGCGTAATTATAATTAGTTTAATATCTTCAATAGAGACCGATGCACGGTTCATTGCTTTTTTAATTTCTTTTTCCGTTCCGGGAAGGCCGGTATCAACCAGTATTGCTCCTGCAGGGCTTTTGATCAGGAAAGCATTCACCATTCCCATAGGCATAATCGGGATGCGAAAAATCTGAGTTGTGGTCATGACAAATACTTCCATTGTTTAATAGGTTGAAAACGATGAGGCATTATGAAAATATAGATTTAACTGATTTTTTGGCAAGTACGCACTATTTTGTGCTATAGTACCTTTTAGGAAACTATAATGATAAAACAATGGCATACGGACAATCCTGAGTGCTGCCCTATGGTCTACACACTGAATGTCATTGGAGGAAAATGGAAACCGGTTATTCTCCATATGCTAATCAGCGGGATTAAGCGATTTGGAGAACTTAAAAGGAATATCCCACCGGTAACTCAGAAAATGCTGACGCAACAACTTCGTCAGCTGGAGAATGATGGACTGGTTCACCGCGAAGTCTATGCGGAAGTTCCTCCGCGTGTGGAATACTCTCTTACTGATAAAGGCAGGACGTTAATTCCAGTAATTGAGCAACTTTATCAGTGGGGAGCTGAGCATCGGGAGTGACCTTATCGTTTCAGCCCGATGGGTCAGGCAAGTGGTTGGAAATGTATCATATTCACCCGGGCTAAATATTATGTACGGTTTCAGTGCAAGTTTCATATTTGAGCAAGAAAGATCAAGCAGTATCATTGAACATGGGCTATTTCTGACTGATGAGTATTTTGAAACGGGATATTTTTCAGCTTCTGAGTAATGTTTACCAACAACTGGATGGCAATCACTCTCTCGATTCGCTGTCGAAGCATATCGGGTGGTCGAAGTATCATTTGCATCGGGGGTTTCGGCGTATTATGGGCGAGACGCCCAAGCAACATATTCTGCGTTTACGTCTGGAACGAGCGGCTGTAATGCTTACCTCCACCCAGGATTCGGTGCTGTCCATTGCGCTGTTCAATGGCTTTCAAAGCCATGAAGTTTTTGTCCGTGCATTTCGTCGTAATTATGGATGCTCTCCAATTCAGTATCGTTCAGAAGCACTTGCTAAAGCTTCCACTGATGAGCAGAAAAATCATCAAAATATAGTTTGTTCTGTTGGACCTTGTGTCCATTTATATCACAGTAGTTATGCCGAGATCCAAGAGGAAGAAAGAATGCCAACACTTTCCATTACCCGTGAGGATGTTGCAGCCCAACCTATTTTGTATATTCAGCGAAGTGTTGTTCGCACAAAGTTACAACCTTTATTTGCCGAGTGTTTTCCCAAACTGTTTCAGCATTGTATGGCGTCGGGAATCGCGATTGCGGGGCAGCCGGTTGCGCGTTACGTATCAACCGGTACTGGTCTCTGGACTATTGATTGTGCAATCCCGATAGCTGAAACTGCGTCGGCAGAAGGTGAGATGCAAGCCGGTTTTCTGGAGGCTGGTCCTGTCGCTCTGGCTGTTCATGCGGGGGCATATGACGAACTGGCCGAGACTTATGCCGCAATTGAAGTGTGGGTTGAAGAACAAGGCTTTCAAAGCCATGGTGCTCCGTGGGAGGCCTATGTTACCTCACCGACAGAAGTTCCAGATGTTGCCGGCTGGCGGACAGAAGTTTACTGGCCATTGATTAAGTAATTTTATTGTTCGGAAGTATTGAACAATGAGTTTGTCGGTATATATAGAGAGAATGATAAATGAAGGTGCATGCCTATTAATTATGTCGTGTGCTGAAAAAAATAATACAGGATAAGAAAATGGCTGATTTGTTGGATTCTCTTGAAATGGGTGATCTTGTTTTGAAAAACAGGGTCGTGATGGCGCCGTTAACACGTATGCGGGCCAGGGTTCCGGGGCATGTTCCTTATGAATTGAATGCAGAATATTATCGGCAGCGGGCGAGTGCGGGTCTGATTATTTCGGAAGCTACGCCAATTTCTCAGCAGGGTATGGGTTATCCGGCTACACCGGGGATCTATTCTGAAGAGCAGGTTGCTGGGTGGAAGAGCGTGACTGATGCAGTTCATGCGGAAGGCGGCAAAATGTTTTTGCAGCTTTGGCATGTGGGGCGGATTTCACATACGTCTCATCAGCCTGATGGCGGGTTGCCTGTTGCTCCTTCAGCGATTGCTGCGAAGGATAGCGGGACCATGTCTTCTGACTGGAAACCTGTTGCAATTGAAACACCACGTGCTCTGGAACTTTCTGAAATTCCAGGGATTATTAATGATTTCAAGGTGGCTGCGGAAAATGCGAAGCGTGCCGGGTTTGATGGTGTTGAAGTGCATGGAGCGAATGGTTATCTGCTGGATGAGTTTCTTCAGGATGGTACTAATCAAAGAACAGATGAATATGGTGGCTCTGTAGAGAACCGTGCGGGGCTGTTGCTGGAAGTTATTGATGTGGTTGTTTCTGTCTGGGGTTCCGGGCGTGTGGGTGTTCGTTTGTCTCCTTACGGTACTGTTCATGATATGAGTGACAGTGATCCTATTGGGCTTTTCTCCTATGTTTTTGAAAAGCTGAATGAACGGAAGCTTGCTTATGTTCATGTGATTGAACCACGGGCAAGCAGTGCCGGAGGGAATGAGGCTGCTGACGAGAATGCACCAAGTACTTCGGATCTTTTCCGCAGCAAATTTGATGGTGTGTTTATTTCTGCCGGAGGGTATCTGCCTGATAGTGCCAAAGAGGCGGTGCAGAAAGGTTCTGCTGATGCTGTGGCGTTTGGCAGATACTTTATTTCCAATCCTGATCTGCCGAAACGGATTGAGGCTGGTACAGAACTGACGCCTTATAACAGATCTACATTTTATGGTGGTGCCGAGGCAGGATATACTGATTATCCGTTTTCCGGGTAAGGTCGTGCCAGCGGGGAGCAGGTCTCTCCGCTGGTTTTACAGTTAGTTTGAAACCTGTGCTACACCGATGATGCGGCCATTATCTTTTGCCTGAAGAAGGGCTACGAAGAAGTCCGGTTTGTCGTTGATGAATGGTTGTTTTGGTAGTCTCAGATTGACTGCTTTACCCATCCACTGGCCTACAGGTGCCAATTGTCTGACAACATTGTAATAGGTAATTTTACGGCCGTGATTTTCGCCTCTGCCGATATTTACTGTGACGGCTTTTTTTACGCAAGCAATCCATACGGTGCCGTCCTTTAATGTGCTGCCTTCTGCTGCATCACCAGCGCCGACCCAGATTGTATTGTCCTGCAGTTTCAGGGACATGGGGACTGCGTGTTTTTTGAATTCGCTTTGTGCTGTCTGGATAGCACTGTTTACTCTGCTATAGCGGCTGCCGACTTTATGAGTTACGCCATTGATGACCATCTGGGGTGTGTAGACATTGGCATCACCTCGCAGTCTGGCATAAGTTCGCTGACGGTTTGTGAACTGGCGGCTTGCAAGGGTGTCTTTCCAACCGAGATAGTCCCAATAGTCTACCGGGAGTGTCAGGGCTGTAACGTTTTTGCGTTTTGCAAGCTGGCCAAGAAATTCATCTGCAGGTGGGCAGGAGGAGCATCCCTGGCTGGTAAAGAGTTCAACAACTGCGTGGTTTGATACATTTTCCTGAGAAAATGATGAAGAAGGGGCATTGGCAAGGAATATGCCCATAAGGCCTGCAAATCCCAGGATTTGAAAGAAGCCTTTCCAGATATACGCCATATTGTTGAAACTCCGCTGTTTTTATAAGTGCATCTTAAATCTTATAGATTGAAGAATACGTGTATTATCCGGCTTTGGAACGTAAAATGCCAGTCACGAGTGCTTGAATAGGGTGTTATCATAAAAGAAGCCAACTGATAAATGAATATCAGTCGGCTTCTTTTATACTTTGGTAAGGATATATATCCTTATTTTTCAATTTGTTATGCTGCGGTCAGGCCTCGTAGTACGTAGTGAAGGATACCGCCATTACGGAAGTACTCAAGTTCATCAAGTGTATCTATGCGGCAGAGCAGGTTCACTGTTTTTGTGGAACCGTCTTCGAATGTGATTTCAGCATCCATGGTCTGGCGTGGCTGGATATCACCTTCAAGGCCCTTGATAGTTACTGTTTCCTTACCTGTTATTCCCAGAGACTGCCATGAATCACCATTCTGGAAGACAAGTGGGAGTACGCCCATACCAACAAGGTTTGAACGGTGAATACGTTCGAAGCTTTCTGTAATAACAGCACGGACACCCAGAAGCCGTGTTCCTTTTGCCGCCCAGTCACGGGATGAACCGGTTCCGTATTCTTTACCTCCAAAAACTACCAGAGGAATGCTTTCCTGTTTGTAACGCATTGCAGCATCGTAGATTGACATCTGTTCGCCGGATGGCTGATGCAGTGTTACGCCGCCTTCAACGCCCTGAACCATCTGGTTTTTGATGCGGATATTGGCAAAGGTGCCACGCATCATGACCTGGTGGTTACCACGGCGAGAGCCGTAAGAGTTGAAGTCTATCGGGCGGACCTGATGAGATGACAGATATTCACCTGCGGGGCCATCCTTTTTGATAGAGCCTGCCGGAGAGATGTGGTCAGTTGTTATAGAATCGAGGAAGAGTGAAAGAACTCTTGCGTTTACGATGTCTTTTACCGGTTCAGGCTCCTGCTTCATACCTTCGAAATATGGAGGATGCTGAACGTAAGTTGAGGTGTCAGACCATTGGTAGGTCTGACCTTCACTTGTCTTGATTGCCTGCCAGTGCTCGTCGCCCTTAAATACATCCCCGTATCTTGTGCTGAACATTTCGCGTGTAATAACCTGACGAACGATGTCAGAAACTTCCTTATTTGTTGGCCAGATATCTTTCAGGAATACATCATTGCCGTCCTGATCCTTACCGATGGCATCTTTCGTGACATTGATGTGCATTGAGCCAGCAATTGCATATGCTACTACAAGCGGAGGGGATGCAAGATAGTTTGTACGAACATCCGGGTTTACACGGCCTTCGAAGTTACGGTTACCTGAAAGTACGGAAGTTGCAATCAGGTCATTTTCGTTGATGGCTTTTGAAATTTCTTCGGGAAGCGGGCCGGAGTTGCCGATACAGGTTGTACAGCCATAACCAACGAGGTTGAAACCAAGCTTGTCAAGTTCAGTCTGAAGGTTTGCTTTTTCAAGATAATCAGTCACGACCTGTGAGCCGGGCGCAAGAGATGTCTTAACCCAGGGCTTTGATGTCAGGCCTTTGGCGGCAGCTTTTTTGGCTACTAGACCTGCTGCAATCAGTACGCTCGGGTTTGATGTATTTGTACAGGAGGTGATGGCTGCTATTACAACATCACCGTTTCCTATGTCATGATCTCTGCCTTCAACAGGGGCGCGTTTTGTCAGTTCATCACCTTTGTTGAATTCTTTGGTCATGGCTTTAGCAAAAGCTGTATCTGCAACTGAAAGGTTGATGCGGTCCTGAGGGCGCTTAGGTCCAGCCAGGGCTGGAACTACTGTATTGATGTCAAGTTCAAGCGTGTCTGTGAATACAGGATCCGCGAGATCGTCTGTTCGATACATGCCCTGTGCTTTTGAATAAGCTTCAACGAGAGCTATACGGTTCTGGTCGCGGCCGGTTGATTGAAGATAAGAGATTGTATCACTGTCAACGGGGAAGAAACCGCATGTTGCGCCGTATTCAGGGGCCATGTTTGCGATTGTTGCCTGATCTTCAAGAGAGAGGTGAGACAGGCCTGGACCATAGAATTCAACAAATTTACCGACAACGCCTTTTTGACGAAGCATTTCAACAACACGAAGAACAAGGTCAGTTGCTGTTGTACCTTCGGGAAGCTTTCCGGAAAGTTTGAAGCCGATGACTTCAGGGATCAGCATTGAGACGGGCTGACCAAGCATTGCCGCTTCAGCCTCGATACCGCCAACACCCCAGCCAAGAACAGCCATGCCATTGACCATTGTTGTGTGAGAGTCTGTACCAACAAGTGTATCAGGGTAAGCATAGGTTATTTTGTTGCCGTTTTCTTCGACCTCTTTTGTCCAGACTACCTGTGCGAGATATTCAAGGTTTACCTGATGGCAGATGCC
>JBOEGA010000043.1:0-55662 GCA_050633205.1 Methyloligellaceae bacterium | reverse complement strand
GTTCATTCACCTGTCTGGACAGATATAGATAATGTCTTCCCGGTTTTGCATGACTGGGTGCTCGAAGGAAAGCGTTTCGTGCTGGTTACGCTGGCAGGCATTGAGGGAGGCTCTCCCAGACCACTGGGGGCGCATATGATCGTCTCTGAGAGCGGTGAAACATTTGGATATATTTCAGGTGGTTGTCTCAAGCAGGAGATTATCAGTAAAGCGCTTGAAGCGATGGAGCTGTCGCAGAATATAATGGTGCGCTATGGCTCCGGCTCGCCATATATGGATATAACTCTCGCGTGTGGCAGCGGGCTTGACCTCTATTTTGATGTGAATATTTCAAGAGACATTGTATTTGAGGCCTTTGAATATACGATGGAGCGTAAGGCTTTTACTCTAAAAACCGACTTTACCAGCGGCCTCTCTGTACTGACATCTTCGAAAGGAAGGCAGGAAACACGGGCTGGCAAACAGTTTCACCGGGAGTTTGTTCCCAGACTGAAACTGTTTATATTCGGCACTGACCCGGCAGTTATTTCTCTGGCAAAACTCGGTACTGATACGGATATGGATGTGGTTGTGTATTCACCTGCGGATGATATTCTGGACTCTCCTGATGCACAAAAATTTAATGCACGACGGCTTACCCATAAACATCAGCTGAGTTTGACCGAGTTTGATCATCGTTCTGCTGCTGTGCTGTATTTTCATGATCATGCGTGGGAGCTTCCCGTCATTACCCAGTTGCTGGATAGTAACTGTTTTTATATTGGGGCCCAAGGGTCACGGAAAACGCATCAGATCAGGGTAGAAGGCTTATTGAGTTCCGGTATATCAGATGCCCAGGTTAAGCGTGTTATCGGGCCTATCGGGACGATACCTCACACCAAGAGCCCGGCAGAGCTTGCTGTATCAACACTGGCAGATGTTATTACACGCGCCAGAGCGAAGGTGAGTGGCTAAAAATGCCCCCCCTCACAAACTTGTGAAGCATCTGATTGAACCAAAGTATATCAGCTTACGACTGACGTCCTGAACCAAATGGTGGTCGAGATAAAGTCTGATCACCTATTTGTTATGAAATAATCAGGACGGAAATGAAACAAAATGGATGCTTAATGCGTATCCTTAATATTCCGTATCCGTTATTTGGAGATATCAAAATGAAAATGATTTCAAAAGTTGGTGGTGCTCTTGTTGTATCGCTATGTATGTTGGGTGGACTTAGCACTGGTGCTCAGGCAATTGAGTGTAATGGCTCATTTCAGGTTCTGAAAAATGGCCATGAGATTTCTACACCTTACTGTCAGGATAATAATCTTGCCTATGTAGCGCAAGAATATGGTCTTAGAGTTTCTGCCCGCACAATTCGCTACAACCCAAACAAAAAACGTGATGTCTGCCGTGTAGTTGGCCATGACAATCGTGTTTCCACAGCTTGTGCGTCAGTTCTTGATCGCGGCGGGCGTGGCAGATATTTCTAGTATACAGATTTATCAGTCTGGCAGGTGCTTTTATAAAAACCTGTCAGGCTGCCTGCCTCCAGGACTCATTCTCCAGGAAAGCTTTAAGATCATTAAATGGCATGGGTCTGGCCAGAACATACCCCTGAAACGACTGCACCCCGGTTGTCTTTAGATACTCAAGCTGCTCCATGGTTTCAACGCCTTCAGCAATTATGCCCGTTCCAAGAGAAGCGCTCATTTCCACGATTGATGCGAGCAGTTTTTTATGAAATTCAGATTCAATAATTGGCTCAATAAGCTTTCTATCAATTTTCAACCTGTGTGGCTGAACCTCAAGAAGTCCCAAAATTGATGCATGACCTGAGCCAAAGTCATCAATTTCTATTTCGATCCCTCTGTCTTTTATCATCATCAGGTTATCGCGTACGATTTCATCGCAATTTTCAAAGGAAATAGATTCAATCAGTTCCATTGCAAATTCTGCAGGGAATGGCATCAGGTTGTCCAGCCAGGTTAACAACTCAGGATCTTTCAGACTGTCCAATGAGAAGTTTACCGCAATCTTGGGCAGGTTAATTCCGGCATTGCGCAACAGAATACAATCCCGTAATGCCTGTATTGCAACAGCCTGGTTAATTCGTCCCATTACTTTCTGATCTTCAGCTATGCTTAGAAATTTATCTGGTGTCAGAACACCTTTTTCCGGGTGCAACCAACGTGCAAGAACTTCAACTCCAACAACATCAAGTGTTTTCACATCAAACTGCGGCTGATAAAAAGGTACAAGGTGCCCAAGATCAAGGCCGTTCAGAAACTCTTCGGTGGTTCTGTTGCGGTCAGTGACCTCCAGCTCCATAGACTCTGAAAAGAATTCATAACGGTTTCGACCTTTGTCCTTGGCTCTGTAGAGGGCCATATCAGCACTTCTGATCAGTTTTTTCAGCTCTACAGTTTTGGCACTTTCACTTGCTATACCAATGCTGGCTCCAAACCGGCAGAAACGTCCCTCATAGGGAAGTGGTTCTGACAGGGCGTGAATTATATTACAGGCCATATTGTTTGCCCGTGTTTCTCCGTTTACGGTAGGGCTGATAACAAGAAATTCATCGCCTCCAATTCTGGCAATAAAATCATGTTCACGCGTATTCGCCCGCAATACGCTGGCGGTATGTTTCAAGACCAGATCACCGGCGGCATGGCCCATTGAGTCATTTGTATCCTTGAAGCGATCCAAATCAATGTGGAGCAGGTATATGCTCTCATTCTCCGCAGCACACTTTTCTCTGAGCTGGCTAAAGTGACTATTGAAAAAGCGCCTGTTTGCAAGTCCTGTCAGCGGGTCATGCAAAGCCTGCTGCTCTATTTGATTATTGATATTCTCCAGTTCACGGGCATATTTTTTATTTTCCCGGAAGACTTCTACAGCTCTTGCCATTTCACCAACTTCATCCATGGCATCTTTTTCAGGAACCGGTGAACTTGTATCTCCTGCAGCAAGGTTCAGCATTCTGGTTCTGATTTTGTAGAGCGGTCGTGTTATGCTGCGACTGATAAAGTAGGACACTGAAGCCAGAAAAAATGATAATATTACTGTAATATATACTGCCCGCCAGATACCTCTCCAGAATGTTGCATCCAGATCGTTAACATACAGGCCGGTACCAATCCAATAGTCTGTACCCGGTATCGCTCTGTTATAACTTACCTTATATACGGGTGTCTGAGAGTCTCTCTGCAACCAGGCATACCTGAAGCTGGACTCTCCCTTCTCAGCAATTTCTTTTACCTGTTTTCTTATCAGGTATATACCATTGGCATCCTTAATATCAATCAGATCCCGTCCTATTATGTGGGGCATTACTCCATGGTAACGAACAATCCCTTTTTCAAAGACATAGAAATATCCATGGGTGCCATATTGAATTTTTTCAATTTTGGAGAGAGTTTCCTTATCAGCCTGTTCTTTGCTTTTGCCGTTCTTTTTTGCTAACTCCCTGTTTTGCAATATTAATGCAATCGCAATATCAATCTGATGTTTCAGCTGATCTTTTCTCTGGGTGAGCATGTTGTTATAATGAGCAGATACAAAATAGCTGGCGATTACTCCGATAACACCGACAGCAACTACAACCAGGAGAAGGTATCTATATAAAATGGAAATTTTTCTCATGTACCCGACTCTACAGAAACGATTCCCCGTTTTAAAATCACCTCTTTCTGAAAGGCAACTCCGCATATAACATTCTGATATTACAATCTAATCGGACAAGCTGAAATATAGATTAAACAAGCAGGAAACGGAGGGAGATAAGTATAAACAAAAATATTACTTACAAAACTGGATAACATACCGTAAATTATATTTTCAATTGTTCCCTATGAGGACATATTCTTACGGTAAATTAATACGTAACTATATTTTATTCGCTATTTCTCAAAAATATTATATTACGTATTGGAGTTTATATGACAAAAGATATCTGGTTTGTACGTCATGGGGAAAGTGTTACCAACGCAGGCGGCATCTGGCTCGATCAAACAACAGTCCCCCTCACTCCAACAGGACATAAACAGGCGCAACTTGCTTCTGCCGCCCTGACAGAAAAACCCTCTCTCATTATTACATCTCCCTTTATCAGAACAAAAGAAACTGCGGGTCCAACTTTGAATAAATGGCCTGATGTCAAACATGAAGAATGGCAGGTGCAGGAGTTCTGCTCAATATGTTCTGAAAGGAGGGGTTTGCTTACAAGTGAGGAAAAAGAAGAAATTTTTTCCATGGCCAGAGCAGATCCGGATTATCGCGATGGTGAGACAGCAGAGTCTTTT
This sequence comes from Methyloligellaceae bacterium, assembly GCA_050633205.1. Taxonomy (GTDB): domain Bacteria; phylum Pseudomonadota; class Alphaproteobacteria; order Rhizobiales; family CBDHHC01; genus CBDHHC01. The sequence continues at coordinate 51,376 of JBOEGA010000043.1, read as the reverse complement.
AACGGCCTTATTCAAAGGGTCGATAATGCTATTGAGCACCTGACCAACCGTCCTGAAAACAAGATTATAATGTTTTCTCACGGTTATTTTCTGAGTGCCCTATTTTATTGCCTGTCTAACCGCGACCTGACGCCTGTTTCACATATGGAACTTGAAGAGTATAATAAGACAAGACCAATCGCCAATACGGTTATTGTCAATTACAAGTTTCATTCAGGTCGGGATATTGAGCTAGTATCTTCCTCAACGGCTCACTTACCTGAAGAAGACAGCTCTATGCAGGTATAAAATATATTATGACACGGAAAATCTGGTTTATTCGACATGCCGAAAGCTTTACCAATTCAGGGCAAAGCTGGACACAGCCTGATACGAACCCTTTAACGGAAACAGGACACCGGCAGGCTGAAATGGTCTGCAACTCCTTAACAGAAAAGCCAGAGCTGATTATTACATCGCCTTATGTAAGAACAGTTGAAACTGCCCGCCCTGCCCTGAAAAGATGGCCTGAAGTAGAGCATATAGAGTGGCCTATTCATGAATTTGCGAGTTTCTGCCATGTCAAACATGGTAAAATCACAGGGGATTTATGGAGGGACCATGCTATCGAGCTATGGGAACGTGGCGATCCTGATTATAAAGATGGCGATGAAGCAGAGTCTTTTAATGAGCTGATGGACAGGATTGACAACACTGTAGAGAGAATTCTTGCTCTGAAGAGCAAAAAAACACTTATTTTCTCACATGGCTTTTTTCTGGGCATATTATTTTATCGCCTGGAGAACAGAAAGCCGAAAGCATATTCGATGAATGAGGTCTGGGAGTATCGCCAAAAGCTTCATATTCCGAATACATCGATAAGCTATTTCAACCTGTTTGATGATGGCACAACTGAATTGCATTCGGTATCAACTGACCACCTGACAGATACAGAGCGTAACTTGAGAGGTTATTGACGAACTATATGAAAAAGCAAATCTGGTTTATCCGACACGGACAAAGTATCACAAATGCCGGGGGGACATGGCCTGACTCGGACACTATTCCTCTAACCGAGAAGGGGCATGAACAGGCAAAAGCAGCCTCGCAGGCACTTGTGCACGAGCCTACACTCGTAGTCACATCTCCCTATAGCCGCACTCTTCAAACTGCCCGTCCCACCCTTGAACGCTGGCCTGAAGTAAGCCATGAAGAGTGGCCCATTCATGAATTTACATATCTCTGCACATCAAAACTGGCAAATGCTTCGTTTGATGAGTTCCTAAAGCAGGATAAAATCTATTGGGACCGGCTTGACCCTCATCACCAGGATGGTCCTGAGGCAGAGTCTTTTGTAAACTTCATGAAGCGGGTTGATACTGCAATTGAAGGTTTTAAGTCTATTACCCATGAAAAAGCTGTCGTATTTTCTCATGCTTTATTCTTAAAGGCATTGTTTTATCGTTTTAAAAACCCACATGAAGATATTGAAGCAATAACAGATTTTAAATCAGTATTTATGGATTTTAGAATTTTAAATACTGCGATTACCCACTACAGTATTCATCCTGATGGTGAAGTCGAGCTTCATAGTCATTCAACTGACCATCTGGATGATGAGCATGAATAGTGGCAGAGTTTAATGTGTTGCCAGAGCAGGTAAGTAAGCAATGGAATCTAAATCAAACAATATTTTGTGGGTATTTTTAATCGGATTAATTGCTTATCTTATGTATAATTTCAGCCCATACCAAAAGCCCACAAGCAAGATACTCTCGAACCTTAATACCGAGGTGACTGTCAAAGCAGACCCTCAGGGCCATTATATCTTCACTGGAGAAATTAATGGCAAAAAGGTCTTTTTTCTTTTTGATACCGGGGCAACATCGGTAGCAATTCCGCCTAAAATTGCCAATAAGCTTGGTGTTGTCAGAGGGACAAAATACTATTCTCATACAGCGAATGGTAAAGCGCTGAGCTATGCCACAAATCTGAATGAAGTGAAGGTGGGTGATATCAGAATGCGCGATGTGCAAGGCTCAATAGCAACCGGAATGAAAGGAAACTATGTTCTGCTAGGCATGTCTTTTCTACGTCATGTAGAGATTACCCAATTTAAAGGAACCCTGAAACTCCGGGTCAGACAGTAAAGAGATTTAGTTGTCGTTCAGGAGGCGCTCTCTGAGACCTGGTATAAGATCCGGGTCTTTACTCAGAAAAGGTACTTCAGCCTCAAGGATTCTTTCGAATAACCGCTTTTTATACAGGGAAACATCCAGCCCCACCTTATCTGCGATACCCGGTTCAACATCCAGAATGACATCAACTAATCTGTCTGCTGCACTTAAACGACCTACCAGATAATCATGTTCCCTGAATGAGCGATTGAAGAAGCCTCCAAAATTTCTGAGAGACTTACCTTTTAACCTCAACGGCCGTTTTTTGTGATACAGAGCTTTTGCATCTTTAGGGCTTACTCTGTGAATGAGTACTTCATCCAGTTCTGTTAAATCTTCCTGCTGAACAAGTGGAAAGCTTAACAGATCGAAAAAGCTAAAACCTACATATGTCAAAAACATCTCACGCCGGGTATTGGGGCCTGTATTATTCTTTGTTACGATAGAAAATATCTCATCGGCATCCCGGTCGAGCCCCTTGAGGTCCATATATTTACGAAGAGAAGTAAGGAAATGTGTTAGAAAGCCAATGCTATCTTTTTCTTCAAATACCCTTGCTGCCTTCCTTTTTATTGCCTCCGAGTATGTCCGGGCATCCCAAAGCTGCATTGCCTGAGAAAGTTTTGCATAAAGAGCATTTTTTATCCGATCCAGACTATTGAAATAGTGCTTCTCATCCTTGTCATCCAGAGGCGTATGATAAAATCCGTTTAACCTCTGAATTACAAAGCGTAATCTCCTGATATAGAAATCCACGTCAAAGGCTTTCAGAAAGGCTATATCTTTAGGATGTGCGACAGACCCATTATCCTTTAATGCTTCGATATTCTCATTAGCCCACTGCCGGAAGCTACCATTTATTTTTGCCCTCAGGCTATCACACTGGTCTTCTGCAAGATCGGAGATCAATTGTTCTATACGATTAATGACTCTCAGTATCTTGAGGCGAAAGTAACTTTCAAATGCCATTCCTGAATAATGAGCAACTTCCTTATGTGCTGCTGTTCTCCATTTGGAAATTTTCTCAACTGACGGCTGAGCTGTTTCAGTACCTATTATTTCTCCAACCATTTTATTGATATTTGGCCGGGACAACTCGATAACATGGCGCAGCATATTTGCATTTTTATTGGTTTCATTAAGCCGTTCAAGCTCGTCGCGCACAGGCTCATTTCTTGGTATTTCCATGAGAGCACCAAGTAATGTTCTAAACATGTTGGGTGGACTGATAGGAGCTGATATCTCACCCGCATCAGCTTCGGGATCGATGAAAAGCAGGCGACGTGCAACCTCCCTATGCGCCGGACGTCCAGCCAGTGCGCCTATTGCTGTTGCAAAAGGTTTGTCGTTAACAGTGCTACCATCTATAAAGAAAGCGCGCTCCGGATTTCTTCCGCCTTTATACAAAGGCCGGAAGTTTTTTTTCAGAAATTCGCTGCGTCCTCCCCAGGACTGCCCTCTTTCAGCCAGAACCTTGTCTATCTCTTTGAAAGTCATTGCAGGGAACATACCGGGAAAAGAAGAAGTTGCGCGTGCAGCAAAAACGAGAGATGGTATCATATCCCGGTCAAAATCTGATATCTTTTCGCCAGTAGGGTGCTTGACGAAATTAAAATGCAAATGCAAGCGGTGCTCTGTTTCAACAGCAAGTGCCGGGTCGTGAAGTTTTACAAGACGCTGATGCCCCTGAAAATCTGTTACATTTACAAAAAGGTCAAGCTCATGCCCTTCCGGCATTAGAGTACAACGGGTGGTTCGCCCCTCTTCCATTTTGTCGGCACCATCCAGCATCCACCTGGTAAACCGTTCACCAGAAAAAGGAGGACTAAACCAGCGCGACTTAAGGAAAGTAAACAGTTTCTCACGTGTCTCATCATCGGGGGCAAGTATTCTGAAAAATCGGGAGAAAGGCCCCCGGAAAAAGGGTTCCAGATAGAATTTACTCCAGCGCCCGGCTTTGGTTTTTTCATCCATCAGCTCCAGAACATCAGCATGTTCAAGCCACATGGATCTATGGGCGTCAAGGGGCAGGTCATGTGCTATAGCCCGACCCAGCATTACCCCATTCACGCCACCTGCCGAAGCACCCGATATTACATCAATTACAACACGTAATTCCGTATGTTCGGATAATTCACTCAGGAGATCAAAATAGATTTCCTCAGTATCAGTTTCCCTGAGAGGATCATCATTTAATGAATTGTATGTTGATTTTTTCCGCTCCTGAAAATCCGGAATAGAATGATAAACCCTGGAAGCACGAACAAGCTTCAGCAGCTCTTTAGATACGCCATACATATATACGGCCAGAGACACTCCGCCCGTTAATACGATAGCCAGCCTCAGCTCTTTTTCCCGCATCCTGAATTCCTTTCCAGCTAAATTTTACCAGAAATCGTCTGACAAAGGATAAACAGATCCCAAAATATTAAAGTTAGAAACAGAAAAATCACCAATGTTTTATATTTCATGAATTATTGAAATATTATTTACAAAAACAAGCATTAAGGCTCACAAAGTGTAGGCCAGAAATAATATTTACAGAATGGGAGGTGTGGCTTTGTTAAAGGTCACACCTTTAGTACAGAGCTGTTTTGTCTATTCTTCTGTCAGCTCAAATTCAAGTATGTCACCGGGCTGGCATTCCAGGGATTCACATATTTTATTTAATGTTTCGAAACGAATTCCCTTAACCTTGCCCGATTTTAAAAGAGAAAGGTTTTGCTCTGTAATACCAACCTGCTGAGCCAGATCTTTTGATCTCATTTTTCTTTTTGCCAGCATCACATCAAGTCTAACCACTATAGGCATTTGTTATCCTCTTCATTGCCCTCAACGCAATTTTCCGTAACACACAATACGGAACTTCGCGGCATCTCATTCGGGTTAAAATACCGTAATGCAGTCACCCCCTCAGAATTCAAAAATCAGAAACGTGATAAGGGGCACCCCCCAAAGATACACGCGTACAATTTTCAATCCCTGACTAGCGATATTCACTTTAACCACATAATTTCAAAAAGCTTATATACTCAGAATCATATATGTTATGTCGTACACAACACACCCTGTAATTTCAAGTTACAATGGGACAGCTTATTGTTATCTCATGTTTTGTTACCATTTTTATATCGTTATTTATGTCTTTATTTATGGGATTACACATACTTTATTCTGTTAAATATAACATCTTTGTTACTGAAAAACAATAATTACACAATGACACAAGATATTTTCCGGTATATTTACGGGAAGATGAGCATATGGTTAATACATGCTCTAAAGTTTTATTCCGAACTGATCAGTATTATTCACATTATCAGCAAAAAAATGGTAATTCTCTTTATACGATGGTATATAAAACCTATTGTTTTACCAAGACTAATCACCATATGGGGATAGTGCTGACACTGGTGTTTTGCTATGAAGTGTCACATCTAATAATTCCTCAGTCTATTATATAAAGAGCCAGGTAATCCTGCGGTCCACCAAAATATTTATGAAGCAATAACAAGTATTACGGGTAACTCAGATGATTTTGAGATGTTGCAGCATGTTATTAATAGTATTTCTTTGCCAAAGTTGCTCGTCCGGGAATAAACGCATTGAAAGTATAAATTTTACCAGTAACCTTGGATATGTTGTTCAGGGGGAAGGGCGTCCTTCAGTAATTTTTGAAGCTAATTTTGGAGATAGCCATGAGGTCTGGACACCTGTTCTTCAGAAGATATCCAAAGTTACAAAGGTTTTTGCCTATACCAGGAATTTTGGCAGCAGCGGCAGCAGCAAAGATGGTTTTACCAAAACACTTACTTCTTATGAGATCGCTTTAAACCTCAGGAAACGCCTGAAATCAAATGCAGTTGAGCCGCCTTTCGTAATTGTGGCTCATTCCTATGCGGGCTTATATGCACTTAAATTTGCAGAACTTTACCCAAAAGATACAGCGGGAGTTGTCCTGGTTGACGGGAGACCTGCGGAATTCAGCAGTTCCTGTCAACAACTGAAACTGGGGAACTGCACCACACCTTACCTGATCCAGTCCCTACAGGCACCAAAAGACCAACAGGAAATTCGCGGACTTCCCGAAACTGAAAGCATTACGCCCAGTGGCCAGAAACTTGGCGCTCTCCCAGTTACGGTCATTACTGCTACAGTTCCCAGCAAAACCCGGACAAGAGAATATCAGGAACACTGGATACGATCTCAGGAAGAATTTGCAAGATCTCTCAAAAATGGAAAACTTGTTACAGCCCTTGGCGCTGGCCATAATATCCATAGAAGCCGGCCAGACCTGGTTGTTAAGGAAATCAAAGATCTTATAAGCAGGCTGGACCTCTAACCTTATACTCAGCGGGCGGAGCAGCCCCCTATTTATCAAGCCATTTCTTTAGGCATGTCAACAACAAACAAGCAGAAAAATGCCTGACAAATAGGCAGAGAATGATAGCTTACATAACTCAACGCCTGCATGCCCATTTATTAAGCACATAGATCGGATGCTGCTTATTTATTATACTGCGTCATTTTTTCATGCTTAATAAAATTATTGTGAAATTCCCGGGAACTATTTTTTTCCTTTAAAAATCAAAGTGAAACTTCTCAACTAAATAATATTATAATAATGGCATGGCATTTGCTTTTAACCGATTGTTAACTTTAGTCGGAGGAAAGATTACATGCTATCTCGCATAATAAAAAAATCGGCAGCTGCAGTTACTGTTGCTGCAACCCTTACTGCCGCATCGGCAACATGGGCTGCTGATACTATCAAAGTAGGTATCCTACACTCACTTTCCGGAACCATGGCGATCTCCGAGACCACTCTTAAAGATGTTATGCTTATGCTTATCGATGAGCAGAACAAACAAGGTGGTCTTCTAGGCAAGAAACTTGAAGCTGTTGTCGTTGACCCGGCATCAAACTGGCCTCTATTTGCCGAGAAAGCCCGCGAACTGATTTCAAAGCACAAAGTTGCTGCAACATTTGGTTGCTGGACTTCAGTGTCACGTAAATCTGTTCTTCCTGTATATGAAGAGCTGAATTCACTTCTATTCTACCCTGTACAGTATGAAGGCGAAGAGTCTTCGAAAAACGTATTTTACACTGGTGCCGCTCCTAACCAACAGGCTGTTCCAGCCGTTGACTATCTTATGAGCGAAGAAGGTGGTTCTGTTAAGCGTTGGGTCCTTGCTGGTACTGACTATGTGTATCCACGTACAACCAACAAAATTCTTGAAGCATACCTGATCGCTAAAGGTGTGAAAAAAGAAGATATCATGATCAATTACACGCCATTCGGTCACTCTGACTGGCAGACAATTGTATCTGACATCAAAAAATTCGGCTCTGCCGGTAAGAAAACTGCGGTTGTTTCTACAATCAACGGTGACGCAAACGTTCCTTTCTACAAAGAGCTTGCTAACCAGGGCATCAAAGCGGAAGACATTCCAGTTGTTGCATTCTCAGTTGGTGAAGAAGAGCTTGCAGGTATCGACACAAAACCACTTGTTGGCCACCTTGCTGCATGGAACTATTTCCAGAGTGTAGACAAGCCAGTTAATGCTGAGTTTGTTAAAAAGTGGAAAGCACATACTAAAAACCCTAAGCGTGTTTCCAACGATCCAATGGAAGCTCACGTAATCGGTTTCAAAATGTGGGTTGAAGCAGTTAAGAAAGCCGGAACAACTGATCCGGACAAAGTTGGTGAAGCTATTATCGGCATTAAAGTTCCAAACCTTTCAGGTGGCGAATCTGAAATGCTTCCAAACCACCATATTACAAAGCCAGTGCTAATCGGTGAAATTCAGGCTAATGGCCAGTTTGACATTGTCTGGCAGACTCCTGCTCTTGTAAAAGGCGACGCATGGTCAAACTACCTGCCGGATTCAAAAGACCTTGTTTCTGACTGGAAAGAGCTGAAGTGTGGTAACTACAATACCAAAACTAAAAAGTGTGGTGGTACTAAATCCAAGTAATGGATTGTACTCGCAGCATTTAAATGCTTGAATTACATAAAATTCCTGAGAGGCAGCCCGCTGCCTCTCAGTCCCCGGGGAGCAAAATAAGTTGGGCGCAGATGTTACACTCCAATAAAAATGACAAGCTGAAAAAGCGGATTTCTTTTCGACCCTTATACTTTCTAACCTTACTGTTTCTGGTTACCTGCCATATATTGTTGAGCACTTCTCCTGAGGTTCTGGCACAGGAAAACCAAAGGCAAGAGATCAAGGTTGAAACTCCTGCTATTAAAGCAGATGAGCAAGCTCAAGAGGCTCCCGCTTCCGCTAACAAGGAAGCTGAGAAGCCTGAAGTTGTAACCGAGCAGGCGGTGACACAACCTGCTGAGACGACAAAACAACCAGTTTTAAAATCTGAAGATACAGAAAAAACTCAGGAGACTGCACAACCTGAAGTTCCCAAAAAAGCCGAGAAGCCAGCGGCACCGCAAGAAGTTGCCAAACCAGATTTTGCGGAACTTGTGAATGCTCTGAATACACGTAGTTTTTCCAAACAGAAAAAAGCTATTACTGCCATAGCTGAAAGTGATCATGAGAGAGCTGTTGCAGTTCTTCGTGCGCTTGAAGCAGATAATGCTGTTGACTTCTGGAAGCTCTTTTACAGGAAATCAGATAAGAAGATTTTTATTGTCAAACAACAGGGCTCTGATTTTCAACTTCTTGATGCAGTAACGGGCGAAAAAGCAGGTACAGCTCCTACAGGCAAATTTAAAAAGGTTCCTGCGAAAAGCTCCATTCGAAACTTTACAAAATCGCTTTTGGCTGACCTGACACTTCGAAGCAAGAATGTAGCAGTTCGAATGGAAGCTGCTGAAGAGATTTTTCAAAATCCTGATGAGAAGTTTCTGGCACCACTTGATGCTGCGTTAAAGAAAGAAACGAATGACACGGTCAGGAAGGCTTTTGCCAAAGCCAGAGCTTCGGTTATCCTGAGAAGCGACGCTTCAGATGATGACAAGCTGGCTGCTATTACGGCGATTGGCGAATATAAAGATCCGAAATCATTATATCAGCTTACGGCAGCAGTTAATAACAGCAAGGGTGTTGTTAAAGAGGCTGCTGAAAAAGCTGTTGCGGCCATTGAAAAACATCTGAAGTTTTTGAATGTTTTTCAGAATGTTATCTTCGGGCTTAGCCTTGGTTCAGTCTTGCTGCTTGCAGCGATTGGACTGGCAATTACGTTTGGCGTGATGGGCGTTATTAATATGGCCCACGGCGAAATGATGATGATTGGTGCCTATTCGGCATTTGTGGTTCAGGCGGTTTTAACAAGCATCGCCCCTGCCCTGTCGCCTTATTCCCTCGTTATTGCACTGCCTGTTGCTTTTGCTATTGCGGGGCTGGTTGGTATTGTTATTGAGCGTTGTGTTATTCAGTTTCTGTATAAGCGTCCTCTTGATACGCTACTGGCAACATGGGGTGTCAGCCTTGTTATTCAGCAGGCTGTCAGGTCTATTTTTGGTCCACGGAACCAGGTTGTTACTACTCCTGAATGGCTTACAGGAAATCTTGAGATTGCAGGGCTGTCATTAACCTATAACCGTTTTGCAATTATCCTGTTCTGCCTTGCTGCATTCTTTATCCTGATGTTTATCTTGCGCAATACATTCTATGGACTGAAAACCCGTGCTGTTACTCAAAACAGGCAGATGGCAGCATCTATGGGTGTCAGCACAAAATGGATTGATGCACTGACTTTTGGACTTGGCTGTGGCATTGCAGGCATTGCCGGTGTCGCGCTTTCGCAGATTGATAATGTCAGCCCGGATCTCGGACAAAAATATATTGTCGACAGCTTTATGGTTGTTGTGTTCGGTGGCGTTGGCAATCTTTGGGGAGCGCTTGTCGGAGCATTCTCATTAGGTGTTCTCAATAAATTCCTGGAACCAGTTATTGGCGCAGTGTTTGCCAAAGTTCTGATCCTTGTCTTTATTATCCTGTTTATACAAAAGCGCCCCAGAGGGCTGTTTCCACAAAAAGGGCGGGCAGCAGAGTCATGATATCATCCATAATTATGAGAACTTGCAATAAGCAAGCTACGTTTTTCCTGATCCTGCTTGGATTGATTTCGGTTTATGTTCCGGTGGCAAACCTTGTGTTTCCATCTGACCATTTCCTCCATATCCCAACCGGTGATGTGCTTATTTATGGCAAGTATGCCTGTTATGCACTACTTGCGCTAAGCATTGACCTGGTGTGGGGTTATTGTGGAATTCTAAGCCTTGGTCATGGTGCCTTTTTTGCTCTTGGCGGCTATGCCATGGGTATGCATCTGATGAGAGAAATCGGGGACCGTGGAAAATATGCCAATCCTGAACTGCCAGACTTTATGGTATTTCTTCAATGGAAAGAACTGCCCTGGTTCTGGCACGGATTTGATATGTTCTGGTTTGCCATTATTATGGTTGTCGTGGTGCCGGGAATTCTTGCCTTTGCATTTGGATGGTTTGCATTCAGATCCCGTGTGACAGGGGTTTATCTGTCGATTATTACGCAAGCCCTAACCTATACGCTGTATCTGGCGTTCTTCCAGAATAATACGGGGTTTGGCGGGAATAATGGTCTGACAGACTTTAAAGATGTTCTGGGCTATAGCCTTCTGGCTGGTGAGACACGGGTTGTTCTGTTTGTTCTCAGTGTGCTGGCTCTGGCTATTGGCTTTATTATCTGTCGATTTGTAGTGACTTCCAAGCTCGGTAAAATTCTGATTTCGATCAGAGACGCTGAGAGCAGAACAAGGTTCCTTGGATACCGGGCTGAGTCCTACAAACTTTTTGTCTTTGTTTTATCGGCTGTTCTGGCTGGTGTTGCAGGAGCGCTTTATGTGCCGCAGGTTGGTATTATCAACCCATCTGAATTTGCTCCGGCAAACTCTATTGAGGCTGTAATCTGGGTTGCTGTTGGCGGACGGGGCACACTGGTCGGGCCTGTTATCGGAGCTGTTCTTGTTAATCTGGCGAAGACCTGGTTTACAACTGTGTTGCCGAATATCTGGCTGTTTGCTCTTGGTGCATTGTTTGTGTTTACAACGCTCTATCTGCCTACCGGAGTGATGGGACTGTTTGACCGCAAAAAGAAGTCCAGGGCAAAAGAAGAAGAAGACGCTGAAGTTCAGCCAACAACAAACCTAAAACCGGCAGAGTGAAACCATGAGTCCTAAAAAAGCAAGTTCCATTCTTTATCTTGATGGCGTCTCTGTCAGCTTTGATGGTTTTAAGGCGCTGAACAATCTGGCACTGTTTATTGAGCCGGGTGAAATGCGGGCGATTATTGGTCCGAATGGTGCCGGTAAAACGACCATGATGGACGTAATTACCGGAAAGACACGACCTGACGAAGGTGAGATATTCTTTAACAGCGATGTTGATCTGACCAAGCTTGATGAAGCTGATATTGCCTCGCTTGGTATTGGCCGTAAATTCCAGAAGCCAACAGTTTTTGAAAGCCATACGGTTGAGGATAATATTGAGCTGGCGCTGGCTAATAACCGCAAGGCATTTGCGACGTTATTCTGGCATACCAGCGATGATGAAAAAGAGAAGATTACCCAGGTTCTGAAGACAATCCGTCTTGAGCATCTGCGGGACGAGATGGCAGAAAACCTTTCGCATGGTCAAAAGCAATGGCTTGAAATTGGTATGTTACTGGCGCAGGACCCGAAGGTTCTTCTGGTAGATGAACCTGTTGCGGGTATGACTGATGCGGAGACGGATGAGACAGCCGAGCTTTTAAAGCGCATTGCCAAGACGCATTCTGTGATTGTGATCGAGCATGATATGGCGTTTGTTCGCAAGCTTGGGGTTCGGGTGACAGTGCTTGCGGAAGGAACTGTTCTGGCTGAAGGGTCGATTGATCAGGTGAGTGCTGACCAGAAGGTTATTGATGTTTATCTGGGCAGCGTGAATGAAGACCTTGAACTCAGAAAGAAGAGTGAAAAAGAGCATAAGGAAATTCTGTCTGTTGAGAATGTGAACCAGTATTATGGTGCTGCACAGGCTCTGAAGGATGTGTCTCTTAAAGCCGAAATTGGCAAGGTAACATGTCTGCTTGGACGTAATGGTGTTGGCAAGACGACATTGCTGAAGGCCATTGCCGGACAGCTTCCGATTGAAAGTGGCAGTATTAAACTTGAAGGCAAGGATATCAGTTCGCAGCGGATTTCGCTTCGGGCGAAAGACGGCATTGCCTATGTTCCGCAGGGACGTGAGATTTTTCCTTTGCTGACTGTGAAGGAAAATCTGCATTCCGGCTTTGGAACTTTGCCTGCAAGTGAGCGCTTTGTTCCTGAAGAAATTTATGACCTGTTTCCTGTTCTGAAAGATATGCTCGGGCGTCGTGGTGGTGATTTATCCGGTGGTCAGCAGCAGCAGCTTTCTATTGCACGGGCGCTGATTACCAAGCCAAAACTGCTTTTGCTTGATGAACCGACGGAGGGGATTCAACCGAATATTATTCAGGATATTGAAAGGGTTATTGGACTATTACGTGACCGTGGCGAGATGGCTATTGTTCTGGTTGAGCAGGACTTTTACTTTGCGCAGGCACTGGCCGATGATTTTGCTGTTATGGACCGTGGAGAGATTGTACTTTCCGGACATATCAGTGACCATTCCGAAGAAGATATAAAAAAGCATCTGACTGTATAAAAACTCTGGAGGGAATTATGAGATTTTCAATTGCATTTGTTTTGGGGATATTGGCATTTATGAGCAGTGCGTTTGCTCATCCGGGGCATATTGATCATATGATTTCTCCGAGTATCTGGCATGTGATTAGTGATCCGATGCACTTGCTGTTTCTGGCTGGTGTTGTTGGAGTTGGGTTTGTTGTCGGATATTTTGCACTCAAAATAAGAGGTTAACTTTTGGCACTACTTTCTTCCCCCTTGACGGGGGAAGTCCCGAAGCGTAGCGCAGGGAATGGGGGTGAGCAACAGGCACAGAGTATGTTGCTCCCCCCCATCCCCCTCCTTCGGAGGGTACTTCCCCCGTCAAGGGGGAAGAAGAAGAGTGTACCACATTACCTTTTACGGAGATAAGTTTGAACCGGCCTGATATCAACCTGAAACCTGACAGTATTGCGACTTCATATGCAGAGCCCCTACTCCAACGGGCTGTTGGTCAGGTTCGGGTCGGGTTTAAGCGCCGGGGTGAGTTGACTGTTTTGAAGGACCTGTTTCAGCAAGGATCGGGCAAGGTTCGGTTGCCTCAGCTTCAGGAGAGTGAGGTTTGTGAGGCTGTTCTGATTAATACCTCTGGCGGGCTGACGGATCATGACAGGTTTGCGGTTGATGCTCACTGGGATGCGGATACGACTGCTGTTGTGACGACGCAGGCTGCGGAACGGATTTACAAGTCGCGGCATCATGCGGCGTATATTGATACTTCTCTTACATTGCAGGACAATGCGCTTGGTTTCTGGTTGCCACAGGAAACCATATTGTTTGATCGCGGACGATTTAAGCGTCAGTGCAATGTGACTATGGCCAAAGGATCAAAGTTACTTGCCTGTGAGAGTATGGTCTTCGGGCGGGCTGCCATGGGGGAACAGGTTCATACGGGATTTCTGGCGGAGAACTGGGCTGTTCGTTATGATGGCAGACTGGTTTTTGCTGATAATTCCAGGCTGGAAGGCGATATTCTGGAGACATTAAAAGAGCCTTCGGTTGCAAATGGTATGCAAGCGTGGGGGACGGTGCTTTATGTTGCTGAGAATGCAGAAGAATTTGTTGAAACAGTTCGGAAAATCGGCCAACATGAGAATGTGTTGATGGCCTGCTCGGTTCGTGGGCCGGTTCTGGTTATTCGAATTCTGGGCAAGAGCGGCGCAGAAATGCGCGCCATGCTGACAGACGTTCTGGAGACGCTTTATTCATCTCTGATGAATAAAAGCAAATCGCAAACTGTTACTCACGGGCAGGATCAGATCCTGCCGCGTGTCTGGTATTGTTGAGGGAGGACTTATATGCAACTCAGTCCGAGAGAAAAAGACAAGCTGATGATATCTGTTGCCGCGATGGTTGCGCGGAACAGGCTGGAACGTGGTGTCAAGCTCAATTACCCTGAGTCGATTGCACTGATTACGGATTTTGTGGTTGAAGGCGCGCGGGACGGCAAGTCGGTTGCGACGCTGATGTCTGAAGGCGCGACTGTGTTACGGCGTGATCAGGTTATGGATGGCATTGCCGAGATGATTCACGATGTGCAGGTTGAGGCGACGTTCCCGGACGGGACGAAGCTGGTTACTGTGCATGAGCCGATCAGGTAGGTGAGTTTGAGGGGGATGTGCTTCGCCTAATAATAAGAAAAAGGGAAATACCATGGATGATCTAAAAAAAGCCATTCTGGGCGCAGCTTCGTCTGCCGTGGAAGTGTATCAATCAAGTGTAGATGCTGAGCTTGATTATTCTAAAGAGAGTTTAACTGCTATTGAAGATATTCTTAATGAAGCGTCTGGTTTTGTTGATGAAATGCCTGAAGAGAATTTTCAGTCAATTGTGCAGCTTATTGGCTCTTACGTTTTAGCAGTTGCAGACAAGCAGGTTGATGGACGTTTCTTATGGTCAGAAGAAATAGGTTCACCTGTTTTTGTAGCAGGTGAACCCAATTGCAGTATTGCTATAGCCCCCTTCGATAAGGTAGCGGGAAGATTAAAAGGAGATCCTGCTGATAATATTCCATTCTTTTATGCCGGGTTCTCTAATAGTGCGATGAAAGCTGAAAATGGTGTGAATGAGTTATATGTATAATATTGTAGGGCGCCCTAAGCGAAGCGCGCCAAAGATCTATCAAATTACATCTATACTTGTGGGGCGTCAAAACGGCGCGGTGCGCTACGCTTACGGCGCCCTACGAGATGGTGCCGATTAGGAGATACGAAAATGAAACCAGGTGAAATAATTACCCCGGACGGCGAGATTGAGTTGAATGCGGGGCAGCCTATTGTGATGGTTACTGTTGCTAATACTGGAGACCGTCCGGTGCAGGTTGGGAGCCATTATCATTTTTATGAGACCAATGAGGCTCTTTCGTTTGACCGGGAGAAGTCTAAGGGTATGAGGCTGGATATTGCAGCTGGTACTGCTGTTCGGTTTGAGCCGGGGCAGTCGCGGGTTATTCATCTGGTGCCATTACTTGGTGGTAAAGAGGTTTACGGATTTAATCAGAAGGTTATGGGGACTTTGTGATGTTTTTTGGTGTGAACAAAGTAGCAGCCTTCTCTTCTCCTTCCCCCCTTGCGGGGGAAGTACCCGAGCATTGCGAGGGGGATGGGGGGAAAGCCACAAACACCGAACTCGCTGCTCCACCCCCATCCCCCTCCTTCGGAGGGTACTTCCCCCGTCAAGGGGGAAGGATGATCCGCGTGGTACCTTCTGTATATAATAATAACTCGCTTTCCCTTGTAGGGGATAAGTCTATCGCAATACACATTCACTAAGGAGGGCTTGTACAATGCCTGCAAAAATCAGTCGTTCAGCATATGCTTCAATGTACGGGCCTACCGTTGGTGACAAGGTTCGGCTAGCGGATACGGAGTTGTTTGTCGAGGTTGAGAAGGACCACACTATTTATGGTGAGGAGGTCAAGTTCGGCGGGGGCAAGGTTATTCGTGATGGCATGGGGCAGTCTCAGGTTACGCGGGCCAATGGTGCTGTTGATACTGTGATTACCAATGCACTGATTATTGATACATGGGGCATTGTGAAGGCTGATGTTGGTATTAAGGACGGCAAGATTGCTGCTATTGGCAAGGCCGGGAACCCAGATACGCAGCCGGGTGTGAATATTATTGTCGGGCCTTCTACTGAAGCGATTGCCGGGGAAGGCAAGATTTTGACGGCTGGCGGGTTTGACTCGCATATTCATTTTATCTGTCCGCAGCAGATTGAAGAGGCGCTAACATCTGGCGTTACTACCATGCTTGGTGGTGGCACCGGGCCAGCGACGGGTACGAATGCAACGACTTGTACGCCGGGCGCGTGGCATATCGGGCGGATGTTGCAGGCGGCTGAGGCGTTTCCCATGAACCTTGCTTTTGCTGGCAAGGGCAATGCTTCGAAGCCTGAAGGCTTGGTTGAGCAGATTGCCGGTGGTGCCTGTGCGATGAAGCTGCATGAGGACTGGGGCACGACGCCTGCGGCGATTGACTGCTGTCTTGATGTTGCGGACCAGATGGATATTCAGGTGATGATCCATACGGATACACTGAATGAGTCCGGGTTTGTCGAGAATACGATGGCTGCCATGAAGGGACGGACGATCCATGCTTTCCATACGGAAGGCGCCGGGGGTGGTCATGCGCCTGATATTATCAAGGTTTGCGGGTCGGAGAATGTTATTCCGTCTTCAACCAATCCGACGCGGCCCTATACGGTGAATACGCTTGATGAGCATCTGGATATGCTTATGGTGTGTCACCACCTTGATGCGAAAATTCCTGAGGACATTGCGTTTGCCGAGAGCCGCATTCGGAAAGAGACGATTGCTGCTGAAGATATTCTGCATGATATGGGGGCGTTTTCAATTATCGCGTCTGACAGTCAGGCAATGGGGCGTGTTGGTGAGGTGCTGATCCGCACATGGCAGACGGCGGACAAGATGAAACGTCAGCGCGGTGCCCTGCCGGAAGAGACTGGCGATAATGATAATTTCCGCGTGAAGCGTTATATTGCGAAATATACGATCAACCCTGCGATTGCGCATGGTATCAGCAATCATGTGGGTTCGGTTGAGGTTGGCAAGCTTGCGGACCTTGTGTTGTGGTCTCCGATGTTCTTTGGCGTGAAGCCGGATATGGTTCTCAAAATGGGTACGATTGCAACGGCTCCTATGGGTGATCCGAATGCGTCGATCCCGACACCACAGCCTGTACATTACCGTCCGATGTTTGGTTCGTTTGGCAAGTCGCTGACGGAAAGTTCGGCAACGTTTGTTTCGAAAGCTGCGATGGAAAATGATGTGGGGCGCAAGCTTGGGTTATCGAAGCCATTGCTGGCCGTTGAGAATACCCGTGGTGGAATTGGCAAGAAGTCGATGGTGCTGAATGATGCGACACCTGAGGTTGAGGTTGATCCGGAGACTTATGAGGTTCGGGCGGACGGGCAGTTGCTGACGTGCGATCCGGCGGATGTGTTGCCTATGGCGCAGAGGTATTTTTTGTATTGAGGTGGGAGGAAGCCGAAGGGAGCATCCAAGCTCCCTCGGCAGGTAGTGCCCCTTGGGGCGGCGGACATCCACTGTGGGATCTGCGTGTGCTTGCAAATATCTGTTTTACCTTTGCACAGATATTTTGGGCAATTTTCTTAGCTCATTCACACGAAATTGCCCTTCTTCTGGAATCATCTCGTGAATACCACTTCTCCTTCTAAAGCCTGTAAACATTGAATAGTCAATTATATAAGCTTCATATCTTTCTCCTGCACGATCAGGAGTGATAGATCTGTGAATTAGGTGTATCATCCTAAGATCGCTCAAGGCGTGAACTTTTTCTTTTGCTTCTGTGTCATCATGGCGAACAAGAAAAGCATTTACTTTTTTCTCTATTAAGCAAACTTCTTCTAGCTTTGTGAGAAAGCTCTTTAAACGATCAGCTTCATTCCTAGCGTCGCGGGATAAATCATCTATTTTTTGTTGTCCAAACTCTCCAATAACAATATTAACATCAGATATTGTTACAGACGAATGTCTATTTCTTTGAGCATGCTCTAATGCGCGAGCAAACATTTGTAAAAAATCTCGTGGCACACCAGCCGCCGCCCAAGCTAAACGTTTAAATGCCTTAGCTGGCATAACTGTTTGAGTAACAGAATAGCCAATAGCCTTTAAGAAATTCTCTAATATTGTTTTCAAGTGTTTTTCAGCAGCTTCTGGATTTTCCAATGTTAAGTCTAGAGAAATAGTTTGTGCATCACCTGGAATTTGCAGACCTTCTCTGTCTTGAGGAGAGTAAACATCTAACAAAGAATTCAGACCAGCAACTTTTAGCCAACCTCCCGCACCCTTCAATGAATTATGGATGTAGTGTAATAGTCTGGGTTGCGTTTCCCTTGTAATCAAATGAAAATCATCCAGAAAAATGTATACCTGATTGCTATGTTTTTTAGTTAGTTCTGCTAAAGCCCTTTTTATCGCAACAGGAACTTTAGAGAGGCTAATATCATCTTTTAATATATCCGAGCTAATTTCTTGAAACTTTGGACCTATATCAGTGTCAGATTTACTTAAAATATGTAGTTCGCGACATATATCATATAAAACTTCTGTAATTAATTCTTCTGCAATTAAGGTGCTATAAGACTGCATGTCGATTATTACTACAAAATTTGATGCATCCCGTAAAATTTCTGCAGCCCTTCTTATCAGTGTAGACTTTCCCACCCCCCTTCGTCCTTGAATAACATGAGTAGCGGGTGTTGCCAATTGATGGTCTTCGGCATTCGGAAAGGGAATATATGGAACTTTAAATCCACCACTCTCCTGTCCCTCAGACACTTCACGAGTTGACTTGGCCAGCAATGTTAATAGAGCTTTAGCTTCTAAAGTATTTGGAAATGATTCTTCTGATTTTATTGCTTCTAATGACAAAGCACCTCGGAACGGATTGTCATCTGACAACGATTTTTGAATTTGAAATAAAGCGGAGGTATAGAGTGGGCATTCACGACCAACTTGAATTTTTAGAAAAGAACGATTACCTGCGGTCTTGATCACGTGCTGAATACTAGGAACACCAATTTCACGTCCAAAGGCTTTGGTAACCTCACCAATAGCTTCTTCTTCTTTCATTTGTTCCTCAATCATAGTTCAACCTCAAATTTATCTAATATATATTTTTTTACTATATTAATAAACTCTTTTGCTAGCTTTAAAGCGTCATCAGCAGTCAAAGAATTCTGAGTCTTCGTATCTGTCCAATTGTCATAATCTGCCCTTAAACGGTGTTCGTATAAAATGTTAATTTTTTGAGACCAATTGGCAGCATCAGGTAGATCATCAGGTAAATCAGACGCCTTCTGATGATCATCAGCTCTTAAGCTGGTTTTACCGTAAACAATATATCTTAGTGATTTTGAAGCGTTGTATACAGCATAATAAGAACGGGAATAAACGGCCCTTTCGCATTGTTTGGTTTGTAGAATTGCGGCTTCGTTTAAATGCTCCTCTGCCAATCTCAACCAGCATGCTGAAATTTTGAAGGCCTCTTCAACTAGCTTCTCTGCAGGAACCCCTATCTTCTTTAGGGTCGCCTCCAATTCTCTAAAATTTTTGGTAATATTAATAAAATCATTTTCAGAAATAGACGATGGTTTCGACATTTGTTTTTTCTCATAATACGCAAATTTTAGATAAAATATCCTATGTGTATATTACATTAATTAGAATGAGAACGAGAAACTCCATCTCTCTTCCACATTTACTTGTGAAATAGTGCAATATTAGACCGGTTAAATTACTTTTAATTTTCTGT
Source organism: Methyloligellaceae bacterium (assembly GCA_050633205.1). Classification (GTDB taxonomy): domain Bacteria; phylum Pseudomonadota; class Alphaproteobacteria; order Rhizobiales; family CBDHHC01; genus CBDHHC01. Next base: position 31,734 of record JBOEGA010000043.1, on the reverse strand, counting down.
CAACTATCTGTCTTGAACTCTTGGATACAGTTCGGGACACCTTTGCAAGGCTAGTTTTATACCCTATCCCCACGGTTTCACATTTCGACGCCAAACCGCTACCATTTACCTAACCGCCGGGTCGTATATTATAGATGCACCCCGACGGTTTGGGAAGTTTCATAATTTTATTCAATTCCATAACCGCTGATAACTCAGCCGGCGCACCACGCTTCGCTTGGGGATGCCCTACAAGAGTTTCTCAACCCCACTTTTCCAGTGCCAGAATATGCTCAAGTTGAAGCAAGGCTTTGTCGTTTGTGACCAGCGTTGCGCCGACGGAGCGGGAGTGAACGGCTATTAGCATGTTGAGGTTGCCTAGTGACTTTCCAGTGGATTTGCAGGTGGTTCGGAGGGTGGCGAGGTTTGGGCGGCGTCGGTGTTCCAGGGGAGAGAGGTGACACGTTTGCGTAAGAGATAACAATTTCGTTCCTTTTTTGTTCTTTTTTCTTGACCTCTCTATTGCCCTGCTTTACACACAATCTCAGGTGGTGGTTTCTTTAATCTGGTTCTGATAGGATTGCATGATGACACAGACATTCGAATTGACACCACAGCAGCTGGAATGGCTGGAAGCACAGGTTGAGGCCGGGGTCTTTCCTTCGGTTGAGGAAGGTGTGCGATTGGCTGTGGCTGATATGATGATGCTGGCGCAGGATGATCTTGACTGGGCCAAGCCTTTCGTGGATGCAGCACGAAATTCTGTTTCCGAGGGGAAGTCAGTTTCCGGGGACGTATTTCTTGATAAGTTGAACAAGCGACTTTCACAAATTTCGTGACTGAAACGCATCTTATTGTTTCGTCTGAAGCAGAAGCGGATGTCATTTATCCCTACGTATCATTTATGATTATCTGGAAAACAGGCGACTTGTATTTATCCTCCGTGTTCTGCATGGCAAGAGGAATATCACTCACAAGCTGTTCGATTTGTAGGTGAGTACCGAGCCAGCCCCGGATCGCAGCTACAAGCTACGACCGGGCTTGTGGGGAGCATTTTATCTTATCTTCGCCGGATTGCTATTTTGAATGGTGTTTTTCCGGCTCTGGTTGTTTTTATGTTCAATTGTCAAAGAGCTTTGCCCAGGCTCAGGACCTATTTTAGCAAGTGGTATCTGGTGGGGGATAAGTGTTTGGGTGGTTATTTTGAAATTATATGTATTTCAATGACTTAATTTTTCGGTTTGTTTTTGATTTTTTTCCTGAAGAAGCGTTTACCCCTGTTTTGTGTCGTAATGGGTGGGAATCCGGTTACGTTGATTCACGCTGGAGTTACGCAGATTGACCTGTTTGTCTCACTGTTTTCACGTTTGACTACGCGAATTTACGTTTGATTCACCTGGGCATGATGTAGGGGTGAATTTTTATATTTTTTTCTCGTTGATTTGGGTTCTATGTTTCCTGCTGGCTCCCTCGGCGCGGTGCACGGCGCTTATGCCCCCTACGAAACCAGTCATTGAATTTTCCTATTGCTGATATATGCTTTTGGTTCAAGCTTCGAAAAAATGGAGGGTGATGTGGTTCGATTGTTGGGAGTGTTTTTGGCGGCATTGTTTCTGTTTCGTGCAGAGGCTGTTATGGCAGATGGGTATTATATCTGTAAGTCGGGGAGTATTGCAGGTATCGTGGCTCGGACAATGCGGAGAACCGGAAAAATTGCAGGAAAGCTGGTTGCCAGATTGGTGGTACGCGGTCTTCTACGCCCGGAGCGAATATCAGGGTTTGTTCGGCCAGTTTATTGGGGGCGTCGTTTAAATTTGCAAATGCATATAATGCTCCATTGAAGAGATTTTGCTCTGATCCCAATATTTTAGCAGCATGCATAAATTAGCCTGAAAACTTCTCACTTGTTTCATTGAGGCTGTTTTGTATATTGACCTCACGTGCGGTAAATGCCGGATCAAGCTCCATATGCCATAATGACGCTTTGACGATTTACAGGTCATTTCCGGTGTTTCCCGCACGACCAGTTTTTTGCCAACAGGTAAGCATGACATTTTTTCAAACTGTAACTTCTGATGTGTAACAAGCAGTGATGCCAGTTGTTAAAACCAGCACCACCGGGAAGTTTTAAGGTTTGATTGCAGATTAACAACGGAAACTATCTTCTGCTGCAGACTCTTTTACAAAGATGCCTTGTTTTGGCTTTACAGCTTTTGAAGCGCTGACTGCATATCGCTGCCTGAACTGCAGTTTTCGCATTTCTCTTACATGTGCGATAGACGTTCCGGCAGTTATAACGATCGTATCTTATGCAACTTCTTACACATCTCGGATGGCCCGGGCAATCTGTTAAGTGTCTATGGCCGGCACTTCTCTTGCAGTGAAAGCTATGTACTTGTTGAAGTAATTCACTTCCCTGCTTGAATATTGCCTTGTTGCCGATAGAAGGCAATGGAGTTGCCATAGCGTTTTGCCCAAAACTTAAAAGCATCAGGCTAATAAAGGCAAAAAGAATATTCTGTTTTATTGACATGGAATCCTCCCTACTATTAAATTTAAAGTATACAACTTCTTAGTGTACTCGGGAGGGAGCATGGTTTTATAAACTATGGTATAAAGTAAGAAAGAATCCTACTCCGGCTTTTGATCAATTTAACTCTGCATCTAAAAATGGCCCCATAATCTTTGTACCTGTTTTATGGAATAATGCCTGGGCTTTCAGGTGTTATATTCTGATAACTCAGGGGGTATGTAATGGAAGCTCTTTCTCTGATATTTTCTGCAATTACAGCATTTTGTGCGCTATACTTGTCCTTTGTGGCTTTGCGTCATACTGCCAAGCCAGAAGTTGACGCCAAAATGATAACAAAAAAGCTCAAATGCGGGGAAGAAGCCGGGGTCGAGTTTGAATTTATAAATGTTGGGCAATGGTATGCAAAGCCTGCTTCGGTTTCAACATCTGCTTTTTTTGACTTTGACCCCAAGTTTCAATTGTTAAAAATTACTTCAGACAGTCATGAGCAATATTCAAACACTGAACTTTTTACCGGTGATGGTGGTACTCATGGTCTCAGGATCAAAGGCTTTCATATTGTTTATGGTAAGCCACCAGTTCCATGTAAAATATATCTGACGGCGCCACAGCAGGCAGGAAAATACAAGGCTTCAGTTGTTCTGATTTCTGAAAACGGGGCCAACCTGCATAAAGAGTTTATAATTGAATGCATTAGCAATTAAAAAATATTTAAATAGCAGCTGAATATATCACAAAACTATCTTTGAACATTTTGTGCTCCCGTGACGACTAATGAGTATTTGCTGCTCCAAGTGTGTTTTCGGGAGGTTGTGTTATGAGGGTGTTTCTTTTTACTGTTTCTGTTTTAATTTTTTTTGCTGGAAGCCTTTCTACGGCTTTTGCCGAGTGCCTGACATTCAGAGCAGAAGCGCTATCGGAGAATTTGCTGGAGGCGAGATTTCGGGCAAAGGTAAATCGTAATCTGCGGGCTATCAATGTATATGGGCGGAGGCGGATGTGTGGTCATGCGCGTCATACTGAGCAGTGTAATCGATATATCAGAGAAAATGTTACCTGCCGTATTGGTACTAGAAATCGCTTTGAGCCTATACATATCTGTGTTGCAACGGGAACTGTCTGCTCCGTTGGTCGCCGACGCAGAGAGCTGTTTGACGGGCCCCAAGGATTTATCGGGCCATTTACGCCTTTTTTAAGAAAGAATAAGAAGCATAAACCAAGACATTACAAGAGAAGGCAATATCAGAAATAAGTGCCGAACCACCTCCCCTTATGGCCATGAAGAGTTTGTTTATACCAAAGAGCATATTTCAAAGATGTGGTAAATATTGTAACACGCAGGATGCAAGGGAGATAAAAATGTCAGAAATCAACCAGCCAACAATTCATGATATGCCGCTGCAGTCTCAACTGGATGTTGAGTATCTGTGTGATTACAGTATTGAGCTGCTTAGTGAATTTCCAAAATTTCAAACACCAAAAGGGATGCGCATGAATGCCTCGTTTAATTCGGGGAAAATTGTCGGGCCCAGGCTGAATGGTGAGTTTATTGCGGGTGGTGACTGGATTACGCAAGGCAATGACAGAATATCCCATATTGATGTCCGTGCAACTATCAGAACCGATGACGGGGAATATATTTATCTGACGAATATCGGAAAGATGGTTTTCTCGCCTGAGCCATATAGCCGTTTTCTGAATGGTGAGCATGTTCGTTATAACGAGTTTTATGGCAGAAGCAGCCCTGTTTTTGAAACGGGGGCTGAAAAATATGCGTGGCTGAATGGAGTTGTGACGGTCGCGTTTCAGGAGCTTTGCGGGAACCGGGTTGATATTCGGGTGTATGTTGTGAAATAGAGGGATGATAGAGCCTGTATTACTACTCTCATATATACAGGGCTCTATGGCGATTATTTCGGTTCGTAAATAGCGTAATCGATACTGTCGATACCACGCTCCTTCAACTCATCTGCAACCTTTTCCATCTGAGAATGAGGTGTATCATATAATTTGCTCATACTGCCGGCAAACGGGATATACCCTCTGTCAGCAATTATTTCCCCTGCGGCAACAGCATCTTTACTCGCGAGAATATGTGTCTTAGATCCATAAATAGACCCATCACTTTCCATGACAAAGGACCCATGCCCCATACGTGTTGAAGCGGAGGCATCTTTATAGGTATCAAACAGGTTCCCCTGGGCGTCATATACCCTGCCCTCTTTGACTGTTAGCTTGAATTCCTTTTTGGCTGCATTATCCAGAATCTTTACTTCATCTCCAAAAACCCCACTAACGAGACCTTTGTATTCCGGCTTTATCTCAGCTCGTCCGCTATATTTTGCGGCTCCTCCAGCCTTGCCCATAAGACCAACTTTTGAAGCCGCTGATGCTTTGGATACGGGAATCAAAAAGGCAGCTGTATCCACAGCTCCACGACCTATGATCGCTCCATACCGGCCCTCTTCTGCAAGTTTACTGTAATCCTGAATTAACAGGGACGGGTTTTGTATAACCTGTTTTACTCCGTCAGCAGCATTTGCCACTCTTTGTGTGCCCCGTTCTGCACTTGGAAGCAATGTAAGGTCTGCTCCCGTTTTTTCCCGGATGATATCGATTCCTGCTCCAGAAGGACTGACATCGTAACCAGTTTTTGCTGCGCCAACAGCCGCTGAACCAAGGCCTGTTACAATATCCAAGGCAGCTTTTCCGGCTTCCTTAAAGCCATCGCCGACATGCCCAAGAAATGATATATTCTTCTTTTGCGGAGAGTTGTGGCCAGCTTCGGCCTGATCATCCTTAGGCAGGCTGGATAATGCTTCTGTTTTGTTTTTGTCCAGCTCAGATTGAAATGTCTTTTCATTAACGGCATTGCTACTACCCTGATGCCGGGCTGCACTGTCCAGTTTCAAATCGGAGCTCATGACCTGTACTCTCCCTCTGGTGTGATGGCCAGTTGTTTTCTGATTTATAGTTGATTAGAAAGAGGAGAATAATCGGGGTAAATTACATACGTAATTTTATGTGAGATTTATTATTTAACCCGGATCAGCATTATCTTTGCCGATCCGGTTTGTCATATTGTTTTATTCCACCTTCATGAAAGCCAGCTTGTTTTTAAGCAAAAGAGGGATCAGGAGAGTTTTTCTTTTTTTATCGTATCCAATGTTTCCGGCAGGAGTTGGGAGTTTCACTTCTTTTGTGGTTTTATTTCCGGAGATACGGTGAACAGATGACGTAGTCCAGCTTGTGACCAGATAATCATTATTTGGCAGCATAACCAGACCATCAAGGACGTTTATTGTTGTGTCGATATCTGTAATTTTTTTACCTGTTTCATCCAGAACATAGAGCCTGCTTCCACCTCTTGTTACTGTTACAAGTTTATTACCATCCAGAAGTTCCAGTCCGTTTGGTTGTTGCAGCTCTTTTCCCGAAAGCCATTTGACCAGTTTTTTATCTGGAGTTATTTTGTAGATTGCGTCTTTGTCTGTTGGCAGAAATTTGCCGCCTTTGAATATTATGGCACTTTCAGAAACATATATTGTTCCGTCTTTGGTTACAGCAACATCGTTCAGAAAAGTTGTGCCTTCGATGAGGATATTGTCCAGAGGCTTACCTGTAGTGTTGTCAAATATTCGAAGGGTATTGCCATCCGCGACATAGAGCTTATCATTCTGAATTGTCATGCCTTTTGGAGTATTCAGGGTCACACCTTCGCTTTGCCCGTCGATCCATTTCAGGGTTTTGACTGTTCCATCCGGGTTTATCAGTGAAATGAAGCCGTTGCCATCTTCGGCGGTTGGGTGTTTGCCAACATTAGAGACGACATAGAGATCCTTCTTTTCATCATGCATAATTGATTCAGGAATATCGAGGCCAATATTCTCAATGACTTTTGCTTTGCTGAATGGTTCTTCCGCAAATGATGTGCTGGCCAGCGCCAGAGATATAGATGCCAGAAGAGCACCGAGAACAGTATTGATTTTTCTCATTATTGCTTACTCCCATAATGGTATGTTCAATTGGACAAGGCAGAATAATATTTTGCTGATGAGGCTATTCTGTTCGGCTACCTTACAGGGCGTGTATATGCAGGTTTATTGTTTTTATTATGTTTACGGATTATTTGCACAGGTATATTATTACGATAGCAACTTTATGTAATATCAGGGATGGTATTTATTAATGGGGAATCTGATCTGTCTGTTGTTATGCTTTAGAGAATTCTCAGCAGAATTGCTATCTGCTTTTCAATGTGACGATTAATGCCTTCTATTTCCTTGAGGTTGAGTTCAATTGAATTCTGGAAATGCATTAAATTATCCATAAGATCATCCAGGCTGGCATCTGCAGTCTGCAGGAACGAAGTTTCAATTTTTCCCATGACGCGCGTTACGCCTAACCCGGCAGCCAGTCTCTTCATTTCCGAACATGACTTATAGAAGGTCTGAGCCTGTTTTGCTATTTCGGTCAGTCCCTTGACTGCTTTTGTCTGATAAGCGTCCTTCTGTTTTGTCAGCAGACTGTTTTCCTGCTCTTCGGATGTCTCGCCAAAACAATTTTCGCCCTTAAAAAACTCCAGCATTTCACTTTGCATTTTAGCTGTACAGGCAAGGAAAAGCCCCTGGCAAACAGTTTTGTATACCCCCTGTGCACTGTCCATGAATTCTGACATTCTGAGCCTGATTTCATCTGATAATACACTGTAGTTAGTGGATATTACGCCAATTGTTGCTGCGACCTGGCCAAGCTGTGCTGCTTTAACGCTTAAGTTTAATGGTACATACTGGTTTTCGGCATAGGAATGAGAAATTACACCGGACTTTGCCATAAGAATTTTTGAGGATTCGAGAAGAGAGGAAAGTTCATTTATGGACTGATCAGGCTGCAAACGGAGCCCGCTTTCTCTTGCACTAATTTCTTCATAGAGTGCGCAGGCCATAAAGGACTGGTAGTCATCGAAGCCCAATTCATTCAAACGGCTTAACAGAACCTTAGCACTTTCAGATGGAGTAACACCTGGTTGTCTCTCATATTCAAGCAGTGATTTATATTCCTGCTGGATCGTCGTTAATAATGTGCTTGTGGGCTTTAATCTTACTGAAAGATATCCGTTTTCGACGGGGGTTACGATTGCGAAAACCCAGTAGAAACATCCGTCTTTAGCCTTGTTTTTAACATATGCGCCGATTGGTTCTCCGCGTTTTATAGTATCCCATAACAAACGGAAGACTGCTTTTGGCATGTCATGATGTCTAATGATATTGTGAGGCTGATGCGTTAATTCAATTTCAGAATACTGGCTTACTCTCTGAAATACGCTGTTTCCAGAGAGTATTCTGCCGCCCAAATCGGTCCTGGAAAAGAACAACTCACTAAGCTCAAATGGCGCTTCATTAGCCATTGATGAGTCGTCCCCCCTGACTTGCAAAAGCTGGGTCATATCCTACTCACTCATTAATTAACTTACTCTGGAAATACAACAGGGATTATACCGCTTAAAGGTTGGTTTGGGGTTAATATCTCTCATTCTTCTGGTGGAGGCAGTCCATGGAATTAGTGGTAATTTACCGCAATATAGCTGGCTAACGACATGTAAAGCTGACACATTTTGAATTCACGGTATCTGTGATTTTTAAATTGCCTCTTTCAAATACAGGAGAATTTGATGAAAACAGTGTTGAGTGCAGTTGTTCTGCTCCTCTTTGCAGGAATTGCGTGTCAGGCCGAGCCAATTCAAATTGAAAAAACAGGGATCACCTTTGAAGCGCCCAAAGGATTTAAACCACTTTCAAAAAGCATAATGGCTCTCAAGTGGCGCAGAGGGAACCCGCCCAAATTTGCAGTCGGCAACGAGAAGGCAACGACAACAGTTGCTTACGACCTCAAGCCTCATGCTATCCCGCAGGACAAGATGGATGAAATAAAAACCAGCTTTACAAAGCTTTTTGGCCGCCTCATTCCCGGAATTAAATGGATCGAACAGAAAGTAATCGAAAAAGAAGGGCAGAAGTGGCTGTTCCTTGAACTGACTTCCAATGCGGTGGATACAGATATTCATAATATTATGCTGATCACCGGGTATAAAGACAAGATGCTGATATTTAATTTTAATTCTACCAAACAAGACTTTCCGGTCTATGAGAAAGAACTGCGGAAAAGTATAAGTTCTATCCGGTTACCGAAGTAACAATGGCTTCAGCTCCATCATCCAAAGCGGGGTGGAGCTTTATTTTCAGCCCTCAAACAACCGGACCTGAATCCCTCATACAAGTAATAATCCCGCCCAGATATGCCCCGCAGCATCTCCATGCCTGATCCCGAATGTTGTGGTGCATAGCAATTTTTCTGCAGTGAAAGGAAACAAAAATAAACCTTATCCAATATCAGCACGGAAAATTACAAAGTAATAACAAGTATAAATAAATAAATAATATCCAGACTCACTACATTACACAAAAATACTGGTGTCTGTAATTCTATCAATTGTACGGAATTTTAATTTAACTCATATATATAAACAACAATATATTGTAATTCAGGAGTTAAATAAATGAAGCGATTAATCTGTGGGGGCATAGCTGCGTGCATTTTGCTTGCTGCAACTGTTTCTGCTTATGCCAGTGAGGTACTTATTGTTACGTGGCGTGGAAAAACTGATGGTGAAACAGGGTTTGAAAACCGCCTTAAAAAGCTTCGTCCAGATGTAAAGTTTAAATATATTGATGCTGGACGAAAAAAAGAGGTTCTTGGCAAAGCCATTCGCTCGTTTGATTTCTCCAAGGTAGACCTTGTTTATACGTTTGGTACAACTGCTACAAGGCTTGTCAAAGGCTATGTAAAAGAAAAAAAGCCTCTGGTATTTAATATGGTTTCAACTCCAGTTGGTTCGAAAGTTGCGGGTTCCATAGAAAAACCAGGCAACAACCTCACTGGTGCGAAATTACTGGTGAATATTGATACGCAGCTTGAGGTGTTGTCAAAAATCAAGCAACTTAAGGCTATTGGTATATGGATTGACCCCAGGGAAAAAAACACACCAGCACTTCTGGACAGGTTTAAATCACTTACCAAAGAAAAAGGGATTACACTGAAAGTTTTCAGAGTTATACCTGATGCACCTAATTTTTCAGAATTGGTATCCAATGCTTCTGAAGAGGCAAAAAAACTGGATGCAGTCTATATAGCGGCGCACTCTTCCTATGTTGCCAAAGCAAAAGACCTTCTTGGAAAACTGGACCCTTCAGTTATTGTTCTTGGTGCCTTGAACAAGTATATAGGCAAGGGGGCAACAATTGCTGTGGCTGCGGATTATAAAGAACGTGGTGAAGCGGTTGCTGAACTGGCTCACAAAATCCTTTCAGGAGAAAATGCCGGCGATTTACCCATCAATGTACTAACCTCCAAGACAGCATATCTATATGTTGATAAAAAGCGTGCTGAGAGTGCCGGATTGAAGGGCCTGGATAAGCTGGGGCTTAATATTATTGAAAAATAACCGATGCAATAATATGTACGTCTAAAAACAAGATGGCTGCGTTGCGATCAAGGTCGTTACGGAGCCTTCTTTCAAGTGAACTGAATAAGGGGCTGCTCCCAAGTTAGTAGGTCATACTGTTTGCTTCATCTTCAAGCAATTTTGCTATGTCTTTAACAGTGAGATTCAGAAAATCCCGCAGCAGATCGTTTCTGCTCACTATTATATCATATTGCTGTTCACTATATCCTGTCCTGTTATTCTGAATAATTGCCCAGCTATTCTGGCCAGCAATCCATCTGGCGTGCATTTCTGAAATACATTCTGTCTTGTGTTCTTCGGGAGAGGATTTTTTAACGACGTGGCCACGATAGTAATATTCAGTTTCTTTTTCCGGTTGTTTAACTGTGATGCTTCTTACGGTACATAAACGGATCTGGTAGCTATATTCGTCAGTGATTTCGGCAATGAGGTAGAAGTCATAAAGAGGATTCTGGTCTTCAAAGATTTTCTGAATGCTACCAACTTCATTATAAAAGCGATTTAATAATTCCTGGCTCTGACTGGCCTGATATTGCTGCTGTTTGTAAAGTTTCTGACGTTCTAATTCAATATTTCGCTCCAGTACACTTTTCAACTTTTGCATCGTATCTACCACTCAACCAATGGTTACCACTCACTGCGCGTTAGCATAAAAAAAAATTACGGATTGAAAAAGACATATTTTGCTGTGCTGCAACATTTTCGCTAAAAATGTTTAGCAGTTGCTCGATAATTACTCATGAACTCAAAAAATAATCTTGTTTTGATTAATTATCAGACACAAGATCTCCGGTAGTATTTGCGTGTTTATAGTGAACTCTATTCATTACCAGCAGGCTACCCTAAAGATTACTCTAGCAGCATGTACATGCATAAGCAATTAAAGCACTCCCAGTTCCAAAAAATAACAGGCTTCGCTATAATATAACCTGAAGCCTGTATTTTGTCTTATGCAACTCCTACTTCTCGAATAAGGCGGTGGATAAAGCGCATTTTTTCCATGACTTCGGGAGGAAGCACGAAGGGGTACAGGTCCGGCTGGCCCATGCTTCGGTTTAAGCTATTGACTGCGTAGGTGAGAGGAAGCCAGGCGTCGATCAGTTCGTCGAAGTCTTTTCTGTGGTAGGGGTCGAAGTCTGCTGTGCCCTGATGCTCTTCATCTCCTACGCGCGGCCGGATGCGCAAGCCAAATGCGTGGGCTGTTTCGAGGGTGTCGATAAGGTGAAGATAGTGTGCCCAGCTCTCGGCCCAATCTTCCCATGGGTGGCTGCTGGCATAAGCACTGACAAAGCGGTTGTTCCAGTCTGCAGGTGGTCCGTTTTTATAATGGGCTTCCAGTGCTTCCTTGTAGTCTGCTGTTTCATCGCCGAACAGTTTGTGGAAGGGATCAAGCCATTTCTGGTTAGAGACAAGAACATCCCAATAATAGTGAGCAATTTCATGACGGAAATGGCCGAGCAGTGTCCGGTAGGATTCATCCATTGAAGTGCGGGCTTTTTCGCGGTCAACAGAATCTGCTTCAGCGATATTGAGTGTGATAAGACCGTTGGCGTGGCCGCTCATAATTTTTCGGTCTTCGGTATCGGCGAGAAAGTCAAAGGCCAGACCTTTTTTCGGATCCTGATCCTTATCGATGAGTGGCAACCTGAATTTCATAAGGCTGTATATGAGACGGTGCTTGGCAATTTCTATTTTCCTCCAGAGATGAAGTTTCTCGGCGTCACCAAGATCCGGCACAGTGCGGTTAAAGCGACATGCTTCGCAATACTCACTGTCTTCATCCGCATCTATCAGCCAGTTACAGGCATCATATTCTTCATTTGCACAGAAACGGAACTTTTTATCACTGCCATTCAAAGCTTTCCAGTGATCTTCTTTAGGCACAAGAGTTAAGAGTTGAAATTTCTCAGGATAAAATCCGAGGCGATGTTCGCACCGTTCACAGGTTGTGTTTTCAAAATAAACAAGCTGGCTGCAGCAGTTACACTCAAACAGTTTCATATAGTGGTCTCCTCATTGGGGCCAATATACTACAGAAGGTGAGAAAAAGGCAGGAAGGAAATTTTACAGGAAAAGCTGACACAGTTTTATGAGATAGTATGAACCTGTATATGTTTATTTTTGTGGTGAGAATTCATATGAAAATCAGAAATATTTTCAGGTTTGTGTCAGTATTTATAGCAGGTACTGTTCTGATGATATCAGGGAGTGCTGCCTATGACAGGTGCCTTGAGCCTTACAGGGTGAGTGCTTCTGCCAGTGGTCTGAATTTAAACAGCGTTTCCATCGGTAACGTTGCGAGGAGTGCACAAAGGAAGTTGAGGCGAAAAGTACATCTGTTTCAACGCAGAGAGAGGTTTCTGGTTCAGAGAGAGCCTACCTATTCAATGAGACTGAGATGCTGGTGTCGCGGGACACCAAGACGGGTTCTTCCCGGTGAGCGTTTCAGGGTCAGCTGTACCGGACGCTTAACAATTTGTGAAGGGCCTGCGGTTTTTTATAATCCGAACCGCTGCACGTGGGTGAGGTCGAGATATTAAAACTGGTGGAGCGAGTGGTATGCAGTATCACTCGCTCTCTATATTCGTTTAAACTACCGGGCTGCTATAGATGCTGGCAATTTTTCTGTGGATCAGATTTATTTCGTTCTGGAGTGTTGCTGCTTCTGCTTTGGATTTGATATTTTTCAGAGAAGAAATTTTCTTTTCCAATCTGCTCATTTCCTTTTGCAGTGATTCGATATGTTCACCTGAAACTTTTTTCTGCTCTGGTGCTTCAATCATATCTTCTACAAAATTTCTGATTGTGTAGTTCTTTTCAATAGATGCACCAGACTGCTCATAAGTGTAGTAAGCATAAACTAATAAACCAAGGAAAAGTGAAACAAACAGAGTCAGGGGCACTGCATATCCGGACACAAACTCATACATTTCAATTTTCCCTTTCCTGATTCCATACTGCTAATCGAATTTATGATTTTACTATAGCGATAGTTTCCTGAACGCAGGATGAAGGGGAAGTATGCTTTCTCAAAAATTGCATTTAAAATTTACTTTCTTTTGCACATATTTTCGTCATGACTTTATGCTTATACTCAGAGCAACCTACCAGAAACCATAGGTATATGATNNGAATTTCGATGCTGCTATATTTGATATGGATGGTCTGCTGCTTGATACTGAACTGGTTCACAAGAAGGCCTTTATAGACACATGCGGACATTTCTCTATCAACAAAGACCCTTCTTTCTTTGATCGGCTGATAGGGCTTGATAAAAAGAAGAGCCGGATTCTTCTAGAGGGCTTTCTGGAAGATCAAATTTCTTTGGAAGCATTTGAGACTTTATGGATTGATATTTTCAGAGGTCGTACGGCTAATGGTGCTCCGGTAAAAGCTGGGGTGAAAGATCTGTTATGCCACTTAAATCAAGAAAACCTGCCTTGTGCAGTTGCAACCTCAAGTCGATATGAGAGTGCCAAGAGACATTTGGAGAATGCAGAGCTTTTTGGTTTCTTCCAAACGGTTACTGGAGGGGATCAGGTCAGTGACGGAAAACCTGCTCCCGAGATATACCTGACTGCTGCGGCAACACTTTCTGTTTCTCCTGAGAAATGCATTGCATTTGAAGACTCAGAAAACGGTGTGCGGTCTGCTGTCAGTGCTGGCATGACGGTTGTACAGGTACCAGATCTCCTGATGCCAAGTGAGGAGTTAAAGTCACTTAACCACCTAATTACAGAGACAATTATTGACGGGGCGATGCATTATGGTTTGTACCCGCGCGCGTTGAGCTGACCCATTTTCATTGCACTTCAAAGCTGAAAGGACGAAAACTACAAAAGGAATAAAAGTATCATGGAAGGTTTTTCTTATAATTACCAGGACTGGGGAGAGTGCCTGCCAAAAGGTTTACGATACAGGGCATTCAGAAACCACAAAAGCTGCCTGCGCTTTATTCAACGACAGATAGAGGATATTGATGTTTATTCAAAATACATGGATCAATATCCTGCTGTGCAATATGAGAAGCTGGAGTTTTTTTATGAATGTTATCGTGGAACCTGTGCATTGGACGACAAACTTCTTAGTGATTATCTCGTCAGCGGGAAGACCAGAGGCTGGGGCTTATGGCTTGTTCTTATCAGCCCACGTATAAAGCCATCCTATAAAGAACTGATCAGTGAGTATATCGAGAAAAAATACATCACTCCCGACCCAGATGATTTAATTGATACAGTTTTCTCATTTTATTCAGGTAACGGAGACGATGAAATAATATCTATAGCAAATAAATTTCGCTCATATATTTCTCAGCTACCTAAAATAGAAGTACTACTTCGCGAATGGCCTTCTATGGAATCTCAGGGTTATATTGAAAAGTATAAAAGTATTGTAGGTGATATTTATAAAACTGAAGGAACTGATGCTGCCTTAGAGTATATAAGTAAAAACAGGCCTGAATGGTTAATGAGCTACAAGAAGTGGCTTAAACACAAAACCGATTAAGTGCTGCCAACTTTCATTATTTCCTTATAGTCATAAACCACCAATGATCGACTAAACCTGAATAGAAACCCTAAAAATGACACAGCTCCATGCTTTGCAAGGTATATTGTTTTTTTGGGGTAAGTTAATGAACCGCTTTTCAAATATTACAGATTTACTGCACCTGCCTCGCTTCCTTCCGACTTTGCAGGCGATTGTGCTTACGCCCAAACAGTTCTTTAGCCATTATTATGAGCTGGTGTTATCCAGACAGCCAAACCTGTTTGATATTAATTACGAGAAGGATGGTGATAAATATCTGGGGCCAGTGAAGTTTTCTGCACTTGCAATCGGGATTAATAATTTTCTGTTTCCGATATTTCTTTATCTTGGGGTTCAGGCGGGAGCGATCAGCTCTGATTTTTACCGTTTTTCGCAATGGGCCAAAAAGGAAGGGTATCTTGACGCAACGGCTTTTACAGGTATCTCATTTGTTGACAGTACAATTATGGACCTGCTTGCACTTGGTGTGATGTATGGGCTTGGCGTGCTGATCTGGTTATTTTCCACCAAGAAGATTTCTGTTCGGTTTGCCACAGGCTATTTCTTTTATCTAAATGCCTGGAGCTTGCTGGGTACACTTATTTCGATGTGTTTTATTGTGGTGGGGTTGATACTCCCGATATATGCAACAGGAATTCCGCAGCTCATCGGGATTGTAGTACAGTTTGCGGCAATATTCATGTTTCTGGTTTTTCCGATCTGGATATGGCCCGAGATCATACGTGTTGAGCGCCAGACTGTTGCAATAGCTTATGGACTGGCATTTGTATGCTGGGTGACTGTGCTGGCTATTGTCGGGCCGATGATTATCCGGATGCCACAGTTTTAAAGGGTTTTGCCTGCTCTGAACAAAATGCTTTAACTTCCAACCAGAATTCTCCATAATCCCTATGTGTAAAAATCAACAACGCAGCAGGTATTATGGCTCATTCTGACATTGCAAACCACACCACAATTAAAAATTCCAGGCAGGCGACAATCTGGTCTGGGAACAGGGAGATTTCTGTTGGGGATCTGAATGAGCGGGCCTCACGGGCGGCCTCCGGTTTCCGGGCTATGGGTGTTGTTGAAGGGGATTGTATTGCCCTGTTTTTGCGGAATGATTTTGCGTTTTTTGAAGCCTCATCCGGTGCGAAGATGGCCGGAATTTTTCCTGTTCCCATTAACTGGCATTCTACTGCCGAGGAGGCCGGGTATATTCTGAGGGACTGCGGAGCGAAGGCGCTTGTGGTTCATGAGGATCTGTATTCCCAGATTGAAGAAGGATTGCCGGAGGGATTAAAGGTTCTTGTGGTTCCAACGCCTGAGGAGCTTTGTGAGGCATACAGGATTTCAGACTGGGTGAAACCTTCGGGTGAGGTTTTTCAATGGTATGAATGGCTTGGAGGATATTCACCAATCACTGACCCTGCGGATGCGACCAGTTTTGCTGTTATTTATACGTCTGGTACGACCGGGCACCCTAAAGGAGTTCGCCGGGAGATCTCCAGGACACCAGTCAATCTCAACAAACGCACTATGCCTTACGGGCTGGATACACCGGGGGAAAAAGTCGTGCTTATGAACGGGCCGATGTATCATTCAGCGCCTAACAGCTATGCTTCGCTTGCAGTTGGGATTGGTTCCAGCGTTGTTCTGCAGCCAAGGTTCGATGCAGAGGAGATGCTGGCACTGATTGAGCAATACCGGGTGACGCATATGCATATTGTGCCGACCATGTTTGTCCGGTTACTGAAGCTGCCACGAGAGGTTCGGGAGCGTTATGATGTGTCTTCCCTGACGTCAGTTATTCATGGTGCAGCGCCCTGCCCGCTTGAAGTTAAAAAGGAAATGATTAAATGGTGGGGGCCGGTGATTAATGAATATTACGGTTCTACAGAAACGGGTTTGGTTGCGCTGAATACTTCTGAGGGTGCGCTTAGAAAGCCAGGGAGTGTTGGCAAAGCTCTGCCTAATGCTGCAGTGAAGATTTATGATGATGATGGCAATGAGCTCGGGCCGGGAGAGATTGGCGATATTTATGCGCGCTCCTGGAACAATCCGGATTTTACCTATATCGGAGATGATGAGAAGCGGCGTGGTATCGGGCGTGGTGAGCTTGTGACTGTTGGTGATGTCGGTTATCTGGATGAAGAGGGTTTTCTGTATTTATGTGACCGCAAGCGGGATATGATTATTTCCGGTGGTGTGAATATTTATCCGGCCGAGATTGAAGCAGCACTTGTTACGATTTCAGGCATTAAAGACTGTGCTGTGTTTGGTATCCCCCATGAGGAATTTGGCGAAACGATCTGTGCCTATATTGAGTTGATGGATGGTGCTGACCTTGATGCGGATGCGATCAGGGATGAGCTTGGAAGGCATATCAGTAAATTCAAGGTTCCCAGGGTGGTCAAGATTGTTGATAGCCTTCCCCGGGAGGATAGTGGCAAGATTTTTAAACGGAAGCTGCGGGAGCCTTACTGGGCTGACCGGGGGCGGATGATTTGAGGGTTTGTGCAGGGAATTCTACTTTGGCGACAGGGTTTTCAGGAAGGTAACCAGATCTGCAACTTCTCTTTGGGACAGGTTCAGGGGTTTTAGAATCTGCTCCCCGTCCGCATGGAGGCGATCCAGATTGATTTCGGAGTAGTGACTAACAACATCCTCCAATGTCTCCAGTGATCCGTTATGCATATATGGGGCTGTGCCTGTCAGGTTGCGTAATGAAGGAATTCGGAACTCTCCGAAGTTGCGGTGCAGAGATAATACCTGCTGGCTGGCCCATGCGCCGCTCTTTTCCGGATCGTCACTATATTGGCCTGCAAGTGTCCAGGGGCTGGACCTGAGTTTGGTTATTCCCGAATGTCTTCCAGGGTCCACCCTGCCTTTTTCTACAAAATAGGAAATACCGATATTATGAAATTCTCCGCTCGTGAAAAGTGGTCCTGCGTGGCAAATACTGCATCGCCCCTTACCCACAAATATTGCAGCTCCACGCTGTGCGGCTTCAGGGTAGGCTGAGGCTTGCTGCAGGTCCTTTGCTTCCAGTGCATCACGGAATTTATCAAAGGAGGTCACAGGGCTTACAATGGTTTCCTGAAATGTTGCCAGTATCTTACCTATATTGACTATCACAACATCACTGCTTTGCTCTTTGGCCGGATGTCCGGACAGCTCTGTGTATAAACTGTTCAGATCTTTATCACCTGCAATCACTTTAGACAGATGATCTGCAGTTCCGCCCATTTCACTGCTATCAATGATCGGGCGAATACTTTGTGCCCATAGATTATCGTTACTCCCTCCCCAGCCGAACCAACGATTGAAACGGGCATTGACTATAGATTGCGTATTGCGATCCAGCAGGTTAATGCCCCTGCCTCTTGCAAGGCTATCAGTCCATCCGGTCTTCGGGTTGTGACAGGTTGCGCAACTTATATTCGCACTGATGGACAGGCGCTTATCGAAGAACAGGCGACGCCCTAATTCAATTGCTTTTTTATTTCCGGAAAACCGATTAGCCGGGTCAGGCTTCAGAGCTGGTGGCCAGGGGCCGTGTTTTATTATCTTCTCTATTTGCGCAGGTGTCAGAACCAGTTTGTTTGATGACCTGGGCTCACTTCCAACGCTCTCTTTTGATCCGGTGAATAATATTGCGGAAACTGCAAAAAATAATATAACACTGCGCCAAATCATTTCACATCAACCTCAAGCATCAGGCGGGATGTTTTGCCGTTCTGAAAGGCTGCAAAATCTATACGCCATACTCCCGGCATATGAAACAGCATGTTCTCTCCACGAAAAATGTTATTCCTGAGCTTTTTCACTACGGGGCGATAATTCATCCCATGTTTATGTGCCGGCATTGATGCATCAATGGAAGTGCGGTCAACTGCATCATATGCCAGGCCGCATATGATGACCTCAACCGAGAAAGGTTCCCCGACTTTTATTGTCTTCGGAATAATCCTGAGAGCTGCACTTACCTCATGCGGTACCTTATTATTTTGCGGCGTAGCGGCTGTTTTCATACGCATCCAGTCTTTTGGCAATTCACATGCAACAGCTGCCTGCGGGGAAGTAATGCCCGTAAACAGTATCAAGAGCACCAAAAGCATCAGGCGAGATATCAGCATTATTTCTTTTCCGATTTCCCTAATTTTATCAGCATGGCTTCTGCGTTACGATAGGCGATATTGTGGGCAACCTCCTTTGGCAATTGTTTCAACCAGGACCTTGAGTAGCTGGCATGTTCACCTACATAATGCCAGCGCTCCGGGGCAAATGTATCAGTACCAACCATAAACCGGTCGGGAAACTCCTCAAACAGGGCGCGCCATTCCGGCGGGATTACAGCTCCTTTAGAAGACACAGTCGCATGGTCGTTGCGGAAGGCAAGGTCACACCACAGGTTCTTGTGTTTTTTCAGCATCTCACGAATTTTTTCAGGTTGATCAAATCCGGAATGCGCCCATAGAACACGCGCCTCAGGATAGGATTTGAAAATACGGTTTACTGCGTCAGCATCGGAATGTGCATGGAGAAGGAGGTCATATTGCTTTGCAAGGGCAATCATGCGCTGTATGACTTTTGTCTCGATATCCTTTCCGTAGGCATGAAATTCACCAATTGCATGATATGTGTGTTTTTTGAGATTGGTCTCAAGATATTCGATTACAGACGGATCATGCATCCAGGTGCTGATTTCGCCCCGGCGCCGGTAAGGCCTGAGGGCGGGGACAATAATGTCCGGAGCAGCCTTTAGTAATTCCTGTGTCCCCTTATCATCTGAACTGGAAACAAGTGCCTTGCGGACACCTGCTTTTTTTAACAGGGCAGCGGCCTGATCAGGGGGCAGTTGTTCAACAGCATCATGACTGTAATGTACATGAGCATCAAAAATTGGCAGATCGCTTGCTTTTGCCGGAATACTTATAAAAATAAATACCAGAAAGATGATTCTGTACATTAGAGTCTCCATCAGCTTTTGCTTACCCTATACTAAACTGAAAAATGATAATTCATTGTATCCCAGAAAACAAACCGATTAACTGCACAAATTGTTGAAAGATACTGCGGAACAGATCAGGGATAACACTTGTGCACTCCCAAGACTGCCCCGCATCAGGCATGCTATCACCCAACAAGCGCACCATGAACAAGAGCCTTCAATTCGGCCCGGAGCGGGTAGCTGCTGGATGGTGTCAACTGTGTGAAGAAGATGCCTGTTAGCTGTTCTTCCGGGTCGACCCAGAAGAAAGTGCTGGCCATACCGCCCCAGCTAAAGTCCCCTACGGACCCGATAATTCCTGAACGTGCCGGGTTTAGCAAGACAGAGCCGCCTATTCCGAAACCCATTCCGCTCATTGGCATTTCTGCGAATGAAGCCGGGCCCATTGAGGCTATGTCACCGGGCAGATGGTTCTGGCGCATAAATGCGACTGTGCGCGGGGACAGAAGGCGTTCTTCGCCCAATGCTCCGCCGAGGCGCAACATTTCAGCAAATCTGAAATAGTCATCAAGGGTTGACAGCAGACCTCCGCCGCCTGAGTGCATGGCGACTTCTCCTTCACGAAATGCGCTGTTTTGCGCATCATCGTTTCGTGCGAAAGAATTTCCCTCAGTTTTTCCATAGCAATCGGCAAAGCGGTCAACTTTATCCGGTGAAATTGAGAAGGACGTGTCAGTCATTCCGAGTGGTCCAAATATTTCCTCAGAGAAATACCGGTCGAGAGTCTTTCCGGTTACTTTTTCAATTACACCGCCGATAACATCTATACCGACTGAGTATTCCCAGCGTTGTCCCGGCTGGAAGGACAGAGGCATTTCAGCGACCCGTTTTATCATGGGCTGTAAGGCTCCTGCACCGGGATTGAAACTGATGCTTTCCTGAGCATAACACTCTGCGGCCAGTCCCGGATTAAAGGCATAGCTCAGGCCGCTTGAGTGGGTCAGCAACTGCTGAATGGTTGGTGATGGAGCAGCAACTACCTGATCACGTGTCGTCGCCCCTTCGACCAGTGCCATACAGGAGCTGAATTCAGGAAAAAACTCACTGACGGGTATATCCAGGTGCAACAGACCGCGTTCGACCAGCTGCATAAGAGCGACGGAAGTGACTGGCTTAGTCATTGAATAGATACGCACAATTGTATCCCGCACATAATCTGACTGGCGCTCTACTGATGTCTGCCCGGAAAATGCCATATGTGCAACCTTGCCCTGCTTTGCCAGAAGCATGGAGGAGCCTGCAATGCGCCCGATCCGCTCATTACGAGCCATCCAATCGTTTATCCTGTTCAGCCTGTCAGCATCAAATCCAAGTATTGACGGGTCAGTTACGGGTTCGGGAGCCATATTCATATATCCTTCGCAGAGGTCGTTAAATACCAATCAGATCATTAGCTATAACTGAAGACGTGTCGTCAAGTGTGTGCTGGTTTAGACTTTTGTTCGATTTTGTTGAACTATACCAGAGGCGTGATAGTTCTGTATCTGCTATATCGGGTTTATAGTGCTGCAAAACCCAGAAAATACGGATAATCACAAGTCTGGCAGGGAAAACGCCAGCGTCATGGGTTTAGCCGTATTATATCAACCATTTATATCATCCTACCCCGCCCCAATCATAAACCTTCACTTTCCGCTTGCGCTTCTTTCAGAACGGGTATATATGCGCCTGCAACCTATATTTACGAAGCTGACGGCCTGGTTATCATAATATTCTCTGTAAAAAATAAACTGTCTAATTTGCGCTTATAATACATGTACGAAATCACTAAAAACGATAATTAAATAGAAATGCGTATTAAGATGGAGTCAACCTGATGCCTTTGCATTTAAAGGGGCAGCGCATACATTACATGGATCATTTACGGGCACTGGCGATGATCCTTGGCGTATTTTATCATTCTGCAGCGGGCTATTCTACCCAGGTTCAATATGAATGGTTTATCAGACATATTCCGAGCACAGATATACTATCGGTTTTCAGGATACTCAGCCATGATTTCCGGATGCCACTGTTCTTTCTGATATCAGGATTTTTTGCCAGCCTGTTGCTGGAGAGAAGAAGTGTCCAGTCATTTATCGGAAACAGGATAATCCGCCTGCTGATGCCACTTATCCTATTTTCAGTTGTGACCTATTATGCGCTGAACGGCATCGGTTATCTGGCGTTAGGCTATCTGAAGCACTCATTTTTTGTCTATATTGTTGTCTCACAAGGGGAAGAAGAGGCCGCAAGCACATCACTGTTCCATTTATGGTTTTTAAGATATCTTTTTGAATTCTGCGTAATTGCTGCAGTGCTCCAGTATATCAGGCACCCGTTTATAGCAAGGGCAAGACACAGTATATTCTCCTCATCATGGACTCTGGTGATGTTACCATTGATTATCGTTCCCGGTTATATGCTGGCGAACGAGCATATGAGTGCCCCGACTGATCTGCTGCCGGAACTCTGGCCTTACCTTTATTATGGAGCTTTTTTCCTTATCGGGTGGCATATTTTCAAACAGCAGGATTTCATACAGATTATCAATGCCCATATCTGGAAGCTATCTGTTGTAGCTGCAATACTGTTCTGTGTTCAGGTCTATGTCAAATTTTCAAACCTTGAAACAGAAGAGAGTATTCTGCCACATTATACAGGTGCATTCCTGTTCTCGTTCCTGAAACTGTATCTGGTGTTTATAATACTGGGACTTGGGCAACGTTTTCTGAATTTCAGTAACGAGGGAATGCGTTATATGTCAGATGCAAGCTACTGGATTTATATTAGCCATCTGCCAATTGTTCTGTTTATTCAGACCCTTCTGGCCCCGCTAGACATGTCCCTCTGGTTGAAGTTTGTAATTGTAACAGCCCTGACGCTGGCAATAACAGCTATGACCTATCACCTGTTTGTCAGATATACTGTGATTGGATGGTTATTGAATGGGAAGCGTCAGCGCATGCGCAAACCGACAGATATAAAAGGTCTCAAAGCAGCTTCGGTTTGAAGGAAATAACCATATAGCTGCAAAAACGGTTAAAATTGCAAACGTGAGTACCATAACTAACAAGTCAGAAGATTTGCCGCAATAATTTTTAACATATCTCTAAAATACATATCAAACGGTTGCGACAATTTAAAAACCCAGCCGGAGGTAATTGCAGGAAAAGCCATCAATTGATAGTGGGTAGAGGTATTGATATTCTTCTTTTGGCATTCTGTCTGGCTTTTCATCTGCATTGATGGGGAAATGGATTTTTTGAGCGAAATCCAGAAACTGTTTTCCACGGGCAAATGTGAAGGAAATGCTCTGATCTCCTGTATAAAGACTAAAGAACCGCTCTTCCATTCCTTCATTTTTTAGCAGGCTATTCAGCTGCATAATAAATGGCTCAGGGGTATACCAGTCGTTACTTGATGGTATTTCAAATGCTAAAGTTTCTGATTTAAAAGAAATTTCAAATCTATAAACTTTTGGGTCTTCTCCCTCCCAATTCTGGCAGAAGCTGGAAACGTTAAAAACACCATTTGAAATAACTTCAAGATCAGTCAGGAAGCGTGCATAATTGACAGGAAATTCTCCAGCCTCACCATCTGTAAGGTAAAAGCTGCAGTTAGCCTCTATCAGTTCCCTAATGGCATAATATGACATTTCATTATTTTTCCATTTTGTCTGAAATTCATTTATGCCTTTTGTTGCATCAGCAGAGAGTATTCCGCATTGCTTTAAACCATCAATAATATATTGAGCTGTTATATTATTGCTCTTGCAATGTAACTTCAATCTGCGATCAGGCATTAAGTAAGGGGTTGCCATTTCCAATTCCTTTTTATGCGGCAAATCCAGCTCTACAAATAAATCCAAATAAAACAGAGAGCGGTTGAACGTTGTTGCAAGCAAATCTGGGTGTTGTTTCTGAACCTCTGTGAGGCAGGTTTTTATCTCAATTAATGCCTCAGTAGCTTCCGATGTTTTTTGTATATTTAATATCTCTACTACACGCTTCAATATTAATCCTGCATATGTATCTTTATTATTGTTTTTAATATATTCGATAGTTATTGAGGCAGCATTCTGAGGAGAAATGCAGGCCAACTTCTCTAAAGGGACATGAGTATTCAGGTTCTTATCATTCAGTCCAGCGAACTCCTCAAGCACCTGTTGATGTTGAGGATGTATGAACAGATTGGCAGGCAGTTTTCCGAGAATGTCTATAAATTGACTATCATTTATTTTATGCATCATAATTTTCCGCATGATATCAATCAGGGTCGATATGATGTCGGGAGAGAAAGGTTCTGGCCGTGCCAAAATATAGGCATTAAGCAATCCCCAAGCTTTATAAGAAGTTTCTTTCAGCTTCAGTGAGCATTCTGTGTCCTGGCTTAACAGGAGCTGCTCTGCCATTTTTTCCACCTCGGGGTCTTTTATGGTTAAAAGCATCGCCTCCACAATATTGGCGTACTGTTCTCCTTCAGTCTGTTTTATGAAAGCATGAAGCTTTTTAGAGAGTTCAGGAATTTCAGCAACTGAGAATATAGTCAGTATTTCAGCGAAACGAAAAGAGTGACTGTATTGCTGCATGATAGGCCATAATATTTCTTCCGCCTGCTCCCTATCATTATCTACCTCCCAATGAGTGGCTGTAGCTAATATCCGAATTGCTTCAGTCTTTTTTTGATAAAGAGGCCCAATGTCTATATCTACGGCATTTCCATCGCTCAGTGTTTTTTCTACATCACGAATAAAAGATAACAGTGCACCAATTGCACCGTTTGGATCCAGTTCCCCCCAGACGGATATTGTATTATAGCGTACGGTCAGATCTGTATGCGTTGATAATTTAATCAAGTCTGGTATCAGAGTATCTTTGTATTTTTTGCAATTAGAAAATAACGGATCTAACCTGCTGATACCTTTACCCTTGATTATCGACAAAACTTCCTCTGCCGAAAGCGCTTTCAAACCAGGCATTACTAGTCACCATATTAAAGAAATATATTATTGTTATTTGATATTATTTCAATAATTGTCAAAATTATGTCGTGTTGCAGGCAATGCCTGTCAATAAGCAATAACCGGTTCGACCAGAACGTATAATTATTGAACTTTACCCCTGTTTTAAATTCCTTATAATTGTTTATCAAAATTCCGGGAAACCGGGATATTCCTAACAAGAGGCGATATAGATGGAAACCATATCCAAAGAAGGTTTCAGTTTTTTTCATAAACTACGGGTGCGCTGGTCAGAGGTTGATCCGCAGGGGATTGTGTTTAATCCTAATTATCTGGTGTATGTGGATATTGTTTTTACGGAATATATGAGGGCTATTGGCTTTCCTTATCCTGCTGCGCTTCTTAAATATGGGGCGGATACTTTTGCTGTTCATACTGAAATTAACTTTCGTGGATCAGCCATGTTTGATGATGAGCTGGAACTCGGGGCCCGTGTTTCAAAAATCGGCCGAACAAGCATGACAATTACTGCTGCAATATTCAGAGGTGATGAATTGTTGTGTGATGTCGACATGGTTTATGTCAGCGGTGACCCTGAAACGAAAAAACCGCTGCCAGTGCCGGAGCCCTTTATTGATGCGGTCCTTGCATTTGAAAAGCACCCACCGGAGCGCAAGACCGGGTGATGTGGGTATCATCCCTATATCAAGCATGTTATGGTGTTTCCAAAGAGGGGTGAATGCCATCTTTCTCATTCTGTTTTGTAGAAAGGCGACCAATTATGACAAAAGCACGAGCCCGTGAGAGGGCAAAAGCGAGAGCTGCAGCCAAAGCTGTGAAACCCGCGACCAAAGATGAACAAAAGGAAGTGAAAGCTATTCCTCCGGGGAAATTTGACGCTAAATCCAGTGCTGTACGGAGCATTAAGGGAAGTTCCGGGTTTACCGGATCATCGGTCCAGAGACGCGGATCGCAACGATCTGGTTAGGTCACAGAACCTGTTCTTTTTAATAGCGGATCAAGAAGTATGATGCTACGTCCAGAGCTTTCCAGTGATATTGATATTATTGGAAAGCTAACAAGAGCAGCATTTAAAGATATGCCGTTCAGTAACCAGACTGAAGCAGCTATTATTGATGCTTTGCGCACTGAAAACGCGCTGTTTCTTTCTCTGGTAGCGATTGAGAATGAAAAGATCATTGGCCATATTGCCTTTTCACCTGTCAGCATTAACGACAACCAGGATGGATGGTACGGCCTTGGTCCAGTGTCCGTCTGGCCGGAACTTCAGGGGAAAGGCATTGGGCAGGCTCTCATTATTGATGGGCTACAAAGGTTGAAAGATCAGGGAGCCAAAGGATGTGTTCTGCTTGGCAGCCCTGATTATTACAAGCGTTTTGATTTTGTTTGTGACCCTGATTTGAGATTTGAGGGTGCTCCGGCCGAGTATTTTCAGCGGCTTGTTTTTGTACCACCTGCACCTAAAGGGGTGGTGAGATATCATGATGCATTTGGGGCGAGTTAGAGGGGCTATTCATTCTTCATTGCCTCAATCGCTTTGCTCATAAGACCGATAAAACTCTTTTTCTCTTTATCGGTAAACCCTGACAGCGCCACCTGATTTTGCTCTTTTGCTTTGTATTATCGGGGCGCTCCTGATTGCTGTCTATAGAGGGTAGCAGTTATTCCAAAAACTCCTCTTTTTCAGGAATGCGTGCGAATGCTATTTTTGTGCCGACATATCCGCCGCTTGTTTTAGGGCAGGAGCCCATGCTTACTGTATTTACACCGTAGCGCTTATTCAGCCGATCCATAGATGAAGAAAGGGTTGTATTCAGCTCCTGGTCAGGCTCTGCTTTTTCAAAGAGGTCAAGGGTGATGTCCTGTTTTTCGTAGAGATCATATATGGTGATTGAGAGTTTTTGCAGTTTTTTCTTACGCAGGTCCGAGACCATTTCTGCCCACATTTCTTCAAGAGCCCTGACAAATGTAAAGTTATCCTGAGCCGGAGAGAAACTGCGTTTACCGGACCATTTAATGCGGTCCACACTTTTAACGCTCAGGCAGAATTGCCGTCCGTACATTTCATAGCGACGCAGTCTGGCCGCTGCTTTTACGGTTAGCTGGCGGGCTATGCCAATAGCATCATCCGGGTGCCTTAAGGCCGGATCGAGTACGCGGCTGTGACCTACGACGCTTTTATGAGTTTCAAGATGAGGGATTTCATAGCCGTGCAGCCTGTACCAGAACCGCTCGCCTTCGACATTATGCCAGATCTGCCGGGCGTGTTTGGGATCGAGGTTCCAGAACTGCTCTACGGTGAAAATACGTGCAAGGTTCAGTCTGGCTTCCATTCTTGTGTTGATGCCTGGCAGGTCTCTCAATTCCATTTCGAAGAGACGCTCTTTATAAGCACCCGGTTCCAGCACGACCAGACCATCCGGCTTTTGCATATCGGTGGCGATTTTTGCGAGAAATGCGTTGGGTGCGATGCCGATTGAGCAGGTGATTGCGAGGCCGATATTGTTGCAGAGGCCTTCTTTTATGCGAAGAGCGAGGTCGATGGCATTTTCCCGGATGCATTCATCGCCCATGAGCATACAGGCGGCTTCATCTATGGAACAGACGCGGGTTACGTGGGTGTGGTTTTCCAGCTCTTCAAAAATGCGGTGATGATAGTCCACATAGATATCATGGCGGGCCTGAACGCATTTCAGCTGAGGACACAGGGTTTTGGCCTTAAAGATTTTTGTGCCTGTCTTTATGCCATAGGCTTTGGCTTCGTAGCTTGCTGCAATGGCGCATGTGCTGTCTGTCATCATGGGAACTACGGCTACAGGCTGGCCGAACAGTTCCGGGTTTTCCTGCTGCTCGACGCTGGCGAAATAGCTGTTCAGGTCGAAAAACAGCCATTTCAGCTGTTGTATCGGGGCAAAGGGTTGCTGCCAATTCTGTATTTTCCGGTATGTACTCATAAACTACTGACATGCCTGAACATATGCAGATAGTCAAGAACAAAAAGCGAACATTATTTGCAAGAACATAATTTGGTAATTATGATCTGAGATGTTTGGAGTGATTTTGACATATGAGATAAACTATTTTTGACAAGGCTATTTTATTATGGACCAGAAACATTCTGAATTATGGAACCGCATACAGAAATTCAGTTTTGATGGTGAGGATACGAGGCTTACTTTTGCAAAGCGGCTTGCCAGAGAGAATGGCTGGAGTGTTCGCTTTGCGGAGCGTGCAGTGGAGGAATATAAGAAGTTTGCCTATCTGGCCTGTGTTTCGGGGCAGGCTGTTACCCCTTCGGATGAGGTTGATCAGGTCTGGCATCTGCATCTGACCTATACGCGCAGTTACTGGGACAGATTTTGTACGGATGTTTTAAGAAAACCTCTGCATCATGACCCAACACAGGGTGGCTCAGACGAAGATAAAAAGTATGAGCGTCAATACGAACAAACTCTGGCGTTTTATGAAAGAGAGTTTGGTCACAGACCTCCTTCGGATATCTGGCCTGCTTCTGATATACGTTTTGGGAAAGCAGCCTATATGAAGCGTGTTGATGTTTCGAAGAACTGGCTGGTTCCGAAGCGGTTTTTTGCTTTTCCTTCCCGGCTGGCATTTTTATCTGCTGCCACTTTCACACTTGCCGGATGTACGGTTTTTGGTTTTGAGCTGACGCGGTCACAGGTGATCACCGGTATTCTTATTATTGTGTTCCTTGTGCTTTTAATTTTCTTTCTGGCGAATGTGAAAAGCAAGGGTGGCAATGGCTGTGGCGGTGGTGGTAGCAGTGGCTGTAGCAGTGGCAGTAGCGGATGTGGCAGTGGTTGCGGAGGAGGAGGTGGCTGCGGTGGTGGATGAAGGTGCACTATCTGAAAAGAAGCGCAACTTTATACACTGTTCCAAGGCCTGATCCAGCGCAAGCACAAGCACGCACCTGGCAGGGTTGGTTTCATTATTGTCTATTCAAGGCTCTCAGGAAGGTTGAGGTATTTTCCCATTGGTATCCTCGGATAAAGTCTCTCCTTCCCCCAGGGCTTCTGCCAGGGAGGACCTTGAAAGTTGTCCCTGCAGGTCTCCTTTCTGGTCTACGACCGGGAGTGGGAAGTTTGAGTCCAGTGTCTCGGGGAGTATTTCCTCCAGCAAAGCATCGGGAGATATTGAGGGGACATCCTCCAGTTTTATGTCACTGACCAGAGTTACAGACTTATCCTCGGCAGCAGTTGTAAGAGATTCCTGAGATACGACGCCCTGATAACCATCTTCATTGATATAATAACCGTAATCTCCGGTCTGTTTGCTCATCTGTTCCAGTGCACCGTCAATGGTTTCACTGGTTATACGGCAGACCGGAGGTTTCATTACATTTTCAACGGTCAGTGCTCTGGCCCGATTGACATCCCTTACGAAAGCACGAACATAATCATTAGCTGGCGACAGCAGAATTTCTTCCGGGGCACCTTCCTGAACCAGTACACCATCTTTTAATATTGCAATACGGTCGCCCATTCTCAATGCTTCATCAAGATCATGAGTAATGAATATTATTGTTTTCTGGAGTGTATCCTGCAACTCAATGAGCTGATCCTGCATTTCACTTCTGATTAACGGGTCAAGAGCTGAGAATGCCTCATCCATAAGCAGAATATCTGCGTCAGTACATAACGCACGCGCTAACCCTACCCGCTGTTGCTGTCCACCTGATAACTGGCTGGGATACTGGTTTTCGTACCCTTTAAGGCCGACAATATCCAGCCAGTGTGCAGCTTTTTCATTTCGTGCTTTTTTATCGATGCCCTGAACTGCGAGACCGTAGGCAACATTATCGATGACTGTTTTATGGGGCAGCAAACCAAAGCGCTGAAACACCATAGACATTTTATTTCTGCGGAACTGTTCCAGCTCTTTTATCGAAAGGTCCATGACATTCTGACCATCGACAACAATACTGCCTTCTGTTGGGTCGATCAGACGGTTAAAGTGCCGGATCAGAGTTGACTTGCCTGATCCAGACAAGCCCATGATTACAAATATCTTACCCTTTTCAATATCAAGATTTATGTCTTTTAAACCAACGACATGGTCTGTCTGCTCAAAGATCTCATCTTTTGATAGTCCCTGTTTCACTACAGGCATTATTTTCTGAGGGGTTTTACCAAAAACCTTGTATAGATTCTTTACACTGATATATGAATCAGCCATTTGCGCTTCCCTCTATATGTCTACGTGATCTTTTCGCATATGCCTGAGATACGCGATCAAAAATTATTGCCAAAGCAACAATAGCCAGACCGTTAAACAGCCCGAGAGTAAAATACTGATTGGTAATCGACTTTAAGACAGGTTGCCCCAGGCCCTTCACGCCTATCATGGATGCGATAACAACCATAGCCAGTGCCATCATAATTGTCTGATTTATTCCGGCCATAATATTTGGCATTGCGAGGGGTAACTGAATACTGGTCAACCTCTGCATACGGCTGGCACCAAAAGCGGCGGCAGCTTCCAGAGTATCTTTATCAACGAGCCTGATACCCAGATTAGTGAGGCGAATGACTGGTGGAATTGCATAAATTACAATTGCTATAACTCCGGGTACTTTACCGATCCCCAGGAGCATTACAACCGGGATAAGATATACAAATGCCGGCATGGTCTGCATNNAGAGCGGGACATAAGGATACCTATCGGGACCCCGACCAGAATAGACAGCAGAGTACAGACAATGGTTATGCTCATGGTTCGCATGGTATTTTCCCACATACCAAAATAACCAATCAGAAATAACGCGATAATAATTCCGATGCAGAGCTTCCATGATCTGCTCGCTGCATAGGCCAGTATTGTGATGGCCAGGATGACCAGCCACCACGGTGTCTGAAGCAACAGTTTTTCGAACCAGACCAGAAAGAATAACAGAGGGTCGAAGAACGCTTCTATTATATCTCCATAGGCTCTGGAAAATTCCAGATAGGCACTATCCAGTGACTTACGTATAGCGAGTAAATCTGCCCTATCCATTTTGGGAAAGTCAGTCAGCCATGATGCTTCAGCCATTTCAAGCTCCTTCAAGTATTACAGTTTTGCAAGAGCCTGTTTAACTTTTTTTGTCACATCATCAGAAACCCATTTTGTCCAGATGTTCTCATATTTTTTGAGAAAATGCTCCATGATGGTNNTCAGCCTGATTATCTTTCATCCATGCGAGGACTTCATTGATTTCATCATGCTTGAAACTGCGCTTACCAAGATATTCGATTGCGTCAGGGGATCTGGATGCAAATTTTTCTGTTACGACAGTCTGAACAGGTGCTCTGGGGATCATAGTGACTTTGGGGTCTTTACAATCGGTTTTCAGAATACAGTTAATATAGTGCTTTTCATCTATGCCAGAACCAAAGTCCACCATAACCATTTCATATTTACCGAGAATAGCTGTTGGTCCCCAGTAATAACCAAGCCAGGGCTTTTTGCGCTCATAAGCTCTTGAAATAGATCCGGCAAGGCCTGCAGATGAACCAGGATCAATCAGATCAAAGCCTGCTTTTTTCAGCTCCAGGGCTTTATACAGATTTGTAGTGGAGATCTGACATCCCCATCCGGAAGGGCAGCCCATGATGGCAGAACGTGATGGGTCTTCAGGGTTTTTGAAAAGCTTTGCATTGGCAATCACACCCTTGATTGTTGCCAGAGAAGGATCTTTATCAACCATATATTTGGGAACCCAGAAACCTTCAATTCCACCTTCAGACAAAGGTTTGCCTATCAGGCGCAGGCGTTTTTCCTTTACGCCTCTTTCAAAGGCAGCCTTGTGTGAGCTTGTCCACATTTCCGGGGCAATGTCAGGCTCACCTTTTTCAGTCATGGACGTTCCGGTTGGCACAGTATCACCAGGTACCAGATCAACCTTACATCCGTAGCCATGAGTTAAAATAAACTTATCAACATTNNGCAATTAAAGTTGCCGAGTTCCAGTTCATATCAGAAATTGTAACTTTTCCACATTTGCTTTCTGCAAAGCTATGTGTTGTTGCAAAAATCAAGAACAGGAAGGATATTAAAATATATCTCATAGTTATCTGCACCCTTTCACTGGTAAAAAAAAAGGACCATTGATATGGTCCTCAAGAACAGTCTAGTACATTTTTCCTTTCAGTGTAACCGGAAGGCCTGATAATATTTATGATTTACCGGGTTCAGGA